>CAJQPW010000076.1 GCA_905480295.1 uncultured Rhizobiaceae group bacterium | reverse complement strand
TTGCTTTGCAAACCAAAGGTGGCCGGTATCAAATGCTTCAATTTCCGGCTTCACACCAAGCTTGGTCATCATCGCGCCCATTGCACGCAACGTTCCAGGCGTGTTGGTGGCGACATAGTCAGCCTCGGCAAAATTCATCGTGCCACAATCGAGCGTGCAGATTTCGGGGCGGCACTCAGCCACATGCGCCACGCGTTCGCTGGCCCCGACCAGGTCGGTGCCTTCAACAGGTGGCAACGGATTTTCGACACCGCCAAAAACCAGATCCCCACCCATGCCAGCAGTCAGGTTTAAAACCACATCTACACTGGAATCACGGATGCGTTCGGTTACCTCTCGATAGAGTTTCAGGTCACGAGAAGGCTTGCCCGTTTCCGGATCACGCACATGGCAATGAACAATAGCAGCTCCGGCCTTTGCCGCGTCAATGGCACTGTTGGCAATCTGCTCCGGTGATCGGGGCACATGGGGACTGCGTTCCTGGGTGGACCCTGAGCCTGTCACGGCGCAGGTGATGAAAACTTCGCGGTTCATGGTCAATGGCATGGTGTTCTCCCTGTCTGCCGCACTGTGGCAGTTCAAAATGTGTACGGTTGACATATATCGTAAATTTTATGACATAATTCGTCATGATTTCAGCTTTGCCTGCGCCCATTCCCATCACGGTTCTGGTTGTATCCGGTTCGACAATGATGACTTTGGCATCGATCATCGATCCGCTGAGGGCGGCCAACCGCCTGTCAGACCGGACGGTGTTCGACTGGCGACTGACCGCCATCGATGGTGAAAGCGTGGATCTCGCAGGCGGATTGAGTTTCCCGGTTTCTGCACCGTTTCGCGCCAGTGATTCCGGACAATTCTTGATTGTCGTTGCAAGTTTTGACCACCGCACCCATGCACCAGCACCCCTGATTGCCGCCCTGCAGAGGGCCGTTCGCAATTTTGACGTGGTATGTGGGGTCGAGGCCGCAACCTGGTTGCTGGCCCGCAGCGGTCAGATTTCAGGAAAACAGGTTACCACCCATTGGGAAGATCTGGAGAACCTGCAACAGGCCTATCCGGATGCCGACGTGACAGATGCCCGTTTTGTGATCGATGGCAAGGTCTGGAGCTGTGGAGGCGCGTCACCCGCCTTCGACATGATGCTCTATCTGATCGAACAGACTTGCTCACCCCAACTCGCACTGGAGGTCGCGTCGGTCTTTGTCTATGACCAGCTGCACACGGCCAGCGACAGGCAGCCGACCACATCGCTGGGTGTGCTAGAACAGAATCAACCCAAACTGGCGGCCGCCATCCGCATCATGGAAAAGAGTATCGATTCACCGATCACCACTGCCGCGATCGCCCGCCGGGTCGGGGTTTCGCAAAAGACGCTTGAAAGTCTGTTTCGCCGATCTCTGCAGGTGACACCGGGGAGTTACTATCTCAACCTGCGTCTGCAACTGGCCCGCAAACTCGTTATCGACACCCGTTTGGGCATGCAGGAAATTGCCATCCGAACAGGTTTTGGCAGCCAATCGGCTTTTTCGAGAGGTTTTCGAAATGGTTTTGGACTCAGTCCGCTTCAGTTGCGTCAGCGTCCCTGATTATTTTTCCAGAACACGGTCTGTCCTCATCAATCAGTCCAGGCCCAGACGGACCGCCATATTCAGATAACTATTTTCGAGTTCATCCTTGGTCAGCCTGGGAGAATCCGATGCCGGAGGCGCAAGCTGCGCCGTCCGAACGAGAGAATTGATCAGGCTGAATATCCCGCTGACCTCAACAGCCTCGTAAATCGCCTGTTGCGACCAACCGGCGTCCTGTGCGGTCTCTAATGCGCTCTGCACCTCTCCATCCGTCCCGCGCAGCAGGCAACTCACATAGTCGAGCAACGGCAGGTATTTCTCATCGATTGTGTCCGTCTTGGTGTCAAAGGCCTCGGCAAATCGATTGTGATGGAAGACGCAATAATCTGTTTGGTTGAGCCGCGACACCTGGGCAGCCACCAGTTCCCGCTCCCCTCGCGAGAGTTCGCCCGGCCTGCACATGATGTCGTTCAGCAATCGGAGCATCATGCCCGAATTGGCAGGAAAACGTTTCAGCACATCGCTGAGAGCCGCATCATCTGGAAATCCACCAATCCCGGCCATGCACTCAAAATTCCTTTTTGTCGGCTGGTTTCAATCTTAACCCGAATTGATCAACTTATCGAGGAAGCGCCGGGTGCAACCTGCCTGACACCAGCGCCGTTTCCAACCTATCAACGGCATCGCCAAGCCGCTCGTCAATGACGTGCAGATAGCGTGTCCAGTCCGAATATTCGGCCACGGGGTGAGCGCCGTCTGAAATTCCCCGCAACCCGATCATCGGCACCTCTGCGGCGTGGCACGCCCGCATTACAGCCCAGGTTTCCATGTCCACCATATCAGCATCAATGGCATGATAATGCTCGCCGGAAATGACATTGGCACCGGTGCTGATGCTGGCAGTGGGCAATCCGTCGATCGCCATGCCGACGTCAATTGTCGCCGGCAAATTGGAAAATGGCGTCACACCCTTCTCAAATCCAAAGGGAGACGCATCCATGTCCCGATAGGAAACGTCGCTGACCTGATAGACCTGCGCCTGCTCCAGTCGTGCTGAGCCAGCGCTGCCCAGGCAAACAACCAAATCGACCTGCCCGTGCGCTGAAAGATATCCGGAAACGTTCAACGCTGCCTCTACCGGTCCCACCTGACTGATCAGCGGACGAAACCGAGAACGCAGGGAATCCAGATATTCCGCTTCCGTTGCCATGACATAAAGGAGGCGCATTCCGGCCACCGTTTTAATGTCAGCGCGGTCAGACTCTTTGATCATGATTGTTTCCTTTTCTGCAGCACTAACGGCTGCCAGCATGTTTAGAGCAAACTGTGCCGGTTTCATAAATTTTTCAAAAAATATCCCAACGACCAAAATGTCGCACCCCCCCGACAAATCCGATCGGCAATGCACGCCGTTAATAGGGGGTAATCAAAACAAACGAGGAACTCATTATGAACCGCATTACCAAAACACTTTTCGCCGCCGCTGCAACTGTTGCCGCTGCTTCCATGAGCCTGACTGCTCCTGCAGCTCTGGCCGACGGACACAGCAAAAACATCGTTGAAACCGCTGTCGGCAATGACCAATTTTCCACGCTGGTCGCCGCTGTTAAAGCCGCTGGCCTGGTTGATACGCTGGCTGGTAAAGGACCATTTACCGTTTTTGCGCCCACTAATGATGCCTTTGCAAAACTGCCTGCCGGCACGGTTGAAACCCTGCTGAAACCAGAAAACAAAGCAACACTGCAAAAAGTCCTTACCGCCCATGTTGTTTCCGGTGATGTCGATGCCGCAACGCTGGTCGGACTGATCAAAAAAGGTCACGGCTATAAGAATATCAGCACTGTCAGTGGTGATGTCGTAACCGCCCGCGTCACCAAGGGTGGAAAAGTCTACATTTTCGATGAATCCGGTGGCGTAAGCAACGTCATTGCTACCGATGTAAAGACCTCCAACGGCACGATTCACGTAATCGACAAAGTGTTGCTCCCCAAATAAGGCGACGACGACAAAATGTGGGCCAAAAGGCGGCGTTGAACAGTTTTATTTCAATACGCCATACCGTGGACCCTCTTAAAGACCTACGGCCCAACGGATATCCGTTGGGCCGTTTGTTTTTGGCTCCTTCCCTTTCCGCATGAGACGCGAGGGGCAGATCAAACAAGAGACCGACCCATCACGGGTCACTCACCGTAATTTGAGAAGGGATTTCCGGATTTTTCTGAAAACTTCTTATATTGAGAGAGCAACACAATACTACGCGTGGAGGTCATCGCTATGAATCGTCGAAATTTCCTGTTTGGATCAACCGCCGTTATGGTCGCTCTTGTCGGCACCGGTCTTTCCGGCCGCCGTGTCGCCGAAGCGGCCAATGATCCCCTGGCCACTGCCACAACCTATGGCGCGGACCTGATGCCGGAGAAAATCATTCCGATCATGAAAACTGATGAGGAATGGCAAAAGCACCTGACGGAAAACCAGTTTGCCGTTCTGCGCAAAGAGGCCACGGAGCGGGCGTTTACCAGCCCGTTAAACGACGAAAAGCGTAAAGGCACCTTCCATTGTGCCGGATGTGACCTGCCGCTCTATCGCAGTGAAACGAAATTTGACAGCGGCACTGGCTGGCCGAGTTATTACGAAGCGATCAAAGGCGCTGTGGGCACCAAGACCGACTACGGTTTGTTCCTGCCGCGCACTGAGGTGCACTGCGCGCGCTGTGAGGGTCATCAGGGCCACATCTTTAACGATGGACCTGCGCCCACTTACAACCGGCATTGCATAAACGGACTGGCCCTGACGTTTAAACCGGACGTTGCATAGGGCAACGCGAACACCCGGATTGGCAGAAATTCTGCCTTCCGGGCTGCTGCACTTTAAATCATTTGATTGGCGTTCTACTGCCCTTCAACATTTTCTATCAGTTTTCCGGTATAGATGACCGGACCGGTAGCGGTGCCTGTTGGGGAACCTCCAGAAGGTTCCAGGGATATCGCCAGCAGGTCACCATTTTGGGCCGTGAGGCCCTTCAGGTCGATCCCACCTTCACCCACCAGTCCGACCGATACGGGCGTCTGGCCCTCCGGCACATACCACAATTCCAGGCTCTTGCCGTCGGGACGTTCAACACCAACGCTGCGCACTGAAACCAGTCCGGTTGTGGCGTCAATATTGATGACCAAGGAGGGTTGATCGCCATTGGCATTAACAACGGCAATATATTGTTTGCCATCTCCAGCAACCATTCCACCTGCGGCTTTGCCCTCACCGGTGCCAAAAGTGCGAATTTGAGCAACGCGTTCTTCGAAGGTTCCATTGGTACCGTTGTAGAAAATGCTGCCCAGCCCGATCGCAACGATTGATGCCGCAATGGCCCCAAAACGCCAACGGCGCCGGCTGCGCCGCAATTTCAATACGGCATTGTCATTTGCCGCAGCAGCAGCGGCCACAGGTCCGGCATCAGGTTTGAGTGCCCCCTTTGCACTCTGCTCAGCTTTCTTGGCTTCCGCAGCTTTCGGATCGGCCGGCAATGCTGAGGAGATACGCTTCCACATATCTTCCGGGGGTGCTTCCGGTGAAATAGAGGCACTTAGCGAACCGAATGTTCGCTGCCAGAAAAGGACGTCCTGTCGGGTTTTGGAATCGCTTTCAATCGATGCTTCAAAGGCCGTGCTTTCCACCTGGGAAAGGGTTCCGATGACATATTCGGCGGCATCCAGCTTTCTTTCGTGACTGCTCATGACCGATCACTCCCCCTCTAGACAGGTTCGCAGGGCCAGCAACCCTCGTCGCAACCGCGTTTTTATCGTACCAATCGGAGAGCCATACCGTTCGGCAAGCTCCTCGCGCGAGAAACCCTCATAATAGGCAAGCAGCACATAGTTTCGATCGTCTTGTTTCATTTCACCCAAACAAAATCGCAGTGATTCCAGGTCGCCAAGATCAACATTGCTGTTTTCCTGGCCGCCCAATCTGAATATTTCTTCTTCGTCCCCCGGTTCGGCCGTGGAATGTTCAGGACGTGTGGCACGAATGATGTCGATTGCCCGGTTTCGCGCAATCGTTGCCATCCACGTGATCGGTCGGCCCTGCGCGGCATCATAACTACCCGCCTTTTGCCAAATCTTGAGATACACGTCCTGCAATACATCTTCTGACTTTTGCCGGTTTCTCAAGATACGCAGCACCACACCAAAAAGTTTCGCTGAAGAACGATCATAAAGCGTTTTGAACGCAACGCGATCTCCATTGGCGGTTGCGACAAGCAAGCCCTCAAGCGTTTCGCCAGATCCCATGCTAACGACCCTTTCTTTTGCAGGTTGCCCCGCTTCCACCATGCATCAACGAGCGAAACTAACAAAATTCGGCTTTGTTGCACAACCAGTACATCAACAAATCCTGCCAAATCAGGGCTTCAATTGTTCCACTGTGCATGACACAAAGAGATAAGCGATCCCGTTGAACCGAAGTTCCCGTTGAATTCTGAAATCGACAATGTGCCGTCACCTCAGACGCCAAAGGGCGGGCCATCGCTCCTGACGGTGGTGGTTTTTTGCGGTCTGTTGATGGCGCTTTCGGGGTTTTCCACCGATGTGATGCTGCCAGCCTTTGGGGCAATGGTTGTGGACCTGAACACATCGCATGAATCTGTCCAGGCAACCCTGGCCCTGTTTGCGCTGCCTTTTGGTATTGCTCAGATATTTTACGGCCCCGCATCAGACAAATATGGTCGTGGTCCCATCATCAATTTGGGTCTGACTATTTTTATCATCGGTACAGCTCTTGCCACGATGGGCAATACGATCGACACCGTATTGGCTGGGCGGGCTTTGCAAGGATTTGGCGCCGGTGTCGCACCCGTGTTGGCCCGGGCGATATTGCGTGACACCCATAGCGGGACAGCACTTGCCCGAGCCATGGCCCTGTCGATGGGGATATTCGCCTTTGGACCGATCGTGGCCCCACTAATCGGATATTTCGCAACGGAGTTTTTCGGCTGGCGCAGCACATTTGGCAGCATGGGGCTTATGGCAATCGCGCTGGTGGCCTTTAACTACTTCAAGCTTCGCGAAACCAATGCAAACCTCAATCCAGAGGCTCTGCAGTACAGACAACTGGCGAGCGCCATCATCACGGTAATCAAACATCCGCAATCTCGTTACTTTTTGATTTTTGCCTGTCTCGCCTACTGTGCGCTGTTCACATACATCGTCAGTGCACCGCGCATTTTTGCCGTTCAGTTCGGAATGACCGGACTCGACTTTGCAGCACTGTTTGCCTTTTCGGGACTCGGCATTATTCTTGGTCAAACCGTCAACCGCACCCTGTTGCCGCGATTGGGCATCCTGGCAATGTTGCGCTTTGCCAGCATCAACCTGTTGATTGCGAGCATGGGCATCGCCCTGTTGAGCCTGTTTAGTGATTTAAAAGCATGGCAATTCGTGGCGCTGATGTTCTGGTTCAACACGTCCTTTCTGGCGATCATTTCCAACACAGCAACCCTTTGCTTGGACCCGCATCCGAAATTGGCGGGTCTCGCCTCTGCATTTTACGGTTGCATAACCAATACGTTCGGCGCGGCATTCCTGTTGCTCAGCGTCTCCTTTGTCGGGCAGAGCGTGGTTCACTGGGCAGCCGTCATGGTGGCCCTCACGAGTTTCACCGCAATTGGGCTCTTCGCCACTCGCCGCGACAGGCTGCAATTCAGATAGGAGCGTTGCCATCGTCCGTTATTGGGTTGCAAACCGATAGTTTTCCACCGGTCCCGGTGGCAACCATTCGTCTCCAGCCAAATCTTGTGGTAAATCAATGCTTCAGGGGCAACAACCATAAATTGGGGATGGAGAAACCACATGTATGCACGCATCACACGCTACAAATTGAAGCCAGAATCCATGGAAACGGCACGCGCCATGCTGCCTGAAATGAAAGAACGGATCATGGGATTGCCCGGCACTTTGAACTTCATAAATGCCGCCAATGATGATGGGTCGGGCTATGTGATTGCCGTGGTTGAAAGCAAAGAAGTTTCAGACGCCAATCAGGAAGCCGTCATGGCGATTTGGGCAGTTTTCGGCGAGCATCTTGAAGCGGTGCCAAGCCCGGAAGGGTTTGACGTTATAGCCAATTGGCAAAACTGATCGACCGTTGAATTTCCTAGGGCAAAGAACAAATGCCCCAGGCTGGTCCAGTGTTGAACAGCACTTCAACTACAGTTTTTCTACCCGTCCGTGTTGAGCGGAAGCGTATATGGCTTCTTCAATTTTTAGATTGGCAAGATAGTCCTGCGCCGAATTTTGCAAGGGTGTGTCGCTGACATAATGGTCAACAACGTGCCGGGTAAAGCGGTAAACACAATCGCCGCCAAATCCGATATCATCCCACTCAAATGGAACAATTTGCCAGTCTGCACTGCCGTGGGACCGAAACCGCACATTTCCGTTGCCATCCAACCGCAGTTCGCCCAATTCCCCCTCGATGGACATTTCACCCATGGTCCGGCGTGGATTTTCAGCCGCATGATCCGACAAACGGTTGCCGTCCAGCACGCCACGAACATTGCCATCAAAGGTCATGACGACAACGCAATTGTCTTCCCCGCTGATTACAGGGTTGAACTTGGCAAGATCGGCCCAGACTGAATTTACATCGCCGAGCAGATACCGGAATACATCAATGAAATGGATAGCCGTTTCATGGATCAGAAAACGCTCCATTTTCTGAAAATACGGTTGCCGGTGGAGATAGGCCTGCGGCCCCTGGCCATCACCCGGTCGCAGCTTGAAAGTGACTCGATAGATTGAACCCAGCCGATTAGCCTGCACCTGGCCTTTCATCGCGTGATACCAGGGCTGAAACCGAAAGTTTTCATGCACGGTCAACTCAATACCGGCCGTCTGAACAACCGAAACGGCTTCCTTGGCCATTGTCAGATTACCGCAAAAGGGCTTTTGGCAGATTACGTCAATGCCTCGCTCCGCCGCCATACGAATAATCGGAAGGTGTGTTGCCGGTGGTGTAATAATATCCACGATATCGGGTTGCTCGGCCTGCAACATGACGGCCACATCATCATAAGCGCGGCCATTCAGTTCGTTGGCGACCTTGGATGCTCGATCCAGATCCAGATCTGCAACCCCGACAACATCAACTTCGGAACAGCGAGACCAGGCATTGGTGTGGAACTGGCTGAAATAGCCGGTGCCGATCATCGCAACTTTCAGACGTGACTTCACGCCTGCGCCACCAGCGCCTTCTTCACCGCTGCGGTAATTGTTGCCACCCCGGCATTCCCTCCGCGTTCGGTGGACACCAGCGATCCGTCGTAAAAGGCATCATCGATTGCACGGGTCAGCCGTCTCGCCGCATCATCGTAAGCCGGATAATTTTTTTCAACGGCAAGCCAGTCGAGCATCATCGCCCCAGACAGGAACATGGCCGTAGGATTGGCCTTGCCCGTACCGGCAATGTCGGGTGCAGATCCGTGACATGGCTGGAAGACTGCATGGTCATCGCCAATATCCGCCGACGGCGCCATGCCCAGACCGCCGATCAGACCGGCTGCGAGATCAGACAGGATGTCGCCATACATATTTTCAGTGACCATGACGTCATAGATCCAGGGCCGGCGCACCAGTTCCATCGCAACCGCATCGACATAGCCATAGCGTGGCGTGATGTCGGAATGTGCTGCGGCCGATTCATCGAATACATCCCGCCAGAAGGCCATGGATTTGAAGACATTGGCCTTATCAACACTGGTGACTTCACCGATATGTCCTTCGGCCTTTCTTTTTTGAGCCAGTTTGAAGGCAAAATCACAAACTCGCTTTGTGCCCTTGCGGGTGATAACCTGCGTGTCTGTTGCCTGATCATCGTTACGGGTTCCCTTGCCGACGGAAGCAAACAGGCCTTCGGTGGATTCTCGCACCAATACAAAATCCAGCTGATCACCCCGTGGGTCGGCCAGAGGTCCCTTGATACCTGGAACCGACCGAACCGGCCGCACACCGGCATAGAGGTCCAGTTCAAATCTCAAGTCGACCTGCGGAATAATTTCTGTCCCATCCGGGTAACGAACGGAAGGATCTCCCATTGCGGCCAGAAGGATTGCATCGGCCTTGCGACATCCGTCAATCGTCTCTGCAGGTAACGCATTACCCAATTTCGTATAAGCTCCTGCACCGGCCTCAAGCCAGTTTTCTTCCGCCGCCGGTTCCCCTACCTGAGCCAGCGCCAGTTGAATCAATTCAACACAAGGCTGGGTAATTTCCATGCCAATTCCATCACCAGGCAAGATCGCGAGCGAAAGCTTATTCGTCATAGACTGAACTCTTTTAATTCGATTTTGATGTTTTCACCGCTCTTATCAGTGGCTCAATGTCAAATGTCCAGTGCACCGGAGTCTGCCCGGCAACAGACATCGGCATCGTCGCCAATTGATCACCAAGAAGACAACCCAGCACCGCCTGATCCAATTTTGGCCCACAAAATGCAAGGTTGGAAACATTGCGCAAAACCTGGCCTGCAGCCTTGTCGAGATGAGGGCGCCCCATGGCATGACGGCCAAACGCTTCCTCTACCCATTCCAGGTGGTTCGCATCGGCATCCTCAAGATAGATTTCAACATTGCCATCATGATCCACCCGCAACACCCTGTTCGACACAATTGACGTCAGCCAGGCGTTGCCCCGATTGTCAAAAGCCAGACCATCGGGAAAAGTGCCCTGCCCCAGTTCC
>CAJQPW010000075.1 GCA_905480295.1 uncultured Rhizobiaceae group bacterium | reverse complement strand
GATGTGCTTTTGGGTGCGTTTAAGAAAACCGAAAGCCGGGTGGGTGGTTGGACGGACTGGGCGGATCTGGTGATCGAAAAATTTGCCCGTCTGCCCGGACGGGCGATCTGGCGGGAGATGAAGCGCGATGCCACGCGGTCTTTCAAGGCTGGCGCCGGGGGTGCAAAATCCATGAGGCTTCTTCTGGATGGCAACCGCCGCCGCAAAAAGCCGTTAAAGGTGCATGTTGTCGGACACAGTGCAGGTGCGATTCTGGCTGCTGAAATGCTGCGCCAGAAAAATGCGTTGGACAAGGATCTCACCTTTGAAAACGTCGCGTTGATGGCGCCGGCATGCACAATTTCATTGTTCAACAGCACCTATCAGCCGCTTTTGGGCGCTCCCGCGGGGATAAAAAAGCTCAATCATTATAATCTGATTGATCAGCGTGAACTTGACGACAGCGTCGGCCCGTATCGCAAGTCGCTTCTATATTTTGTTTCCCGGGCCTTTGAGGAACGCACGGCGAGTGGTGATAAAATGCCCCTGCTGGGCATGGAAAAATACAGCAAGGAAATGACTTTGAAGCCGGCACACAAGATTTTTTATGCAGGCAGAGACAATAAGTTTTCCCAGTCGAAATCCCATGGTGGTTTTGACAATGATCGCACCACGATGAACCGGGTTCTGGAAGTTATTCTCGGCAAAAAACCATCGAATAAACTGGCTTTTCAGGACCGTGAACTGAGCGGGTATTGAGTGGCTAGCTTTCGCGTCAGATTAATTCCAATCTGCGCGACACCAGCTTTTGCTGCCCCGGTGACAAAAAATACTGTAGGGAGGGTAATATGTATTCAATCAAAAACCACAGGCTGCATTACAACAACAATCCGGTTGCCTATGAGCGAACGCCCAATTCGAGTGGAACCATCGAGCCCGACTGGCTGGTGATGCATTATACCGCCAGTGGCAATTACACCAGTGTCATACGTTGGCTCACCAACAGCCAGGCCCGGGCCTCAGCTCATCTGGTCATCGGTTATGACGGTGCAGTTACCCAGCTTGCGCCGTTCAACATCAAAACCTGGCACGCTGGGCAAAGTTTCTGGAAGGGCAAAAGCGGGCTCAACAGCAACACAATCGGGATCGAACTTGTAAACAAGGGATATGCTGTGGCAGCGGAGGATGAATCGATCCGGGCCAAACATCGAAATGGCGGACCGACCCGAAACTGGCAGGTTTATCCGGAGGCTCAGTTGGAAGTCGCGCTGGAAATTGCCGTAACGTTGCGGGATAAATATGAGCTGACCGAAGTCGTTGGTCACGATGATATTTCACCGGGCCGGAAATCTGACCCGGGCCCGGCCTTTGATATGCGGCATTTCCGGGGGCGCATGTTCGGCCGGGAGTCTGATGATTCCCCCTTCGATCTGGATATCTCGGAAGGCACGGCCATCGTTGACACAGGCGGTATTGATGACCCGCTGAACATGCGGCTTTGGCCCAGTCTGGAAAGCGCCATTGTCGAAAAAATTCCTGATGGCACCAAAGTGATCCTTATCCGCAAAAACCCCGGTCAGCACTCCCATTGGTCCGAGATATTCTACAACAATCAAATCGGATGGGTGGTAACGCGGTATCTGGTCGACGGCTGAACGGGATCGGCACGGTCCCAACGAAGCCGACCATCAGTTCCGTTGGCCAGCACGCCTATTTCTTGATGAGATCGCATTCCAGCGAGTATTCCAGCTCGGCCAGTTTTTTGATCTTGGCGAGGCTGAGGCCTTGCCTGCGGGCCTGCCGCTGAAATGCCTTGTACAGGACAGCCCTGAGTTCCTTGTCGATCTCTTCATCCGTGATCGACAGGGTGCCGGGGAAATCAACGGCGTCGTTGGCTTTTGAAATTGGCTTTTTGGCGCCCTTTGATCCGCCAAATATGTTGTCCCAACCGGCTTTATAGGCCGGTGTAGACACGCTTGAGAAATGGCTGATTGATGTTTGCGACGCAGATTTGGGCGTTGCTTCCGCCTTATCAGACGCGCTGGACTCACCACCCTTTGCCGCTTTTTCCGATTCTTTTGGCTTTTTGTCAGCCTTATCCGATGTGACTTTCTTCTTCTCGGAATTAGCCTTCGGTTTCGCTTTTGTGTCGCTCATTGTCTCGTCACTTGGTTCAACAAATTCTGATTGCGCCCTGTATCAAACTTTCACCAAGAATCACAAGAAATTTGAGCAGCAATTTTGATGATTCATCAAACCGGCGGGAAAGGCATTGCAAGGGAGACAGGATTAAGCGTGACGAGGGATGGCAAGCCCCCTAATGTCCGTCAAAACGGGGAGGTTGGCAAAATTGGGCATATCGTGTTGGACCGCACACAAGGCAGTGTGGTCGCCGTCAAGAACTGCAATTCGCTACCGCAAGCGTGACATCACTTATCAGGACCTGGAAAGTCAGGTTGCAGCCTGTTCGGGATATCTGCGCGATCGATTGAGTGTCGCTCCCGGAGACCGGATTGCATTTATCGGAGCCAATACACCTGCAATCCTTGTCCTGCTGTTCAGTAGCGCGAGAATTGGCGCCATATTTGTTCCGCTCAATTCGCGTCTTACGTCACCGCAACTGAATGTGATGCTGGACAATTGCGAACCCAAAGCGGTTTTTTACACGACCCCTTTTGCGGAAAAGGCAAACGCCTGTGAGCGCGCGTTTTCGGAAATCACCTTTTGCCCCCTTCAGGAGGATGGAGAAGTCCGCCGGGACCGAGCTGTTGTCATGTCCGAACTGGTCAAGACTGAAACGGCAATTTCGTGTGACCCGAACCGCGATCAGAATGTTCCGGCGCTGATAGCCTTCACGTCCGGGACCACGGGAACACCGAAAGGGGCGGTTTATACGCAGGACGCGCTCACCTTCACCGCGATCAATGGAAACAACACTTATAACATGCGCGGACGGGACAATGTTTTGACATTCCTGCCGATGTTTCATGCCGGCGGCCTGCTGATCCACACGTTGCCTGCAATCCATATCGGCGCGCAGGTGACGATCCATGAGGACATCGAAATTGCCTCAATACTGAACGAAATCGAACAGAACAATATCACCTTGATGTTGGCGCCACCTGCTTTCTCAAAGCAGATCACTGCTCATGCAGATTGGAACAATACAGACCTGAGCAGCTTGCGCGGTGTTGGCATTGGGTCAACATTTATTCCACCGGAAATCGTCCAGGCCTGGCTGGACCGCGACGTACCCGCCCACCAAAATTATGGACTGACGGAAGGTGCCCAGATTTTTGCCGTTCCATGGAGCGAACACCGCAAGAGAATTACCTCGGCAGGTACATCGATGCTCTATACGCAGGCTCGAATTGTTGACGAAGAGATGGAGCCCTTGCCACCCGGTGATGTTGGCGAGATCGTTTTGCGGGGCCGCAGTCTTTTCTCGGGTTATTGGCGAAATGATGAAGCGACAGCCGCTGCGTTGCAGGACGGCTGGTTTAAAACCGGTGATGTCGCCTATCGCGATGAGGAAGGGTTTTTCTATATCGTTGATAGAAAGAAGAACATTGTCATCGTCGGATCATCCAATGTTTACCCGGCTGATGTTGAGCGGGTTTTGACCGAAATACCGGGCGTTATCGAAGCGGCGGTTGTGGGAGTGCCGGACCCTGCTGCCGGTGAAGCGCTCATTGCCTGCCTGCGCATGGAGGAATCTGAGAATCTGGACATCGATGCCATCATCGCTCGGTGCAACACCCGACTGGCAGCTTATCAGGTGCCCAAATACTTTATCTGCGTCGATGATTTCCCAAGAACGTCGCTTGGGAAAATTAAAAAGCCTGACTTGCAAAAACTCGCTCTTGAGCGGATTGGCTAACGAACATTTGCATCGATGTTGAAGGTGTTTTGCGTTCTATTCATGCAAGAGTGTGGACCAGTTGATGCATGGTGGGCTGCTCGACTAAATCGCATCTAATGTGTGTTGTAATCCGCGTTCAATGTGCTGTTGAAGCAGTTGTCTGGCCCGTTTGCCGTCGTGTTCGAGTGCCGTATTAAACATTGCTTTGTGTTCCTGGGCAGCTTCATCGCCTCAAGTCTTAATTTTGACCCGGGTTGCAACTTGCTGAAAATGATGTCGTGTTTGATCTGTTCATCCGTGGATGAACCCACGGTGTTCGGTTCCGTGTTCTCCCCTCCCTTGTCATCCCCGCGCCGGCGGGGATGACAAGGGAGCACGGCAAAACGGCACCTTCCGTCCAGACAGTGAAGAGCTGTCCGGCGCTGATGCGCCGCCTCCGCATGAGCGGCGACGCGGTCGCCTGCGTGAGCGAGACCTTACTCACCCCACACACCACCCGGGCGATAGCCCGTCCCTGATTCAACCCGCTCAACCCTGCATTCTCGCCGTTGTGCAGCCTGTTGCGGGTGGTGGATGGGCTGTGGACAGGCGTCCGCATATTATGGCCGGTCAAAAAATGTGGCTTCTGGAAACTGCGCATGTTTATCAAACGCCCGCATTCACGGTGATCTCATCCCTGACGATGGATGAATGGCTCCGGAAGGCAAGGCTCCAGACCCGTGATTGCAGCATTCAATACACGACAAAAGGCAGGGTTCGCCGCGCTGTGGAGACCCCCAGACCGACATTAAAAAACGGTGTTGCGGGCACCTACAACATATTTCAGCGACGGGGCATTGCGGCAGATCTGGCGGCTGATTTGGATGCAAATGATTGTGCAGGTCTTTGATTGTAGATTGCAGTCATTCGAACAAGCTATTGAAAATAATCAACAACTTGAGAAGTTTTTTGCTGGACGGATCGAAAATTGAGCGATAGCGTCCACCAGTCGGGTAAGGTGGCATGGCCACAATGTCCGGCGCATTATTGCAAGTCTGAAGTGGAAACCGCCGCTGCGGGTCACCCTTATCTGATCACGCTTCCCTTCTTCCATATTGATCAATTCGCAGTTCTTTCGAATCGGAAAGTTTTGCGCATGGCTGCGTGCTGGCCAAACGAAGGGAATGCGAGTTATGGGACGGATCGTTAAAGTTTATGCTCCAGATGGAGCGGTATTTATTGAACTGGAAGTCATCGCGGGAGAATACGTCAATGGCGAATCCCTGTCGGATGAGGCTGGACAGATGCAGAATGAAAACGTTGGGTCTCTTACCTTTGTCAACAATGGCCCTTCCCGTCAGATCGAATTCGTAGACATCCATGGCGAGCCAATATTCAGCAGTTTTGTTCCTACTGGCGGCACCTTTGAAATGACCTTTACGCCCACAGGTGAATATTTTGTGGACGCTATATTTTTGTCCGACGGTGCAGGTGGTTACCTGGACCTGCGACTGGATGGCAGCGAAGACCTGTGGCAGTGTTCGCCTAATCATGCCCCGACTTCGATTGGGCTGGATAATCTGTCGGTTGATGAGAATGAAGCCGGTGCGGTGATTGGTGCGCTGACGGTGAGTGATCCGGATCAGGCGGATGGTCATACGTTTACAGTCGATGATGCCCGGTTTGAGATTGTTGCAGGCGAGTTGCGGCTGAAGGCCGGTGTGAGCCTCGATTATGAAAACGAGACCAGCGTCACGGTGACGGTAACCGCCACCGATGCGCAGGGCTTGACGGTCGATCAGGCGTTCATCATTGCGGTGGGTGATGTAGCCGATGGCTCGGGCACCTATCGTTTTGTCGGGGCGGATGGGGAAGACCTTTCTGGCTATTCGGTCTCTTCCGCCGGTGATGTCGATGGGGATGGCAGAGCGGACCTGCTGCTCGGAGCTCGTTGGGCTGATGGTATTGGCAATGGACAATCCAACGCCGGAGAGGCTTATCTGATTGCGTCGGCTGATCTTGAAGCGCTGGACGCGGCGGACGGAACCGTTGACGGGGTGATTGATCTGGCCAACGTGCAAAATGGTGCGAGTTCCTATCGCTTTGTCGGCGCGGATGACGAAGACTTGTCAGGATGGTCAGTATCGTCAGCCGGTGATGTGAATGGGGATGGCAAGTCTGATTTGTTGATCGGAGCGCTCACGGCTGACGGCATGGGCAATGGTGAATCCGTAGCCGGAGAAACCTATCTGATTGCGGGTGCTGATCTTGTGGCGCTGGATCGGGCTGATGGAACCGAAGACGGTGTGATTGATCTGGCCAACGTTCAGAATGGTGCTTCTTCCTATCGTTTTGTTGGGGGCGATGCATTTGATGCGTCTAGCCATTCAGTTTCTTCCGCCGGTGATGTCGATGGGGATGGCAGAGCTGACATGCTGATTGGAGCCCGTGGGGCCGATGGTATTGGCAATGGTGATTCCAATGCCGGAGAAACCTATCTGATTGCAGCGGCTGATCTTGTGGCGCTGGATAAGGCTGATGGAACCGAAGACGGTGTGATTGATCTTGCCAACGTTCAGAATAGTGCTTCTTCCTATCGTTTTGTTGGGGGCGATGTATCAGATTGGTCTGGTGTTTCGGTGTCCTCAGCCGGAGACATGGATGGGGATGGCCGAGCGGACCTGCTGATCGGGGGGCGTTGGGCAGATGGTATTGGCAATGGTGATTCCAATGCCGGAG
>CAJQPW010000074.1 GCA_905480295.1 uncultured Rhizobiaceae group bacterium | reverse complement strand
GAACCAAATAGGGATGCCAACGGTTTGGTTCTGACGGGTCTCCCCTGTTCATCTAAGGGGCATCAGCAGCCGGCTATTTTTTCAGCCTGTAGCGGCCGGTTTTGGGGTCGTGTTCCAGGTCGCCGACACTTTTGGGCTTCTGTGCAGCCTTGGCCTGTTTGCGTTCTTCCGCCTGGATCGCCTGCATGTGTTTACGGAAGGAATTATAAGCATAGATGCCGACAACGCCGACAGCCGCCACAGCTACCAATTGGATCATATGCCCTTCTCCCTTTTTGTCTTCAGCACCCGAAACGCCCTAAAGGCCCAGTCGACCCCACAGCGCTTTTTCTTCAATTGCTGTCATCAAACCATCAGACAGACCAGCACTCAACGCTTCGCCATCCAGACTCAGATTGTTCAGAATACCCGGTGCCGGGCGATTGCCAAACAATCCTTTTTTGGTTTCGATCAGATTGATCTTGGTGTCTTTACCATAGCGTTGTTTCAGCGACGAACGCAGATCACCTATGGCATCCGCCAATCCAAGTTTTATCGATGCTTCACCGGTCCAGAACATGCCGGCAAACATGTCCTTGTCTTCGACCAGACGGTCGCCACGGGCCTGTTTGACAAGGTCGATGAAAACCTGATGGATTTCCAGCTGCAGTTTCTTCAACCGGTCAATATCGGCCTTTTTCTCCGGTAGAAACGGATCCATGACCGATTTGTTTTGACCGGCGGTGTGCACCCGTCGTTTGACGCCAATCTTTTCAATCGCGTCGACAAAGCCAAAACTGGCCGAAATCACCCCAATCGAACCGACGATAGACGAAGGGTCCACCGTAATGTCATCCCCTGCGCAGGCGATCATGTATCCGCCTGATGCCGCGGCATCTTCAACGAAGACATGAACCTTCTTGTCCTTTTCCTTGGCCAGATCGCGAATCCGACGATAGATCAGCCGGGACTGTACCGGTGAACCACCGGGTGAATTGACGACGATGGCGACTGCGGGCGCGCCCTTTGTCTCAAATGCCTTTTGCAGACGAATCGCGCAGGACCCCAGATTGAGCGATGGCCGCAGTGCCGATCCACCATCCATGATTGCGCCACTGAGCTTGACCACAGGAATGACGACCCCGTCGCCACCCATTTTGGCGCGCAGTTTTGCCGGGAGAATACTTTTTAGACGAAAAGCCAAATCGAAGACCTGTTCGGGGGATGCATATTTCCTCTAATTGCGTTCGAACCGGGCAAATTTCAAGCCAATAAAGTAATTCCCGCACGACCGCGCAGAATCTCCTCGGCTTCGTCGGTGAAAGTGCCATCGGCCTTATGCACAATCAGTGGTGGCAACAATTGGGTTTTTGAGCGACTGGCCTTGCGGGCAGCAATCAGCACCCGGTTTGCCGGCTTATGGTCAGCAGTGTGTATGGGCTTGATGCACACGCCTCCAAACCACGGGGTAAGCGCGGTCAGATAATCCACCAGGTTTTCTGGCCGCACGATCATCATAACGCCACCCCGGTTTTGCAGAAGTGTAGCAGCAGTCTTCAGCCATTTTTCCGGTTCAGCTGCTGGCGATGAATGGGCCAGGGATTTCCGGTCATCCGGTGACCGTCGGTGGCTGCTGTCGTTAAACGGGGGGTTGGCGACAACGAAGCTGTAGCCGCCCTGTTGATGTTGCGCTGCTGTCAGCAGAGAGGCGGCAGCGCGGACATCGGCGCACAGGCTCTCCACGCGGCCCAAAAGATGCTGGTTTTGATCCAATTGCAGCGACTGCGAACTCAGGTCAGCAAGCGCCTGATCAATCTCAAACAGGTCCACCGACACGTTGGGGCATCGATGGGCGATGGCCATGCCGACCACACCCGCCCCGGCCCCCAGGTCGGCAATTCGACCGCTGGATTGTTCCGGCACGCTGGCTGCCAACAGGATCGCGTCGAGACCCGATCGATGCCCACTGCGCTTGAACTGCAGCACAGCAATCGAATGGTCGAGAAATTCATCTTTGCTGGTAGATGAGGTCATACGCCCTTCAGGCCACCGGTCGAACCGGCTTTTCTGGCAGTTCATCCCCGAGCCCGGCATCGCGCATTAAACGTCGGGATTCATGCAGCCTGTCGGACTCCACCATAATCCGGCGCGGCAGGATGCCCAGTGAACCATCCACAATGCTCATGTGCTGGTCGGCAACAAAATGGATGATGCCCTGCTCCGTCAGCAGCGATTCTGCAAAGGAAACAGTAACGGCATTGTTGGTGCGAAGAAGTTCTTCCATGGCGCGACCTTTAACCTGAACGATGAGCAAAACAAGTGGGTTTGCAGGCCAGGGTGATCAAGCCCCTTACAAGCCCCGTATTTGTTGATCAATTTTAACTGAAGATGCAACAATCGAGAATCGAACACGCGGTCGATGCAACCAGACTGACAATGCCGTCATGACAGCGTAAATTGCTGTGCGGCATGGCATTGCTGCGACACCATTGCACTTGTGAATGCCGCCAAGTCCACCTATCAAAGAGCGAAAGGCTCACGTTAGTTACGGAACAATATTATGGGCGTCGTGATACCCCTAGAATCGGGCCAGGATACCGGCTCCAGCGTCAAGCCCCTGGTTGAGCTGACCGCCGGTGATATTGAACGGGTAAACCACCTCATCCTGTCGAAAACCGGTTCCCAGGTGGAAATGATACCTGCAGTGGCCAAACACCTGATCGATTCTGGCGGCAAACGCCTGCGCCCGATGTTGACGCTGGCCGCCGCCCACATGTGTGGTTACCAAGGCCCGCACCACATAACCCTCGCCGCCAGCGTGGAATTCATGCACACGGCGACGCTTCTGCATGACGATGTGGTCGATGAAAGCGATATGCGGCGTGGCAAACAGTCCGCGCGCATGGTCTGGGGCAATCAGGCCAGCGTTCTGGTTGGAGACTTTCTGCTCGGACAGGCGTTTCGCATGATGGTGGATGCCGGATCGATGGAAGCGCTAGATGTGTTGTCTACGGCATCGACCGTCATCGCCGAAGGCGAGGTGATGCAATTGTCAGCCGCCCAGTCCATGGAAACGACCGAAGACGATTATCTGGCCGTTATCCGCTGCAAAACCGCCGCGTTGTTTTCTGCAGCCTGTGAAGTGGGGCCGGTTCTGGCTGAATCCAACAAACCGGTTCGCGATGCCTTTAGATCCTATGGCACCAATCTCGGACTGGCCTTCCAGCTTATCGATGATGCGCTGGACTATGGGGGCTCAAAGGCCGATCTCGGCAAGAATGTCGGCGATGATTTTTACGAGGGTAAGATTACGCTTCCGGTTCTGTTGGCCTATCGCCGGGGTGACGAAGAAGAAAGAGCCTTTTGGCGTGAGGCGATGGAAACCGATTCATCAGACTCACAGGCCCTGTCCAAGGCCATGGACCTGTTGGCCAAACACGGTTCCATAGGCGACACGGTGGCGCGGGCTCGTCATTACGGGGAAATGGCGCGAGACGCCCTTGCACCACTCCCTGAATGCCCAAGAAAACAAGCCTTGCTTAGCGTTGTTGGCTTCTGCATCAGCCGCGTAAGCTGAGTTTTGGCCGATCCTGTTGCAAACGTGACCCGCAGGGCGGTTTACGCTATTGTGCAGGACTTGTGGCAACCCCACAAAAACGCCATGTTTGATATAGAATCAAGCGGTGGTTTCGCCAGAAGCTGCAATCCGGCCAATCAGGTAAAAAAACTTATGACGACGCAATTGGAAACTAAGATCCGGTCTTCTCTCAACAGTCTCAGCCATTCGTTTGGTTCGCGCCTGGCAACACTTGGATTTGCTGCTGCCATCGCATTTTTCCCACCGATCGCGGTGTCGAATGCCAGTGCGGAGAGCACCAAGGATCCTGAGATTAAAATCAGCAACAGTCTGGCCGGGAATTACCTCGCGGCACGGATTGCGGCAACCGACCGCGACACGGAAAGTGCAGCTGCATTTTATCGCAAGGCCATTGCGCTTGATCCGGAAAATATTGATCTGAAGCTGAAGGGTTTTCTTGCCTTCGTCGGCAATGGTGATTTCGCCGACGGTGTGGATCTTGGAAACAAGATTATCGAAGCTGGCAGTGAATCGGAAATCGTTGATCTGGTTCTGTCGGTCGAAGACATCCGTAAGAAGGACTGGGCCAGCGCCGAGCGACGACTGTCGAAAGATTGGCGCAGTGCGGTAGACCGCCTGATGGCCGGTCTGGTTCTGGGCTGGGTCAAACTTGGAAATGACGATCTGAGCGGCGCGCTGAAATCGATCGATAATCTCAATGGCCCGGCATGGTTTGATTTGTTTGTTCAGTATCACGGTGGTCTGATTGCCCTGGTGGGGGGCGATACAAAAGATGCGGTCAAGAGACTGACCATTGCCCGTGACAACCGGGCCGGAGGCCAAGCCGCCAGCGATACCTATCTGCGCATCCTCGCCGCATTGGCACAGGCCAACGCACGAACGGGTGATCTGAAAGCGGCAGAAGTAAGCATCCGTGATGCCCTGCGCCGTTTGCCGCAAAACCCGATATTTGAAACCATGCAAACGCAGCTGGAGACCAATGGGCAGCTGGGCATGCCGGTTGACAACGCCCAGATGGGTGCCGCGGAAGTCTTTTTGAATTTGGGTACTGCCATCAACCGCGAAGGTGGCCAGCAATTTGCCCGCATTTACATGCAACTGGCTTCCACCCTGGCTCCGGATGTAGATGCGGTCAGTTCTGAACTGGCCGAATTGTACGATCAGCAGGGGCTGCTGCTGCGGGCCAATGGACTGTTTGCCAAGATCGGTGCCGAGTCGCCCTATTACCGCATTGCGCAGCTGGAAATGGCGCTCAATCTGGATGAATTGGGAAAAGAGGAAGAAGCCCGTTCGGCGCTGGATCAGTTGGTTGCAACCGGCCCGGATGATCTCATTCTGCACCTGTCCTATGGGGCGGTATTGGCGCGCCATGAAAAATTCTCAGATGCGATTGGTGTTTACGAAAAAATTCTTAAACGCATCACCAATCCGAGACGGATGCACTGGAACCTGTATTATCGTCAGGGCATCGCCTACGAACGGACCAAACAGTGGCCGCTGGCAGAAGCTGCCTTTAAAAAGGCACTGGAACTGTTCCCCAACCAGCCGAGTGTGATGAATTATCTGGGCTATTCCTGGGTCGATATGGATATCAACCTGCAGGAGGGGCTGGACATGATCCGCAATGCGGTCAATCTGCGTCCCAATGATGGCTATATGGTCGATAGTCTGGGCTGGGCCTATTACAAATTGGGTCGGATGGAAGAAGCCGTGCTCGAACTGGAGCGGGCGGTGGACCTGCGCCCGGGTGACCCGACAATCAATGATCATCTTGGCGACGCCTACTGGAAGGCAAAACGCTACCTTGAGGCAACCTTCCAATGGAAACACGCTCTTTCGCTGGAGCCAATCGAAACCGATATTCCGCGGATACAGAAAAAGCTTCAAGTCGGGCTCGACGAAGTGGAAAAAAGCGAGCTGGCCTCAGACGAAGATCCAAACGAGGGCTAGAAGCGGGCGTTTGTCGTGATGTTGCAGCAATGTGCCCGGGCCAAGATCAACCTGGCCCTGCATGTCACAGGGCAACGAGCCGACGGCTACCATGTGCTGGATACGATCGTCACCTTTGCCGAAACCGGTGACCGGCTGACCTTTCAGACCGGCAATACGCTGCACTTGACCGTTACAGGGCCCTACAGCCGGTTTTTGCCCGCCGATACCGACAACATCGTGCTGAAGGCCGCACAGGCGCTGAGAAGCCGCTATGGTGCTCCTGAGCAGGGCGCATCAATCAATCTGGAGAAAAATCTTCCCGTTGCATCGGGTATCGGTGGCGGCTCGGCCAATGCAGCCGCCACGCTTCGCGCCCTGTGCACCCTTTGGCGGTTGAAACCGGCTGCAGACGACCTTGCCGAACTCGCCCTTTCACTGGGTGCCGATGTGCCCATGTGCCTGTTGCAAAAACCGGCCCGGGTCACCGGGATTGGTGAAATCATTGAGCCCTTATCAATCGCCCCCCTGCATCTGGTACTGGCCAATCCGGGCCTATCCATTTCTACCCCGGATGTATTCAATCAACTGGCTGAGAAAGAAAACAGCGCCATAGGCGAGATGGAAAGCCCGGTTGATGGCTGGATACCTTTTCTGATCGGGCAAAGAAACGACCTGCAAACTGCTGCCACCGCCCTGTGCCCCCCCGTTCAAACCTGTCTTGAAGCCTTACAAAACTGCTCTGGCAGCCGGTTTGAGCGGATGTCAGGTTCGGGTGCAACCTGCTTTGCCGTTTTCGACAGCAGAACCACCGCTATTGAGGCCGCCAACCGCCTGAACTCGACCCATCCGGACTGGTGGGTCGTGGCAACAGATACGGTGAGTTGACGGGTTGGAATTTCAAATAGAATGTAGGCCTGTCCAGAAAGTTGAGCACCCGCACCATGAGCCGAATAGATGAGTCCCGTCCGTTTATCCCCGTCGCAATTGCGGTGCTGACCGTATCGGATTCGCGCTCGATGAAAGAAGACCGCTCCGGCGATGTTCTGGTGCAGCGCATTCGGGACAGCGGCCATAATCTGGTGGATCGGTCGCTGGTCACCGATGACGTCGAGATCATCCGTGAAACCGTGCAAAACTGGATCGACAACGAGTCCATCGATGTTGTGGTGACCACGGGTGGCACCGGGTTTACCGGTCGTGACGTCACCCCCGACGCATTGGAACCCCTGTTCGAAAAACGCATGGATGGGTTCTCAATCGCGTTCCACCAGCTGAGTCATCAGAAAATTGGCACATCGACCATTCAGTCACGGGCAACGGCGGGACTGACCAAAACGACATTTATCTTTTGCCTGCCGGGATCGCCCGGTGCCTGCAAGGACGCCTGGGATGGCATTTTGGCCAACCAGCTCGACTACCGCCACATGCCCTGCAATTTTGTTGAGATCATGCCGCGCCTCGATGAACATCTCAAACGGGGCGCCAGCAGCTGAACCCCGCTGCAGGCCAAACGGATAATACAGCCGGGTTTCAGCACCTGTTCCGCTGATCCGGCGTGTTGTACCGCTGCACATTGATGCGCCCAACCTTCTGCAAATCCCACCAAAGATCTTTCCACATCTCCAAATTTGTTCTTGCTTTGTTCCTTTTTTACGGATAGGAATATATTCATTGATAGTGACGCAAAGCGATGTTGGGAGACGGATAATGACGCAGGGAATGGAAGTTGTTCAAGCCAGCGATCAGCAAGCTTTCGCCCCCGGCGGCACCCCGGACCATGCCAATGCGCTGATTGAACGGTCAGGCATCCGCGCCGGCGGACATCGCATTCGCGGCCGTGCAAGCGCCATCAACCCGACCGGACGGTTTGAAACCACCAGCCGTCACATGTTCAATGATGGCTGGCAAACGCTTGACGAATTGCCACCTTTCAAGACCGAAGTCACGGTTGAAAACCCGCGCACGATCATTGCGACCAATGATTCTCCAGACATTCCGTTTGACCGTTCGGTCAATCCTTACCGCGGTTGCGAACATGGATGCGTTTACTGTTTCGCCCGCCCGACCCATTCCTATATGGGATTGTCGGCCGGGGTTGATTTTGAATCCCAGCTGTTTGCAAAGCCAAGTGCGCCTAAATTGTTGCGTAAACAGCTGGCCGCTTCTGATTATCAGGTGAAATCCCTGGCGATGGGAACCAATACGGATCCCTATCAACCGATCGAAAAGCAGTGGCGGGTTACCCGTGAAATTCTCGAAGTGCTGGAAGAAACCAACCATCCCGTTGGCATTGTTACAAAATCTGCACTTGTCACCCGGGATATCGATATCCTGTCGCGGATGGCCGCAAAGGGATTGGCACGGGTGGCCATCTCGGTCACCTCGCTCGACCGCAAACTGTCGCGGGCGATGGAGCCCAGAGCCGCAACCCCCGGTTTGCGGCTGGATACAATCAGGCAATTGTCAGAAGCAGGAATACCCACATCCGTGATGGTCGCACCAGTCATTCCGGCACTCACCGACCACGAGATGGAACGCATTCTGGACGCCGCCAAGGCCAATGGTGCCGAGGATGCAGGTTACATCCTGCTGCGTTTGCCCCACGAAGTCAGTGATCTGTTCAAGGAATGGCTGCTGCGTCACTATCCCGACCGCTATACCCATGTTCTGTCCTTGATGCGGTCGATGCGCGGTGGCAAAGACTATCAGGCCCAGTGGGGCACCCGAATGCGCGGGACCGGCCCCTATGCCTGGCAATTGAATCGTCGTTTTGACATGGCATCGCGCAAGGTTGGACTGCGGACAATGCGAATGAGTTTGCGGACCGATTTGTTTACGCCACCGGTGCTTGCCGGGACCCAGCTTTCCCTCTTTTGAGGCACCCGGTTTCAGCATTGCCGAGCTGCCGCCCATCCCCTGTCGCGGACCCTTCAGCACCGGCAATCTGGAAAACCTGCGTCATTTACAGCCTCGTTGGACGCGGGCCCTTTGCGGAGAATTGACGGGGAAGGATTGCGCGGGCACAGAAGGGCCATGGCAATACCACCCCGCGATTCTCCGCACTTTTTTTCAACCGCTGACGGTCCGGATTTCTCCGAAGAACTGGCCGTCATCAACCGGGGAACCCCGCTTGTCTGCGGGGTTGATGAAGCGGGTCGGGGCCCACTTGCGGGCCCGGTGACGGCAGCGGCTGTCGTGTTGGATCCAGATCAGATTCCACCGGGACTGAATGATTCCAAAAAACTGAGTGAAGCCAAACGTCAACTGCTCTTTGCGGCCATTCTTGCGCATTCTACAGTGTCGGTCGCCCATGTCTGCGCCCACACCATCGACCAGATCAACATCCGCGAAGCGTCCTTGCTGGCGATGAAACAGGCTGTGGAAGGGTTGAACCTGGATATCGGCTACGCGTTGATTGATGGCAATGCCGTGCCACACGGCCTGCCCTGCCCAGCTTCGGCCCTTGTAAAGGGCGATGGACGGAGCCTGTCGATTGCCGCCGCTTCAATTGTTGCCAAAGTGATGCGGGACCGGCTGATGACCCGGGCCGATGCGCGCTATCCGGGATATGGGCTTGCCGGCCATAAGGGCTATCCGACAAAGGCGCACCGCGACGCCCTGATGCACATCGGGCCGAGTGCGCTTCATCGGCTAAGCTTTGCGCCCGTGGCAGCAGCGAGCAAGGCAAAAAAAAGCCCGGCATCCCGATAGGATGCCAGGCCGAATTTCGAATTTTTGAAAATTAGTTCATGCGTGACTTCAGTTCGGCCAGACTGGACTTGAACATGTCGGCGCTGGCTGCCCCGGACATTTTTTTGGCGATCACGGACTGAGCGGCTTCAACGGCAAGATCAACCGCTGTTTCCTTGACTTCAGCCAGTGCCTGGCCTTCAGCCTGAGCGATTTTCTGCTCGGCAAGGGCTGTGCGCCGGGTGATGTAGTCTTCCGTCTTGCGTTCTGCGTCTTTGGCCAGCGCTTCGGCTTCCCGTTTAGCAGACGCAATAATGCCTTCTGCTTCCTGTTCAGCTTCCTTGCGCTTGCGCTGATACTCAGCCAGCAATTGCTGGGCTTCTTCACGCAGGCGTCGGGCCTCTTCAAGATCATTCCTGATCTTGTCTGAACGGTCATCCAGCGCCTTGGTCATCATGCCAGGCACTTTCAGATAGGCGATCAGCGCGAAGAACAGGAACAGGGCAGCGGTGGCCCAAAATGTAGCATCAAAATGCATAATGTTCTCCTAGACCTTGGCGCTTGAAACGGCGGCTGCGATATCAGCTTTCGTCACCTTAGCCGACATCAACTGATCAACCAAAACGGCCGTTGTGTCTTCCGCAATAGCACCGACTTCGCCCATCGCCTTGGCTTTGACGCCTGCGATGCGCTCTTCTGCATCAGCGACCTTGGCGGCCATATCGGCCTCCACGGCTGCGCGTTTTGCATCCAGCTCGACCCGGGCTGCATCTTTTGCTTCCTGGGCTATGCCATGGGCACGGGACTTGGCGTCCGCCAGTTCCTGCTCATGGGCAGCAATAGCTTCGTCGGATTCAGTCTTCAGCCGGTTGGCCTCGTCCAGATCCTGTGCAATGCGACCCGAACGGGTTTCCAGGATGGAAGAAATGCGCGGTAGCGCAATTTTCGACATCAGGAAGTAGAACAGGCCAAACGTTATGGCCAGCCACAGCAATTGCGACGAAAACGTATCGGCGTTGAACGGTGGAAATACACCGCTCGCACCACTGTCGGCTGTACCGGTTTCTGTGTTGGTGGAAGCCATTCAGCTCTCCATACTACCCGTTTCCGATGCCAACTGACCCGTTAGGAGCAAAGCATCGGAAACCATAATTTACAGACGTCTTAGATGGCGAAGATCAGCAGCAGAGCGATCAGCAGCGAGAAGATGCCGAGGGCTTCTGTCACAGCAAAGCCAAAGATCAGGCGACCGAACTGAGCGTCGGCAGCAGATGGGTTGCGAAGGGCGCCGGACAAAAAGTTGCCGAAAAGGGTACCCAGACCAACGCCAGCACCGGCCATACCGATACAAGCCAGGCCAGCACCGATGTATTTACCGGCGTTTGCAAGTGCGTTTGCAGCTTCGAGTTCCATTGTAGTTCTCCTGTGGAATATCCGAATTCTGGATGATTGAGTGTAAGTTGATCCGCCGATTAGTGTGACGGGTGTATCGCGTCGTTGAGGTACATGCAGGTCAAGATCGCAAAGACATAGGCCTGCAGGAATGCAACGAGAAATTCGAGAGCGGTAAGGGCCACGGTAAAGCCGAGCGGCAACAGCGCGCCAACAACACCGACAAAACCCAGTTTGCTCAACATGGGAATAAAGCCCGCAAAAACCTTAAGAGTGATATGTCCGGCCAACACATTGGCGAACAGACGCACCGAAAGGCTGATCGGGCGTGAAATGAAGGACATGACTTCGATCAGCACGATCAGTGGGATCAAAACAGCCGGAACCCCGGAAGGCACGAACAGTTTCAAGAAGCCAAAACCGTTTTTCCAGAACCCATAAACCAGGACAAGCCCGATCACCAACAGCGCAAGTGCCGCCGTCACAATGATATGGCTGGTTACCGTGAAGAAGTAAGGGAACATGCCAAACAGGTTGGCCATCAAGATGAAGACGAACAGGGAAAACACCAGAGGGAAGAACTTCATGCCTTCCGACCCGGCGCTGCTTCGCAACAAATCGGCTACAAATTCATAACACATTTCCGAAATCGACTGCAGACGGGACGGGATCAACCCGCGACCCGACGTGGTCATGATCAAAAAGGCTGCGGACACACCAACGGTCAGCACCATGAAGAGGCTGGAATTGGTGAATGAGATGTCGGTTCCCAGCGCTTCCAAGGGAAGGATCTTGGAAATCTCGAACTGTTGAATAGGATCGTTTGCCAATTTGGCCTCGTCTATTATCTGTCACACCGGGTTTTAACCCAGCAAAAAACGTTTGAGCCGGGAGCACCCGACGTCAGCGATGATCGTTTGGCACACAATGGGGCTCAGGCTCAAGCCCGTAATCGCTCCGTTGCACCAAATAGTTCACTATTTTTCGGCTGTGTCGTCGGTTTCGCCCTCAAGTTGCTGTTTATGCAGCTCCTGGGCGGGTCTGAAACGCATATTTGATTCTGCAACCATGCCAGCGGCCCGCATCACATTGAGAACGGCGGCAGCAAATCCCAGCAATAAAAATACGATCATTCCCCACGGCGACGTGCCAAAGAATGTGTCGACCAGATAACCGATTCCTGCGCCGACTACAACGCCTGCAATGAACTCAGAACTTAGACGAAAGGCTTGTGCCACCCCTGCCCGGTTGGATTGATTTTGGGGCGTATCGGCGTCACCAGATGCGGCGCGCTGCCGCTTGTGGCCGTCATCCAGCCTGGATTTCAACTGCGCCAGTCGCTGATCGAGCTCATCACCCCTGGATTCAGGACTGTCATTGGAATGACGGTCTTTCCGGGGTTCATCTTTAGAAGACATGGGGGTGTCAGAGTCCGAATTGCACACAATGTGGGCTAACAACCACCAATTGCACCGCGAGGCAAGTAAAGCTTAGCTCCAGCCACCGCGGTAGGTGCGATAAAAGATGTGGCGACCAATTTTGGTCATCTTGCGCATTTTCCGGCGCCATTTCGGCCATACATAATCAGCATGATAATGACTGGCGGAACCAACGCTGCGCAACCAGAAGCGACCATCGATCGCATCATTGGCCACCTTCACCGCGTCTTTCCAGTGTTTGCGCGAGTTGACCTTGTCGCGAATTCCATCACAGGCGAAGGAGAACTGGCAGGCATTGCGCTTAAACTTGTTCTGATAGACGACGCCGCAAACGGTTTTTGGATAGGCGGGGTTTCTCACCCGGTTCAAAATGACCTGGGCAACCGCCTGCTGGCCTTTGGTCGGCTCACCGCGGGCTTCAAAATACACACCATTGGCGAGGCAGTGCCGTTCAGCTTTCGAAAAGGAATAGCGCGGCAGTGCTTTGGCAGCCCATTTGTGGTCGCCAGGAGCCAGACGGATCAGGCCGGTGCTGTTCTTTGGTCTTTTAATGCTGGGGCGCAACAGAGCCGAAAAGGCGCTGGCCATCTCGGTTTCCTGCTTTGAAACCGTCGGAGCATAAGCGGTGTTGACAGCGGGGACTTCAGTAAGCGCTTCTGCAGCACTCTTGGCCTTGCGAGCCCGTTTCAGGGCCTTGCTCATCATTTTAGCAACGGTGCGAACCTGCTTCATCTGCTCCGATGCCAGCGGCAGCCGGGAGATGGAGTTTCTCTCATATTCTTCGATATCAAATTCGGCGATTTCCGATTCCGTAATGGTAGGCAATTCAATCGTCGGCAAGCTCGTGCGGAAAGACCGGGCCACCGTCAGCAATTGTTGACCGGAATCGTTTGGAATGCTGCCGGTAATCATCGGGTCCGGTGTGGTCAGCGTTTGAATGCCGGCATAGGTGAGGGCGTTAATTTCGGGCTGGATTACGCGGTCGCCCTTCAATCCCCTGTTTATCTGGGGCGGGGTTCCCGTCTCCAGCACATATTTATCATCCAGAACATGCAGTGCTTCAGCCGTCTGCACGGCCATGGCATGATGAACGATGCGTTTTTCGGACTTATCAGCCTCCCCCGACATGGCATGGTCAGAACCTTTGGGAATATTGACCAAATGGGTCAACCACCGGTTTTTTTGCTCGGTCTTTGCTCCTGTGAGCTCAGCGATATCCTGCAGGGACGTGGGGGAAGTCGTGGACAGGATGGCAATCAGCGACAAACAAATCGCTGCACAGAAAGCTATGGTTGCACCGACAAGGCGCGTCCCGAATGTACGCATTACTAAACTCCACCAAACGAGACGATTATCGACCTAAAATTGTTCCAGTCGGTCCGTCCGATACGCATTGTGGATTGTTAACCTTGATATTGCGTTAACCGGACATCACGAAGAATCATCCAGACCAGAATGAACTGCAATGGACTGGAGTCGTGGCGTCAGATTGGCGGAATTGAGGCTTTATTTGGACGTGTTGCGTTTTCTGTTGCCGAAGGGGTTTTCCGGCTTGCGCAGATAGAGACGCAACGGCACGCCCGGCAATTCAAACGTCGCCCGCAGCTCGTTGAGCAGGTAGCGTTCATAAGACGCAGGCAGACCTTCTGGCCTTGTGCATTGCGCCATAAATGTCGGTGGGCGGGTTTTGGCCTGCGTGATATACTTAAAGCGAATGCGCCGTCCGGCCACCGCTGGTGGTGGGTGGTAGGACTGAACCTCATCGAGCCAGCGGTTGAGCCGCGAAGTGGAAACCCGCTTGTTCCAGATCTTGTCTGTTTCAATCACCGCCTCCATCAAACGGTCCAGGCCTTTGCCGGTCTGACCCGACAGGGTCACGGTGCGCACGCCCCGCAACTGAGGAAGCAAACGCTCGGTTTTTTCGTGCAGCTCTTTCAACGTGGCCTGTTTGTCTTCAATCAGGTCCCACTTGTTAAACGCAATCACCGGTGCCCGCCCTTCGCGGGCAATCAGGTCAACGATCTGCAAATCCTGCTTTTCAAACGGGATCGTGGCGTCGAATACAATGATCACAATTTCTGCATATTGAATGGCCCGCAAAGCATCGGCTACCGAAAGCTTTTCGAGTTTTTCCTGAACCCTGGCTTTGCGGCGCATTCCGGCAGTGTCAAAAAGCTTGATGGATCGTCCCTGCCACTCCCAATCAACGGAAATGCTGTCGCGGGTGATGCCCGCTTCCGGCCCGGTCAGCAGCCGCTCCTGCCCCACCATCTGGTTGATCAGGGTCGACTTGCCGGCATTTGGCCGTCCGACAATGCAAATGCTCAGCGGCCGGGTGTTGTCATATTCCGGAATGGTTTCATCATCATCGTCCCAGTTCTCAGGATCGAATTCGAACCCGTCTTCATCTGACGGTTCTGCGTCGTTTTCCACCAGGCCAAAGGCAATGTCTTCGCCAACCGCCTCGACAAGAGCATCCCGCAGATCGACCATGCCTTCGCCATGTTCAGCCGAAATCGGCACCGGTTCGCCAAAGCCCATTGAATAGGCGTCGTAAAGGCCATCATCGCCCTTTCGCCCCTCAACCTTGTTGGCCACCAGAATAATCGGCTTGCCCGAGCGGCGCAGCATCGTGGCAAAACTCTGGTCAAGCGGGGTGACGCCGGCCCGGGCGTCAATCAGAAACAGCGTAACGTCCGCTTCCAAAATCGCCTGCTCCGTCTGATCGCGCATGCGACCCTCCAGAGAAGCCGAACTGGCATCTTCCAACCCGGCAGTATCGACAATGTTGAAATTGATATCACCCAGTTTCGCAGCCCCCTGGCGGCGGTCGCGGGTAACG
>CAJQPW010000073.1 GCA_905480295.1 uncultured Rhizobiaceae group bacterium | reverse complement strand
GTGCCATTGGAAGCGGTGCTGTGGCGCTGTTCCTCTCCCCTGCGCCTCGCGGCCTTCGCCACTTTGGTGTCGGGGGGCATTTTGTGGGTCTCCAACGGGTCATCCTCTGCTGCCGTTCTGAATGGGCCCGCAGACATCCTGCTCATCTCAGCTTTGACACTGTGCTATGTGGCGAGCCTCATCTTCCGCATTCGAAAAGAGAATTCCATTGTCGCGCGAGAACAGCTTGCGCAACGAGACAGGCTTGCATTGATGAGTGACCATTGCGGTGAGCTGATCACGCGCCATGACGCCAATGGTTCAACTGTTTTTGCCTCACAAGCCGCCCGCGACCTGCTGGGACTTGCGCCCAAGGACTTGCTGGACACCGGTTTGATGAGCCGGGTTCACCTGCAGGATCGGGTTTTGTTTCTCAAATCAATCTCAGATGCCGCCCAGCTTCATTCCAAGCAGAGCTGCCAGTTGCGCATGCGATTTAAAGGCGATGAGACCCGGCTCTGGAAATGGGTCGAGATGGACTGTAATCCCATCAGCGATAAACGAACCGGCACTGTACAAGTTGTTTGTGTCACCCGTGATCGCTCGCAGCTTCACGAGCTGGAACAGGCTTTGCAGCAGATCAACAGCACATCCGATGCGCTGAGCGAGTCACAACGGCGTTTTCTCGCGACGATGAGCCATGAACTGCGGACACCCCTGAACGCCATTCTTGGTTTCTCCGATATTTTGAAGCAGGAGCTGTTTGGCTCGCTTGGTCACGAAAAGTATCGCGAATACGTGGCGCTGATCCAGGATTCTGGCGGCCATTTATTGAATGTTGTCAATGATATACTTGATCTTTCAAAGATCGAGGCCGGACGCTACGAGCTTGCAGTTTCTACCTTTTCTCCCTGTGAGGTTGCCGATGCGACTGTCGCAATGCTGCGGCCAATGGCGGACAAGGCGCAGGTGACATTGCATTGCGATTTCAGCACCGATCTGCCCGATATTTCTGCCGATCGTCGCGCCTGCCAACAAATTCTCATCAATCTTGCATCCAACGCCATCAAGTTTTCACCTGAAGGCGGCGACGTCCGCCTGAGTGCGAAGCAATTCGGGCGCATGCTGAAGATCAAGGTCAGCGATCGGGGCATCGGCATCGAGCCTGCATCCCTTAAACATGTCGGGGAACCGTTCTGGCAGGCCGACAGCGGTTGCGATCGAAATTTCGAGGGCAGCGGTCTTGGACTGTCCGTTGTCACGGGTCTGGTGGAACTTCACAAGGGTGAGTTCAAAATTGACAGCACCCCGGGCAGGGGAACAGTTGTGACTGTGACGCTGCCCATGCGGACACCAGCCTCCAAACCGGTACCCAATGATAACACCAGCCAGCTGGTCCATCTCGATCCGGGTTCAGTCCAAATTAACCATTCTACGTTAGTAACCTCCAGCGTTAGTAAAGGAGACCGCCGTGCACGCGTATCAGCCTGAGCGACTTCAGCCAAACAAACCAACCCGTTCCTTCTTCATGGTGAACGGTCTACTCAAACACCCCCGATTGTGCGCCAGTGCTGCACTGTCCGTGGCTGTCATGGGTGCCATTTTCATCAATGCGGTATGGTACCAGCCTGGAAAGCATCCAGCACCACTGTTTGCAACGCGTCTGTCTGATGACGCCGCCAAGCCAAATGTTCGGTTGGTGAAGTTGAAAAGATATTCGACAAAGACCAACACGATCACGGAAGCATCGGGCAGCGAGCAGTCAGGCGAATTGCTGCGCGAAGTGCAAACCGCTCTTTCGGTTCGTGGCTATTATGAAGGTAAATTGGACGGTCTGTACGGTTCGCGCACCAAGCGCGCCATCACCGCCTTTCAAAACGACCATAGTATTGAACCGGATGGCCGCGTAAGCGTTCGCCTGCTGACAAAAGTTCTGCTGTCGGCATCGTCACGTCCTCAGGAAGTGCCCGTGCCTAAAATGAAGGAATTGGTGCAGCGATCGGTCAAGGTGAAAACAGCAACAGCCACCGAGAGCCAGCCCGAAGTGCTGGCCGATGGTCTGGTCGCCCGAATTCAATCCGGGTTGAGAGCCTATGGCTACGACGATCTGGTGGTCGATGGGCGCATGGGGCAGCAGACTGCTACCGCGATCCAACGCTTTCAGCTCGATTATGGCTTGAAAATCACCGGCGAACCTTCTGATGATCTTCTGAAAAAGCTCAGCGATATCGGTGCTTACAAGCAGGGTTGATGCGGGTCACAAGCAGCATCTGGATCGCCGCGCATATTCGGCGATCCCAGTCTGAAGGGGCCTTCGCAACGGTGGTCCACAAAGGGGCCGAGGAAGCCGGTGCCATTTTTGTTGTGGTCAATGATCTGGCCGGCAATCTGACCCTATACGGCCCGGCCCCGCAAATTCTCTACGACGCCGGCGCCCCGTCCGAAAGGCAATTCGAGTGCCTGATACAGGGGCAATCGCAAAGCGACATTGACGAGAAGATCAGGCGTGAGAGATCGTTCGATCCCGACATATGGGTGCTTGAGATTGAAGACCGCTTGGCCCGCAGCTTTATCGATACAATCGTAGATCCTAGCCAGTCGACCTGAATTTCTCGCCATCGGCTGCCTGTTGCTGCGTGTCGACGGCTGCCGGCGTGCTGGCGCGTCTGGCAAAGCCGCCAGTCCTGTGCGTCCGGCTCTCCTGATAATATTCTTGATGCGGTGTGCCTGGTTTTTCAGCCCGCGGCCATTGGGCAACGGCTTCGCCTGACGTCTGTGGGTTCAACCTGGCGTAGAACCGCACGGCCCGCATAGCATTTTGGGTGGACAGGCCGATTGCCGGGTTGGCCAGCAATTGGATACGGTTTGCCTGGGCGGCACCGATGTCAGCTGCGCTCAGCAATACGGCTAATGTATCTCCGGATTTGTCAGCAAGTATGCGGTGAGCAGTTTCCAGCGTAAATCCGAATTGCTTTTGCATCAGCACCGCCATGCCCTGATGACTGTGCACACGTGCCATTTTCTCCAGTGAATTTGCAAAATCGAAGGGGGCCGTTGGGGTTGGTCCAAAGAATTCTTCTTCAAGCCGTCCACCCCGGCCTGCTGCGCTCAGAAGCGCTTTTTCGGCTTGATTTTCAGGGCTTGATTTTTCAACAGGTGTCGATTTTTTCGTGCGTTCGGCTTCGGCACGCGCGGTCGCGGCATCTCTTTCCTCATCCCGGCTCGCTTTACGAACTTCGATCTTGGAAAACAGAGCCTTTGCACTTCGTACGTTGGCACCATTGACCAATGCATCATTTTCGCTGAGCGCCTGTTGGGCCGGTTTGTTTTGAAGTTCATTCAGGCGACGCACGACGCTTGGACCAATGTCGGGACGGGTCGCAACCATTGCGGCAATTTCTTCGCCTTTCTTTTGCAGCAGTTGCAACAGGTCCAGCTGACCCAGAACGGGCGAATGTTTTAAAATCGGTTCAGATATGGTGGTCGGCTCCATTGCAAGAAACAGCGCGATAGAACGGGGGGTGAAGGCCGTATGTGCCAGATTGCGTGCAAATAAGCTGCCGAGTCGAACGGGACGCATCACCGATCAACAGGTTGAAGGCTTCCCGATATTGTTCTGAAGACAGTCTGTCATGGGTATCAAGGTCGCAAAAACGATTGGTTGCCAAAATCAACATTTCGTCTTTGGTCTGGTGCCGTGACGCCGCAGTTACGTGGCGTCGGGGCGATGCGGGTTGTTTAAGGGAGGCAGGCATTTGCGTCCATCCACGTCGAATACATTACGGCAATCATGGACTGACAAGTCTTAGAATTCTGTAAACCATAAACCAAAGTCGGGCAATGATCGGTATGCGCTGGTCGGATCACAGCTGTTGTGTTCGGTCTGTTAACCGGACCGCGCTTCAAAACGCTTGCATTGTGCTTCGCGCAGAAAACGGCGGACTTCCGCGGACCAACTGGGGTTTTCCTGCAGCGCGCGCACCAGAACAAACCCCTGTTTCACGCTCGATTCAACCAGCACCGCCTTTTCGGTCTCCTTTGGGGGATTCTTGCGCAGTTGGGCCATTTGGACCGGGTCAAGCACGATGAGCAGCATTTCCCGCTCGATCGCAGTTCGGTCGTTGAAACTATAGATGTTGCGGCCCTGTCGATCGAATATGGCAACCGACCAAAAGGGCAGATTGCCACCGGCACTGACCCACAACGGGGCCTCATTCAGATCGTATCGACAAGCCGCAGTGCCGAATGCCGGGTCAACGAGGGGCAATATTCCGGTTTCACTACCCGGCTGCGACAGGATTGAGAACTTCCATGGTTCCGCAACGCCAGCCAGTTTCGTCCAGGCGTCTTTTGTTGCGTAGTTGGGGATCAGCAGGATGATGAGGATGTGCACGATTCCGGCCAAAACAAAGGCCAACGCCAACACATAAAACGACCTGTTCATGTCGGGCACCCCACCAACTCGATGGTTGGCATTTTAGCGCCGCTAATTCCGCTGGCGCCCGTAATGGGGCTGTCATAGAGACGGATAATCAGTTGAAAAGGTCCAATACCGGTTGTCTCCAGCCAGTTGCCGGAAGCCAGTTGGGGACCGGTGCTGACAACAAAGTCACCCTTGGTGCCACGCAGCAAAGAGCGGGAGATGATGTTGCTGGCGTTGCCGAGAGGCGTTTTCAGCACATGGCCATCGATACTGTGGGCAGACAATGTCCAAAAGCGAGCAGGGGGTGTCTGACCCTGAATGTTATATTGGCAATCCAGACGCAGCGGATCGCCGCGCAAATCAACCGTCGCGTGAAACGCAAGTCCTTCCGCAGCGCCAAGCGGTACGTCGCCATCCGCTGCAACTTTGGCCTTGGTGTAGGGATCGGCATCGATGCTGCCGGATTGTGGCCAGGCGGTCCACTGGCCGATTTTCAAAGTACCAAAACCATGGTTTGACTGAATTGACATCCACGACAGGGCACCCCCGAGCGTAAGTCCGATTATCAAAATCGCAAACAGCTCCGTAAACGCCCGCACCGGACTAAATCCACTTCAAGAACAAAGGTGCCACGGTATTGCGGATCATTCCGTCTGGACGCCTGTAGTACTGGGCGAAACCTTGGCAGCATCAGAAACCGTCAATGGTCTCAGGGGTTGTGCTTCCTGAAGATCGGTTATCAGCTTGCGCAACAAATCTGCCGTGGCCGGGGGAAGTGGTTTTTGACGCAGCAGGCCAGAATTCGGGTCTGAAGCCGAGTTTGACCCGTCGGATTTTCCAGCCACAAGGTCCTTTACCGGCTCCGGTTCAACGAAGGGCAGCGGGCGCAGTTCGATGTTCTGGTGAGCAAACGTCATGAACTTTTTCCATGTCATGGCCGGCAGGCGACCACCCGTCAGACGTTTTGTCGGGCCATAATTGTCGTTCCCAAACCAGACAGCGGCTGTGTAATTCCCCGTATATCCTACGAACCAGGCGTCACGGTAAGACTGGGTTGTACCGGTTTTGCCAGCGGTTTTAATGCCGTCCAGCTTAGAGCGTCGACCGGTTCCCCATTCGGGCACCTGAGACAGCATCTCGTTCATTGCAGCCGTGGCTTCTTCGGAAATGACCTTCACCGGTTTGGTGCCGTCCTTCTTGAAATCGTAGAGCACTTTGCCAGAGGTGTCGGTGATCTGAAGGATTGCATGGCGGTTGGTGGACATGCCACCGGACATGAAAACCCCATAGCCTGTGGTCTGCTCCAGCACCGTCATCTCATTGGTGCCGAGCGGCATGGCCGGTTCAGCGGTCAGGGGCGATTCAACACCCATGCGCTGAGCGAGATCGACGATCGGCTGACGACCCAGTTTGGACGCCAGGCGAACCGGTACCGTGTTGATCGATTTCACCAGTGCCGTTGTCAGACTGACGCGGCCAAATCGGCGGCCATTATAGTTTTGCGGCGTCCAACCACGAATGGTGATGCCTGCACCGCTGACGATCTGCTTTGGCTTGTAGCCGCGCTGGACGGCGTAGGTGTAGACGTAGGGTTTGAAGGTGGACCCCGGTTGGCGCTGCGCGCGGGTGGCCCTGTTATACTGGCTCTCGCCATAATCCCGGCCACCGACAACCGCCCGGAGCTGTCCGCCATATTCGATCACCGCCATGGCAGCCTGGTTTGCCCGGTAATCTTCGCCATACTGACGCAGATGAAACGCCACCGATTCTTCCGCGGCCTTCTGCAGGCTTGGGTCGAGCGTGGTTTTGGCAATCAAAGAGTTGGTGGGGAAGCCCGCTGCCAGTTCCTTGACCCGTTCAAATGCGTAGTCGAGGAAATAGTCCGGCAAATCGGATTTTTCACGTTCAACCACACTGGCCGGACGCCGCCGGGCGTTGATAACCTGGCCTTCCGTCATGAAGCTGGCCTGTACCATATTGGTCAGAACCTCGTTGGCACGGGCACGTGCCGCAGGCAGATTCACATGGGGGGCGTATTTTGCCGGGGCCTTGTAGAGGCCGGCCATCATTGCCGCTTCCGCCAGATTGACGTCACGGATGCTTTTTTCGAAATAGAATTCTGCTGCCGCAGCCGCTCCAAACGCACCGCCACCCATATAGGCGCGGTCGAGATAGAGTTTCAAAATCTCGTTCTTTTCGAGATTATACTCCAGCCAGAACGAAAGAAACGCCTCTTTAATCTTACGTTCCAGCGTTCGTTCATTGGTCAGGAACAGGTTCTTGGCCAATTGCTGTGTAATCGTCGATCCGCCCTGTACGACGGAATTGGCGCGGGCATTTTCGATCATTGCGCGAACAAGGCCGAAAAAGTCGATGCCGATATGCTCGTAAAAGCGTCGGTCTTCAGTGGCTAGAACTGCTTTGATGAAGTGGTCGGGCAGCGCGTCGATGGGTTCCGCATCATTGTGCAAAATGCCCCGTCGACCAATCTCGCTTCCGAATCTGTCGAGGAACGTGATCGCGTATTCATGCTGGGTACGCCAGTTCTTGTCGGTTTCTTCAAATGCTGGTTTGGCCAATGCCAACATCAAAATGGCACCGATTACGCCAAGCGTCAGGCCTTCGCAGCAAAGTTCAACCAGAGCTTTTTTGAAGCCATAAACCCGAAAGCGTCGGAAAAAAATTGTCAGCGATTCCCACAACTCGCCGCCGCCGGAGCGGAATCGGAACATGCCGTCATCGACCCAGGAATCGAAATTCATCAGCCAATTAAAGGGCGAAATTTTCCGTTTCGGTGCAAATGGGTCGCGCATGGGCTTTACGCGGGCTCCGCTTCATGATTGGGGTTGGCAGGCAGCGTGGGAGATCCACAAATCTATTTTCCACCATTTGGTCCTGCGGGGCAAGTTTGTGTTGAGAATTTGGACAACATCGTGAACACAAAAATTACACCGTTTTGGGAAACCAAGACTTTAAAGGAAATGACGACGCAGGAGTGGGAGTCCCTTTGCGACGGTTGCGGGCGTTGTTGCCTCAACAAGTTGGAAGACTGGGACACGGGTGAAATCCACTTTACCAACATTGCCTGCACGCTGTTTAATCCCACGACCTGCCGCTGCAAAGACTATGAAAACAGGTTTCAATCCGTACCTGACTGCGTGAAACTGGAACCCGCTGACGTGGCGTCCTACCCTTGGTTGCCGTCAACCTGCGCCTATCGGCGATTGCACGAGGGCAGGGGACTTGCGGATTGGCACCCCTTGGTCTCCGGCTCAGCAGATTCGGTCCATGACGCCGGTATCAGCGTGCGTGGCCGAACCATTTCAGAAGACGGGCTGACGGTTGAAGATTATGAAAATCACCTGATTGATTGGATCGACAAGGACTAAATTAGGAAAAAATTCTTATTTTAGGAAAATAGTCATTGACACGGTACGGTCTTGGGGTACAGTTCCTGCATAATCGGAGCAGTGGGTCGAACGACAACCCTTGAAACTGTTTTGAGCAGTCCAATGTCAAAACCTGGTATCCGCCTCTCCCTTTCCGCCTTGCCCGCAAACGGGTGACGGTGGCTCGCACTATAATTCATTACATTCTGAGGCCTGTTGATTTTGTCCTACTCGCTTTGTCGAGATTGGCCATGATCCGGCATGGAGGAATCCAGAAATGTCCAATACAGCAGCGAAGAAATGGGCAGCGGCTCGGACGCTGCACGAAGGTTGGCAGGCACCTCTTGAGCTGTTGAATCGGGTGTTGGGGCACCAACCTGGTGCGGCTGAGCGCCGATGCATTGCGGAAAATTGGAAATCGATCACCTCGGTCGCACGCTTAAGGGAGCGCCTGATCGAGGTTTTCGAGTCCCAGCTGGATCAATTTGGTTCCGCTGGAGGTGAACTGGATCTGGAAAAATCGTCCCGTGCCATATCCGTCCTGGCCAAGACGCTCGAAATCATTGTCGCCAGTGATGCCCTGACGGAAAACTTGGGCGGCGCAGAACAACGCGCGTCCAGTCCCGCGACGCATCGTAAAGCAAAAATTGATGATCTTGCCCCCCCATCATCCACCGCGTCGACCGCCGAACTCGATCGACAGCTTACCGCGCTTGTTGGAAATCTTGTTCAGGAACGGTCGATTGGAAGACCTGCTGAGGATTCTGAACGATGAGCTGAAGGAACACTTCATTTGCCGATGGCCAATATGGGCCAGACACACGCAATTGCCGCCATTGCCGCAGTCAGACCAGTGGACAAACTGGTTGCTGTTGGGAGGACGCGGCGCCGGTAAAACCCGAGCCGGGTCGGAATGGACACGGGGCGTCGCAACTGGCGACCCCTATTTCACGTCAAGAGCGGTCGGTCGCCTTGCGCTGGTGGCAGAAACCTATTCCGACGGCCGCGAAGTGATGGTGGAGGGGACGTCCGGCCTGTTGGCGGTGCACAAAAGGGCGGAACGACCGATCTGGACCAGTTCCCGTCGCCGGTTGGAATGGCCAAACGGCGCTGTGGCACAGGTGTTTTCGTCGGCCGATCCTGACGCATTGCGCGGACCGCAATTCGATGCCGCCTGGTGTGACGAGCTGGCCAAATGGAATGATCCCCAACACACGTGGGATATGCTGCAGTTCGCCCTCAGGCTGGGAGACGCACCAAGACAGATCATTACGACAACACCCCGGCCAATCGGGTTGCTGAAAGCCATTCTGGACGATCAGAATACGCTTGTTTCGCGGATGACGACGGCTGAAAACCGTGCCAACTTGGCTTCCGCCTTTTTCGAACGGGTTGTTGCGGTTTATCGCGGTACCCGGTTGGGGCGTCAGGAATTGGAAGGCGAGATCATTGAGGACAGGGACGACGCGCTCTGGCAACGCGATGTGATTGAACGGCATCGCTGCTCCATCGCACCGGCCCTGACCCGTATCGTAGTGGCGGGTGATCCGCCTGTTACCGGGCATTCAACATCGGATGCCTGTGGGATTGTTGTTGCAGGCCGTTGTGCTGCCAGCAGGAGCTATATCTTGGAGGATCGCACGCTGGCTGCCGTTTCGCCTGCCCGATGGTCCCAAATGGTCCTGCTATTGTACAAAAAATATCAGGCTGACCGGGTGGTTATCGAAACCAATGAAGGGGGTGACATGGCGGAGAGCGTCTTGCGGCATGTCTGCCCCAACCTGCCGATACGACAGGTAAAAGCCAGCCGGGGCAAGTGGTTACGGGCCGAGCCGGTTGCTCATCTGTATGAACGCGGCCTTGTTTCGCATGTAGGGGCTTTGCCCGAACTGGAAGATGAAATGTGTGATTTTGGTCTGGAAGGGCTTTCTTCCGGCCGGTCTCCTGATCGCCTGGACGCGCTGGTTTGGGCGCTGACTGATCTTTTGTTGAACCCGGATTTACAACCCCGGGCGCGCCCGCTTTAGCGCACGCGCCTGAACATTCCGTTCGATAGGAACCCAAAAATGAAAAATTATCTTCGTTGGTTGATGCCGACGCGGGAAGTGCCGCATGCACGACCGGCGTTGCCCCGATCAACAACCGAACAAAAGACCTTCGCCAGCGGCGACAGCGGCAGCGGCAGCGGGTTTATTGCCCTGGCGGGTGGGGGGCGTTCGTCCTGGTCGCAGACGGATTACGCGACAATGGCGCGCAAAGGCTACATGGCCAATCCGATTGTATTTCGCTGTGTCCGTCTGATCTCCGAAACGGCAGCGGCGGTGCCGTTGCTGATCTATGAAGGTGTCGTCGAACAGGACCAGCATCCCATTCTTGATCTGTTGCACCACCCCAACCTGAGGCAGGGGGGCAAAGAATTCATGGAAATGTTGATCGGTCATCTCCTGGTGTTCGGTAATGCCTATGTGGAACTTGTAGACATTGGTTCCAGCCCCCGGGAGTTGCATGCGTTGAGGCCTGATCGGGTGCGCATCCTGTGTGGGTCGAACGGTTGGACAGAAGGGTATGAACACAGCGTCCAAAACAGCCGCAGAAGGATTATGCTGGATCAGGACGGATGGTCGGCGATATTGCATCTGAGCCTGTTTCATCCGCTTGATGACCAACGGGGATTTCCACCCTTGCAGGCGGCCTTGATGGCGCTTGATGTACACAATTCGGCCTGTCGCTGGAATAAATCTCTGCTCGACAATTCCGCCAGGCCCTCCGGTGCTCTGGTCTATGCGTCACCTTCCGGATCACCCATGAGCGAAGATCAGTTTGCCCGTCTCAAACAGGAATTGGAGGATGGTTATACCGGCTCCACCCGCGCCGGTCGCCCCCTGCTCTTGGAGGGAGGATTGGATTGGAAAGCCATGGGATACAGCCCCCGGGACATGGATTTTGTTGATGCCCGAAACGCCGCCGCGCGTGACATCGCGCTGGCCTTTGGTGTGCCGCCGATGTTGCTCGGCATTCCAGGCGACAATACCTATTCCAACTATCAGGAAGCCAATCGGGCCTTTACGCGACAGACCTTGTTGCCCCTGATCAACAGGACGCTCGATTCGATCAATCATTGGCTGCAACCCAGATTTGAAGGGCAAGCACGGCTGGCGATTGATGAAGATCGGGTAGAGGGTCTTGCCGATGAGAGGGAAGCGGTTTGGCGACGGTTGAATTGTGCTGATTATCTCAGTGATGACGAAAAGCGCCAGGCGGTGGGATACAGTCCGTTGTCGGAGATGCCGACATCATGATGCCGCATCACCAACGCCGTTTCGTGGCAACGATTATCGAGGAAATATTTGGCGAAGTGTCGCCCTCCCTGTGGTTTGCAAAAATCCTGGGTGCGCTCGCCGGCTCCCTTGTCTCGATCGCCTACATTCTGCCCCGTGGGCGTCGTGAGGCGATCCTGCGCCTGATTGTCGGCATTGCTGTCGGTTTGATCTTTGGTGGTATCGCCGGACTGAAACTGGCCGATGCAATGGGCCTGTTGGAGAAAATGCCGGCTTTCGAAATCGCCCTGATGGGTGCCACCTTTGCCAGCGCCTGTGCCTGGTGGGGATTGGGCGCCCTGCAGCGGCTCGCCCTGCGCTGGTCGGGCGGCACGCTGCGATCATCCACAAAATCTGCTCGGGAAAGGAAGAAACAACCGTGAACCGGGATCAATCTCACTTGCTTGAACATAAACGGGCCACCTTGCCGATCGCCCAAATGACCGATGATGGCACCTTCAGCGGTTACGCCACCCTGTTTGGGAAGGTCGATCTGGGACGTGACAGGGTTGAACGAGGGGCATTCCTTCGATCCCTGTTGACCCGGGGCAAAGGCAGCATTCGCATGCTGTTTCAACACGATCCGGCTGAACCCATTGGGGTTTGGGAAGAAATTCGGGAAGACGAAAAGGGATTGTATGTGCGCGGAAGAATCGTCTCGCAGACAGCCCGGAGGCAGGAAGTGCTCAACCTGATGCGGGCCGGAGCGATCGATGGTCTGTCGATTGGGTTTCGGACAGAAAAAAGCCGGACCGAAAGCACATCCGGCATCCGTTCAATTTTGCAGGCCGATCTTTGGGACATTTCGATTGTGACCTTCCCGATGCTGCCACAGGCACGGGTATCGCAGGTAAAAAGACTGACACCGCCGCCGCCCAGCCGTCTGCCCACCATTCGAAAATTTGAACACTGGCTCACGCAGGACGCTGGGCTTTCTCGAAGCGAGGCGCGCGTTGTCATCAACCAGGGCTTCGCAACACTTGCCGGCAAGCGGGACGCTGCACGGATTTCCAATCAGGGATTGATACGGCGTCTTCGACGACTGTCTGGCTCAATCCATCCAAACCACAACACCACATGAGAGAGATATTCATGACAACCAACAATCAACAGGCCCCGGAGGCCAAGATGAATGATATCGGTTCAGCGGCCGCGCAGGGTCTGGGCGGGAACCCGGAACTGGCAGCCGCTTTTGATGACTTCATCCACTCCTTTGAACAATTCAAAGACGCCAATGATGATCGACTGTCACAAATCGAACGCCGCACAAGCGCTGACGTGATCACCGAAGAAAAGGTCAATCGGATCGACCGCGCCGTCGACGAAAACAAGCGGCACCTTGATCAACTCATCCTCAAACACAGACGTCCGTCCTTGGACGGCAACCCGGCGTTCTCCCCCCACCAGTTGGAGCATAAATCCGGGTTTGATGCCTATTTGCGCTCAGGCGAGGAACAGGGTCTGCGGCAAATCGAGCAGAAGTCATTCTCCACCGGATCGGATCCCGATGGCGGTTTTCTGGTGCCCGAAGAATTGTCGAGCGAAATTGGCCGGCGTCTGGCCGCAATTTCACCAATTCGTGCCCTGTCGACGGTTCGGCAGATATCGTCCTCCACCTACAAAAAACCGTTCGCTACCTCAGGAGCGGAAACTGGATGGGTGGGTGAAACCGATAACCGACCGGAAACATCAACGCCGACACTGGCGGAGCTGCAGTTCCAGGCAATGGAAATTTACGCCATGCCCGCTGCCACCCCCGCACTGCTTGAAGATTCCGCAGTCGATCTGGACAGCTGGATTGCTGAAGAGGTTGAAACAGTGTTTGCAGCCCAGGAAGGTACGGCATTCGTCACCGGTGATGGCATCAACAAACCGCGTGGTTTCTTGAATACCCCGACTGTGGATGAGGAATCCTGGACATGGGGCAATCTTGGCTATGTGACAACCGGTACTGATTCAGGCTTTGCATTAAGCCAAGGCGGAGATGTCATGATCGAGACCATCTATTCGTTGAAAGCGGGCTATCGTCAAAATGCCCATTTCATCTTGAACCGCAAAACCCAGGCAGAACTTCGTAAGTTAAAAGATGGGGATGGCAATTATCTTTGGCAGGCACCGGCGACGATCGGCTCAAATGCATCTTTGATGGGCTTTCCGGTGGTCGAATGTGAAGACATGCCGGATATTTCCTCAGGTGCCACCGCGATTGCTTTTGGAGATTTTCGCAGGGGGTATCTGGTGGTGGACCGAACCGGAATCCGGGTGCTTCGGGACCCCTATTCAATGAAGCCCTACATCCTTTTTTATATCACCAAGCGGGTTGGTGGCGGAGTCCAGGACTTTGACGCCATCAAGCTCATCAAGTTCAGCTAGGCCTCTGTCTGCATAGCCTTGCGCTGGCGTGGCAAGACCTGCCCGCCAGTGTCCCGTCTCAACGGCCCCGTTCAGTTCCTGATCGGGGCCGTTTTGATTTTGACAACTTCCCAGGAAGGGCACTTTAACCGATGACGATCGCACGCATTACACCCCCCGGTTCCGAACCGCTCAGTCTGGACGAAATCAAGGATCATTTGCGTATTGATCATGCCCATGAGGATGTGCTGATCGCCGACCTTCTGAGCGCCGCCCGTCAGCATGCTGAACACCTGTGTGGGCAGAAAATTATAATGCAGGTATGGCGTCAGTATGAATCCAGCTTTCCCTGCGATTTTACCGTGCCCCTGCGAGTGGCACCGGTGCGCAGCGTGGACTTTGTCACGGCATTCGATGCACAAGGGCAGCCCAACCTCGTTGATGGATCCCTGTTTGAATTGGTGCGGGGGACAGAACCGGCACTCATAAAGTTTGATCGTGAATTTGACCGCACGCGTGCGTTCAATGGTCTGGAAGTGGATGTGACCGCCGGGATGGGGGAACTTGGCGTGGACATAGATGATGCGATCAAACGGGCAATTTTGCTATTGATTGCCCACTGGTACGAATTCAGAGGACTGGTAACGCCACAGCAGCAACCGGTCTCAATACCACCGGGCGTTGACGTTCTTCTCTCCGCTTATCGAACCATGAAACTGTAATGGCGCGCCACCACGCCGACCCCGGAGAGTTGAAGCACCGGGTTGATATGTACCGTCTCGATCAGCAGCCCGACGGGTTGGGAGAGATGTCAACAAACCATCTGTTCGTTGCATCGGTTTGGGCCAGGGTTCAACCACTATCTGCCGACCGGGATGAGCAGGGGGAACAGATCATGGAGACCGTTCAGCACCGTATTACGATCCGCTTTCGCGACGACGTGGCCAGCGGTTGGCGTTTGCATTTGGGGGAACGGGTGTTCGACATTCTAACGGTGTTCGACCCGACCGAAGCCGGCCGGTTTCTCGAGTGCCGGTGCCAGGAACAGGGCCGCTAGCATCGCCATGTCCACCGTCGGTTTTGATCGCAGGTCCTTGCTGAAACTCGCTGATCTGCAATCCCGGTTGAGACACCACACTGAACTCTATGCGGATCAGCTGCGGGATCAATTCGACCTGGCCAACCTGCCGGTTTCCGTCTCGGTATCAATTTCCGGGGCCGACCGGTTTCTTATCTCTGTTTCGGGACAGGGCGAACTGGACAGTCAGACTGGTCACAGAATCCAGACAATCATCGAAGAGGAATGACCATGAGCGATGCCAGTCGCGATCTGATACAAGCGGTCTTTAGTGCCCTGTCTTCCGACCCGGACCTGACCGCTGCGCTTGGTGCAGCCAAAATTTTTGATCAAATTCCTGAACGCAGCGCACTGCCCTATGTGGTTTTGGGGCGCGTCACCACCACCGATTGGAGCACTGCGACGGAGGATGGAGACGCGGTTGAATTTTCCCTTCATATCTGGTCGCAGGCCAAGGGTCGGGCGGAGGTGATGCACATTCAGTCCGGCATCGAGAAAGTGCTGAAGGCTGAATCCTTCTCCCTCCAGGACCATCGGCTGATTCAGCTGCGCAACCAATTTTCTGAAACCCGGCGCGATGGAGCAACTGGCAATCTGCACGGATTGTTGCGGTTTCGCGCGACGGTTGAACCTGTTTCCTGATTGACAATAAGAGGATCACAATATGTCAGCTCAAAAGGGCAAAGACCTTCTGTTGAAGGTGAAACCAGACCCGTTACAGGGCTTTATTACGGTGGCGGGAATGCGTTCGCGCCGGGTAACATTTAACGCTCAAAGTGTGGATGTGACTGACTTCGAAAGCACCGGGCGCTGGCGTCAATTGCTGGCCGGGGCCGGCTTGCAGCGGGTCTCTATTGCCGGATCTGGTATATTTAAGGACACGGAGTCAGATCAACAGATTCAGTCATTGTTCTTTGCCGCAGCTATCGTGGATTGGTTGGTGGTGTTTCCCGACTTTGGTGACCTATCCGGTCCATTTCAGATCGTGTCGCTGGAATATGGTGGTGAACATGGCGGTGAAATGACGTTTGAAATGACCTTGGAATCAGCCGGTGCGATGGCGTTTACGGCAGCAGCATAATGGTCAACCGGCACCGTGGAGAAATTGAGGTCAGCCTTGATGGCCGGACATGGAAACTGTGTCTGACACTTGGCGCCCTGGCTGAACTGGAATCGTCACTGGGAACGGACGGATTGTCCGGCCTGGCCCAGCATCTGACATCGGGCAGGCTCACCGCCGGTGAAATGTTGAAAATTATCGGTGCGGGTCTGCGGGGCGCTGGCCATACGCTGACCGACGATGAAATTAAGGAGATGCAGGCGGAAGCGGGCGCTGTTGGCTATGTGCAGATTGTATCACAGCTTTTGAACGCGACGTTTGGCGCAGAAGCATGAGCGTCACTCTGGTCGATTTCCCATGGAATCAGATCATGCAGTTCGGACTGGGAACCTTGAAATTGGCACCCCGGGATTTTTGGTCCCTGTCGGTTCAGGAACTCAACGCGGCCTTGCGGGCCTATCAATGGGAGGCTGTCTCTCGGCCTTCCAGAAGAGACATCGAGCAAATGATGGAACGCTATCCTGACAACCAGCCATGAGGTGCGGCAGTGGAAGAAGCTGACAAAACGATGAAGGTAGAGGTTGAGGCCAATACCGAAAAATTCAAGCAGGCGATGCAGGAAATCGAACAACAATCGGAGAAATTTGGCCAGGCCTTTTCTTCGATGATCAAAGCCACTGTTGTGGAAGGCAAGTCCCTGGAATCGCAACTCAAGGCTATTGCGTTGCGCTTTTCGGAACTGGCGCTTGATGCTGCCATGAAGCCTCTTGAGCAGGCGGCATCAAATTTTTTTACCAGCCTGATGACGTCAACGACGATCCCTGGACAGGGTGGTACAGCGACCGCTTCAACCCAGGGACAACTTACGTCTAATCCGACCGTCTTCAGGCCGCGCGGACAGCCCGCAATGGCTGTCAGCGCATCCTCCCCGGCAGTTTCCTCCCAGTCTCGGGGTGAACATGCAACTGAGAGCGGCAATGCCCCGGAACGGACCGTCAACGTGGTGTTCAATATCAACACGCCGGATGTTGGTGGTTTTCGTAAATCGGAAACTCAAATTTCGACGATGCTGGCCCGGGCCGTTGGGCGGGGTCGTCGAACGCTTTGATAAATTGGAGCAGAATGGAAAATTATGACTCTTTCACCTGCCTTCCATGAGGTGCGGTTTCCCGTCGACATATCATTGGGCTCGTCGGGTGGGCCTGAGCGAAGCACCGAAATTGTTACCCTTGGTTCAGGCCATGAGCAGCGCAATCAACGATGGTCCTTGTCCCGGCGAAAATTTGATGCCGGTTATGGGGTCAAGGGACTGGATGCCTTGCATGATGTGATTGCCTTTTTCGAAGCCCGACGTGGTCCGCTCTTTGGTTTTCGGTTTCGCGACCCCCTGGACTGGAAATCCTGCAATCCGTCTCAAACACCCGATGTGTCGGATCAGCAGATCGGGATCGGTACCGGGGATGAATTCCAATTTCAGCTTATCAAGTCGTATGGCGAGGGTGAAAACGGGCACACACGGCCGATTTCCAAGCCCGTCGCAGATACCGTCCGGGTTGCAGTCGATGGCCAGGAACAGGTTCTGCAATCTGAATTTGTTGTCGATCCAACAAGCGGATCAATCAGTTTTGTAACACCGCCGGTTGCAGGCGCCCTAATTACCGCTGGATTTGATTTTGATGTGCCGGTTCGGTTTTTATCCGAGCAGTTGTCGGTGAACCTGGATGCATTTGCCGCCGGGCAAGTTCCCAATATTTCCCTGATTGAGGTGCGTCCATGAGACAGTTTTCACCCGAACTTGCAGCGCATCTTCAGTCTGAAGCGACAACTCTTTGTACCTGTTGGGTGGTTAAGCGCCGGGACAAGGTTGTCCTGGGATTCACAGACCATGACCACGATGTCACCTTAAACACCCTTGTTTGCCTTGCTGCATCTGGTTTCAAGGCATCATAGGCTGTCGCAGAACTGGGGCTTGCGATTGACAATCAGGAAATCGAAGGGGCGCTGGTCAGCGACGCGATTACGGATGCCGATATTCTGACCGGTCGTTATGATGGTGCAGAGGTCGAGATCTGGATGGTCAATTGGGCGGACCCATCGCAGCAGCATTTGATGCAGTCCACTGTGCTTGGCGAAATCAGCCAGGAAGATCATCTGTTCCGGGCACAGATGCTTGGTCTGACAAGCAAATTGGATCAAAACAGTGGTCGAATATTTTCCCGCGACTGCGACGCAGTGCTGGGCGACAGCCGCTGCGGTGTTGACCTGGATGTTCCGGCAATGCGCACCAATGGAGAGGTGTTGCAAGTCATAGACCGTTTGACACTGGTGTGCAGTGGCCTGGAAGGGCATGGGCAAAATTGGTTCTGTCATGGACAATTGCATTGGACCAGCGGCCAAAATGCCGGCTCATCAGTTGAACTTTCGGGCAGTGGAGGGCACCGGCTTGATCAGGTCGTGTTTTGGAAATCAATGCCCTATGTGCCGGCTGTTGGGGACCTGTTTGAGCTCACGGCAGGATGCGACAAACAATTTTCCACCTGCAAAGAGAAATTTTCCAATCATCTGAATTTTCGAGGTTTTCCGCACATGCCCGGCGCAGATTTTTCGCTGGGCTACGCGGCCACTGATGTGGTGCACGACGGCAGCGCATTGGTGCCCTAGGCGATATTTATAATATGGATCAACCGATGGACGGTGCCAAAGTCGTGTGCATCGCGCACACCTGGCTGGGCACACCTTATGTGCATCAGGCATCGTTAAAAGGCGTGGGCAGCGACTGCCTCGGCCTGGTTCGCGGAGTCTGGCGCGAAGTCGAAGGCAGCGAGCCGCAGCCTGTTCCTTCTTATTCCAGTACCTGGTCGGAACTCGATGGGGCCGAAACGCTGCTGCGGGCGGCAAAGCGCCACTTTGTCGAAGTTGAACCCTCTGCAGCGGGTGCAGGTGATGTGTTGATTTTTCGACTGCGCTCACGATCAGCTGCAAAACATGCCGGCATTGTCAGCGACGCTGGCCGGTTCATTCACGCCTATCAGGGAAGTGGCGTGGTGGAGAGCCCACTTGACCGCTTCTGGTCAAAACGCATTGCCGGTGTTTTTCGTTTTCCAGCGGTATCAAAAATGGAGACCCGTTGATGACGACAGTGATCTTTCAATCCCTTGGTGCTGCGGTTGGAGGAGCGATTGCGGGGCCCACAGGCGCAGCAATTGGCAGTGCGATTGGTGCAATGGCCGGTGCCTATGTCGACCAGCAACTTTTCGGTCCCGATGATCGCACGATTGTCGGACCGCGCATGGAGGGCGCACAAGTTCTGTCCTCGCGTGAAGGGGCAGCAATTCCCCGGATTTACGGGAGACAGCGGATTTCTGGCGAGATCATCTGGGCCACGCGGTTTGTTGAAGTTCAAAGTGTTGAGACCCAGTCACAAGGGGGCAAAGGCGGTGGTTCCAAAACGCAGGTTCGGTCTTACAGCTACTTTGCCAATTTTGCGATTGGACTATGCAAAGGAGAGATCGCGAAGACGGGGCGAATCTGGGCCGATGGGCAGCAGATCGAGCAGTCGCTGTATACGATCCGTACGCACACGGGCAATGAGACCCAGCAGCCAGACAGTCTGATCGAGGCCAAACAGGGAGTGGGCAATGCACCAGCCTACAAAGGGCTGGCGTATATCGTGTTTGAAGATTTTCCACTGGCAGAGTTCGGCAATCGCATTCCACAAATTGCGGTTGAGGTCATCCGGCCGATTGGATCATTGGAAAATCATGTCTTTGCAGTCAATCTGATCCCGGGGGCCACCGAGTTTGGTTATGATCCTTTGCCCGTGGTTGAAAAACTGCGCTGGACCAGAACCCGACCGTTGAATGTTCATCAGACCATTGCGGAATCCGACTTCATCGCCTCATTGGACGAATTGATCGCCATTTGCCCCAATCTCAACCAGATCGCCTTGGTCGTAACCTGGTTTGGAGACGACCTGCGAGCCGGACACTGCAAGATCACGCCTCGGGTAGAGGTATCCAGCAGAAGCCTGCTGGCAGGCAATCAGTGGGAAGTTGCGGGTCTGACTCGATCTGAGGTTTCGCCGGTTTCTTACCATGAAGAAAAACCATCCTTTGGTGGCACGCCGTCTGATGGCAGTATCGTGCGCGCCATTCAGGCCATTCGAAATCGCGGGTTAAATGTCTGCCTCAACCCATTTGTGATGATGGATATCGGCACCGAAAACGGGTTGCCCGATCCGCATGGAGGCGTTGAGCAGCCGCAGTTTCCCTGGCGTGGTCGTATAACGTGTGACCCGGCCCCACAACAGGCAGGAACGCCGGACCGTACCATCGCCGCACGTCAACAGGTGGAAACATTCCTCGGTACGGTGTCTGCAGACAAGTTTGTTCAAACAAGGGAAGGTGTCTCTCACGTCACTCAATCGCAGTGGTCCTATCGGCGGATGATTCTGCACTATGCCCATC
>CAJQPW010000072.1 GCA_905480295.1 uncultured Rhizobiaceae group bacterium | reverse complement strand
GAATTGAAGAGTGAGGTTGAAGCCCTTGCTGCGGTTCTGGTTGATCGTGGTGTGGGAAAAGGCGATCGGGTCATGATTTACATGCCGATGATCCCGCAAGCGGCCTTTGCCATGCTGGCCTGCGCCCGCATTGGCGCGGTGCATTCTGTTGTTTTTGGTGGCTTTGCGTCTGCGGAACTGGCGACGCGTATCGATGATTGCGCTGCAAAATGCGTGATTTCAGCGTCCTGCGGCATCGAGCCCGGACGGGTGATCGCCTATAAGCCGCTTCTGGACGGTGCCATCGATATGGCCGAAAATAAGCCGCAGTCGACAGTGATCCTGCAGCGCAAACAGCAAACCTGCGATCTGACCGATGGTCGTGATTATGACTATGCGAGTGAAGTGGCCGCGCACAAGGCGGCAGAAACACAGGTCGATTGTGTTGATGTCCTTGCAACGGACCCACTTTACATTTTGTACACGTCGGGAACCACGGGCCAGCCGAAGGGTGTTGTGCGCGACAATGGTGGTCACATGGTCGCCTTGCACTGGTCAATGAAAAATATTTACGACGTCAATCCGGGAGAAGTCTATTGGGCAGCTTCGGACGTGGGCTGGGTGGTTGGTCATTCCTACATCGTTTATGCGCCGCTGTTGGCGGGCAACACGACCATTCTGTTTGAAGGCAAACCTGTCGGCACTCCGGATGCCGGTACATTCTGGCGGGTGATTGCCGATCATAAAGTGGCGGCCCTGTTTACTGCCCCGACTGCATTTAGGGCGATCAAAAAGGAAGACCCTGAAGGCAAGTTGATCAACAAATATGATCTGAGCAACTTCAGAATGCTTTTTCTGGCAGGTGAGCGGGCTGATCCCGACACCATTCACTGGGCAGAACGGATTTTAAAGACGCCGGTCATTGATCACTGGTGGCAGACGGAAACCGGATGGACGATCGCTGGAAACCCGGTTGGTATTGAACTGATGGATATCAAATATGGTTCACCGACGGTGGCGATGCCCGGATATGATATTCAAATTGTCAATGACGAGGGTGAACCGCTTCCGGCCGGAGACCTTGGCAATGTGGTTGTTAAACTACCACTTCCACCAAGTTGTTTTCCAACGCTGTGGCAGGCTGAAGAGCGCTTCCATGAAGCTTATCTTGAAGAATTCCCCGGATTCTACAAAACCGCCGACGCCGGAATCATGGATGAAGACGGCTATCTATTCATCATGGCGCGCACCGATGACATCATCAATGTTGCCGGTCACCGGCTTTCAACCGGTGGTATGGAAGAAGTCATTGCCGCCCATCCGGACGTCGCCGAATGTGCCGTCATTGGCATCAACGACGCATTGAAAGGCCAATTGCCAGCAGGGTTCTTGATTTTGAATGCCGGTGTAAACCGGCCGGTCGAAGAAATTCAAGGTGAAGTCATTAAACTGGTGCGCGAGAAAATCGGCCCGGTTGCAGCGTTCAAAATTGCCGTACCGGTCATTCGTCTGCCAAAAACCCGGTCCGGGAAAATCTTGCGGGCAACCATGCAGAAAGTTGTCGATGGCGAACCCTTTAAGGTTCCGGCGACAATCGACGACCCAGCCATTCTGGACGAGATCAAGGAAAACTGGGCTCTCTACGCCAGGTAACGGCTGACATCGATCTTTTGGAATAGAAACTGGCCCGGATTACTTTCGGGCCAGGACAACGCTGTGGCCGCCACATTCGGGGTCTTCAATTTCGATCATGATGGCGTCGAACCCGGTGTTTGCCAATATTGATCTGTACTCCTCGGGATCAAGGCTGGCGTGGTAGACGGTTTGTCCGGCAACGGTGCCTGTGACTTCCCCTTCCTGTGGCCCGATGGTGAACAGCAGACGGCCATCCGGATTCAGACGATCACCGAATTGGGGGACGAGCTCGCGTTGCTCGGCAACCGTAAGGTGAAACAGGCCGTCCCAACTGATGATACCATCGAAAACATCATCCAGTTGAAGATTGCGCATGTCCTGCACCATCCATCGTCCCTGCGGAAAACGGCGTTGTGCAATATCGATCATAGCGCGGGCATAGTCGATGCCTGTTAGTTTAAACCCGCGGGTGAGAAAATAATCTGAAACAGGATCGCCCGCCCCGCACCCCAGGTCCAATACATGCCCTGAAGGTGCGAGGGATTGTGCAAAACGATCCAACCATTGACGCTCCATAAGGGACCGGTTGCGCTGACGATCCCATTCAGCCGCGCTGGACTGATAGACTTTGGGCGTGGCCAGCTTTGCGGCTTTGATGGATTTGTCGTGATCGCTCATGATTTGGATCAGTGGCTGTGCTTCAACTTCATGGTCTGGGCGATCGACTTTACATCGAAGGTGACCTCGACCTCTCCGGCCGTCGCAAAATTCAAAGTGGCCTTTCTCTTGTCACCTGACTTCAGTTGTTCATGGAGGCGCATGAACATGATGTGATTTCCACCCGGCACCAGTTTCACGGTGGTATTGGGGGGGATTTCAAGCCCGTTGGCCAGGCGCTGCATTTTCATCACCTGGTTTTCCATCTTCATCGTGTGCACTTCGACCTTGCCGGCAAATCCTGCAGTGCCGCCGAGCAGTCGCTCGCTCTGGCTTCCGACGTTTTTTATCATCAGGTAGCCGGCACCAACTTTGGCTCCTGGTGCCGTTTCCCGGGCCACGGGATTGTGGATCATCAGGTCGCCGATCCGGATGGAGTCTGCAAGTGAAGGGGTTGTTAGCAGTACAGACAGCGCTGCACCGATCAATAGTTTATGGGTCATCTTAAATTCCGAATATCGCCGCTGCGCTTGGCAGGCGGTCCATGTTTGTAAAGGGTTTTGATATTCAGGAAACAGGGGGCGCCCGAGCGGGGTTTTCAGCACGAAAAGTACCTGCCAGGTCCGCCGAAAGGGTACGGCCAGCCTTCAATGCAGCCGAACGGTCTGGATAAATCGTTGAGGGTTTGGTCGTCTGATCGGCTGAAGGTGCCGATGCGGACAGACACTCATCACAATGGATGTCGGCCTTGCCCTGGGTGTTTCCGTCACCAAAACAGATGACGGGCAGGGAACCGTCCGGCAATGTGTATTTGCTCATGTCGATGGACGGCGACGTATTCAGCGCCTCAGCTGGCGATGGTATCACCAGTGCCAGTGCAAACATCCATGTGAATACACGGATTAGAAATCGTGATTTTGACACTTCTGCAAACAAGATCGAACCCTTTCGAGGGGTCATCAATGCCATGGGTAGAGTCGCCAAACAAGGCTCATTTTTCTGGGCCACCGGAGTGCCGGGCTGCTACCGGGTTGCGCTGGCTTGCACATTTTTTGGAGCAATATTTAACTTCATCCCAGTTCTTTTCCCACTTTTTGCGCCATGCAAACGGGCGACCGCAAGTGGCGCAGTCCTTCTCTGGAATTTCTGGTTTTTTATGGGCCATTAGGCCTGTTCAGATGCTGCTTGCAGAGCACGGATGCGTTCTGCGAGATTTTTCGGATCGTCAGAAGCTGCTTTGCCCTTGGATTGGCTTTTTCCCGTCGCGGTAGCCGCACTGTCGATGGCCTTTTTGATCGGTGAGTCGGGGCCTTCAAGCGACGCTGTCATTGACGTGACTTTAGCAGCGAGATCATTAATCCGCTCGCGCATCACGGCATTTTCCCGGCGTTCGACTTCCCAATCTTCCCCATTTGCCAGTTCGGCTGCACCGAGTTCACTCTTGATCGCGTCGCGTTCTTCCTCTGCCTTGGCCAAGGCATCTTTCAGTTCGCGGCGTTCGCTTTCAAATGTAGCGACGGCATTTTCAATATTTTCCTGCGAAGCATCCCGGAGAAGCGCTTCCATCCGTAATGTTGTCTGGGCGACTTCGGCCTGCAATCTGAAGTTTTCAGCCTGCAGGTCTGTATTTTCCTGGTCCAGCGTTGAAGCCTTGGCGCCAGAGCTTCCCGACCGTTCCCGCAAACGGGCAATATCGGCATCCCGGCGTTCCAAACGGCCTTCCATATCGGCCAGAGTAGCCTGAAGGCGCTCCAGTTTCTTATTCAGACTTTCAGAACGCTGACGTTCTTTCTCCAGCGCTGTTTCGCGAGACTTCAGATGCTGCGACAGTTTCAGTTTGTCGGAGGTTTCCTGCTTCATCCTTTTGGAAACTTCGCGGGCAGCCCCTTCGACCGTATCCATCCGCGACTCGCGCGCCGCCATCTCAACCTTCTGGGTGTCGAACTGGTCCACCGTATAGCGGTACTTTCGTTCCAGTTCTTCGTAGGAAAATGCCTTTTCCTCCAGCTTGAGTTCCACCGCCGCGAGACTTGTCGATGCGGTGTTGAGTTGTTCCTCGCGGTCCTTCAACTCGTTGCGCAACTCCGTGCCCTGGGTCTCCAGCTCGACAATGCGTTGTACTTTTTCGGTGTGGCGGTCTTCCAGCTTCAGCAGTTCATCCCGCTTGCGATTGATTTCAATCAGTTGTTCGGACGCGCGCTCTTTCAACGTGTCGAGGTTGACCTCAAGCCGTCGGGTGCTCATGGCAAATTCTGCACGGAGCTGATCCTTGTCGGCTTGGATTTCATTCAGCGTCAATGGCACCGAGCTTTCGATGCGATTGCGGGTTAAAACCACCGCCCGTCGCCAGATTGCCGGTGCAATCATCAACGCAAGCAGCGCTGAACACAAAAAGCCAAGCGTAAAAAAGAGGCCACTTTCAAGCACTGGAACCGAAACCCTTCGTCTGAGACAACCCAACCAATTTCGAACGTAGAAGACGAAATTGTTCAAAAAAAAGCCTGCCACATCTGGCAGGCATTTCCCACTGTTTTAGAAAATCAGCGTAAATTTTGAACCGTCTAGAAGGGATTCCATGTGGGATATTCCCGCAATTTCAAATATCCGACATTGATCCCGATGCGGGCACCAAGCCCGGTGCGCACCGGCACCAGCACTGTGTCACCGTTTTTCATCACGGTCATGCCGACACCGCCAACCAGATAGGCGGAGCCACTAACACCCAGAAAGCGTTGATAAATCTTTTGCGTATTTGTCAGATTGTAAACCAGCATCATGGTGCGGTTGCCGTCGCCACCGAAGTCCCAGCCCACGGAAGGGCCCTGCCAGAAGACCGGATGGTCTCCAGCATTTTTTGTAAACAGCTTGCCCTCGCCATAGCGCAGGCCAGCAATCAAAGCGCCGGAACCTTCTTCTCCCAAAATATATCCATTGGGCAGGCCGTTGGTTTCCACAGCCCGTTCAATGACGGTTGCCAGTTCGCTTGAAGCCACACCGAAAAACTGGTGCCCGGCATTCACAAGTTCATTGCTTGAATAATGTTGAGTCTGCTGTGCCTGCGCGGCAGAAACAGAAAGGCCTGGCAGAAGTGGCGCTCCGGCAAGCGTGCTCACCGTCAGGGCGGTGGCGACAACAAGGGGTTTCAATGTGCTCAGCTTTTTTAAGTAAGTGATCAGTTTCATTTCGGGGAAATCCTTCACCGGGTACGCATGACTGGGTTTGCTAACAGGTATTGGCTGGCAAACTTATGAAACGAAATTGAGTCCGTTTCAGGGAATTGACTCCAATTTGAATCAAAAGGTTTGCGATAGAGTAAACAAAAGCTTTCCAAACGGTATTTCTTGAAAGTTTGTCGGTTTAACACCTGAAGCACAATTGCCCAGCCGTGCGGGGTTTTCAGGATTCCTGTGGTTGTGTATCGAATGACCACGGATCTTATGCATCGATTCGTTTTGCTTGGTGCTGATTCCTGGACTTGGACAAGGGGAATATCATGTCAAATCTACCAACACTTTCGACGCTCGATCTCACGGCGTTGCTTGCCAGCCGCATCTGCCACGACATCATTTCGCCGGTTGGTGCACTCGCCAATGGCCTTGAAGTGCTGGAAGAAGAGCAGGGCGAGG
>CAJQPW010000071.1 GCA_905480295.1 uncultured Rhizobiaceae group bacterium | reverse complement strand
CATACCATCGGTAGAATGTGGTGCGGGGAATGCCGAGCTTGTCGAGGGTTTGTTTGGCCGGGAGATGCGATTGCTCAACCATACGGATGATCTCCAATTTCTCAGATGCAGGATATCTCATTCGTCGTCGCCCCCATCCCCGATCATGCTTTTTTTGAGCAGACGCAGTTCCAAGGCCTGTTCAGCGACAACTTCCTTCAGATCTGCGCCAGGAACGCCAGCGCTAAAACTTGGGGAGCAAAGCACCGACGATGTGATTTTGTTTAATTGCTTTGGTTTGTCAATGATGTGGATCAACTGCGACCACGCCCTTAGCAGGGGCGCAGCTTTGGAATTGGTGAATGTTGGGAAAATTCCAGCATCGCCTTCATATCGTCCAGGCGTTCCTGCAACCCATCAACCTGGGCCTGTAACACAGCGGTTTCAGGGGGCGTTACAGGGGGGGGTTGCCACCGATCTACCTGCTTACGTTCTGCTCTCATCTTAGAAGTCACAGGCGCTTTCTCGATAGCTGGCCATGATACAACGCGAGGCTACCAAAAAGCGCAGGTACCAAGCATTTGGTGGGGGATATTTTGGGGGATATAGAAATCCAAAATCCCCTTAAGATTTTGAAATATATCTATTTTTCAAACATTATTGGTGCGGCCGAGAAGACTCGAACTTCCACGGGTTTTACCCCACAGCGACCTCAACGCTGCGCGTCTACCAGTTCCGCCACGGCCGCACTTGCCACGTCTTTTGACTGGTTCGCGGCGGTGTAACAAAGCCGGTGGCTCCGCACAAGCACAAAAGCGCGTTTACAGCAATTGAAAGCATCTTCCGCGTCATTGACCTTGTATGACAGGCCAAGCTTTGCCACATAGCGCCCATGACAACTCCCCGCGATGCCCTGCCGACCCAGTTCCTTGCAGCCCCCGATACGCTGCCGGTGGAGTGGATCATATCCGATCAGCCGGTTGATTATCCCGATGCCGTCGCGTGGATGGAAAACCGGGCCCGGGCGATAGCCGAGGGGCGCGCATGTGAATGTGTATGGCTGCTTGAGCACCCTGCCCTCTATACCGCCGGAACCAGCGCCGATACGGCCGATCTGGTACAGCCAGACCGGTTTCCCGTCCACAAGACCGGCCGCGGCGGCCAACATACCTATCACGGTCCGGGGCAGCGGGTTGCCTATGTGATGCTCGATCTGAAAAAGCGAAAACCCGATATTCGCATTTTCGTGTCTGCGCTGGAACGGTGGATCATCGACACGCTGGATCGTTTCAATGTCACCGGAGAACGGCGCGAGGACCGGGTCGGTGTCTGGGTGAAACGACCCGGTAAACCCGCGCCCGCCAATCTGGTGGCTGAGGACAAGATCGCCGCCATTGGCATCCGACTGCGCAAATGGGTGTCGTTTCACGGCCTGTCGATCAATGTCGAACCCGAACTTGAACATTTTGAGGGCATCATCCCCTGCGGTGTTACCCAGCACGGGGTCACCAGCCTAGTAGATCTTGGACTGCCGGTCACGATGGATGATCTCGACGTTGCGCTTAAATCCCAATTTATCGAAATTTTCGGCCCCGTCGCCTGAACGCGCCGGCCAGCGCGCGCCAGCTGCGGTGTTACTCGGGCCGCGAGGCAAAAGCATCCGGCGTATCAAAATCCTGCCCCGCTGCCTCTCCGATCTCAACCCGCACGACCGAAGCCGCGTTGGATTTCAAAATGTCTCTTGCACCACGGTCGCCGGACAGCTTCATCAATTGCGGAAAATATCGGCGGGATATCAGAACAGGGTTGCCCGGTTTGCCCTGTGCGGCCGCCTGAATAATGGCATCATCATCAGCTGCATCGAAGGCCTGCAGCATCTGTTCAATATGAGGTGTGGTGATCATCGGCATGTCCCCCAGCAGGATCATCACCCCATCGCAATTCCCCTGCCCGGCCCGCTCAACGCCGGTTCGCAAACTTGACGCCATGCCGCTGGCAAAGTCCCCGTTGAACACCGTTATCGCTGACTCGGGGATCAGGTCGCAGACCTGATCCGCTTCGTGCCCGGTCACCACGATGACAGGGTCGAGATCAGATGATGCCAAAGCCGTCAGCACATGGGAAAGCAGCGGCACCCCGCGCCAGGGGGTCGAAAGCTTGTTTTGGTGTCCCATGCGGGTTGAACGCCCCGCGGCAAGGACAATGGCCGCAACAGATTTTTTCATGTCTATCCCTCGCGGGGTTGCGGACGGGCCGAAATTTCCATCAGCAGACCTCCCACGCCAAGCCCCGACAAATAGGCCTCATCGACCGGCAAGCCGCACAGCAGGCGCTGGAGAACCCAGTCGAAGCCGTTTTCGGCAGGGCTGCGGGCGCAACCCGGCGCGCCGATTACCGTCTTTGCGTTCATTTCGGCCAGCAACAGCAGGTTCCCCGGATCGACGGGCATCCCGAAATACTGAACGATTCCGCCCGCCTGTTCGATTCCAGCCGGAATGACGTCCTGACTGTCGGTAATCGCGGACGCACCGAAAACGATCACCAGGTCGCAACGGTCGATAATCTGTGACAGGGCGGTGGCAACCGATAATGCATCATGGTCAATCCGCTGCTCCACCACGACCGTGCTTCCCGACGGGCCAAGACGGTCGTTCAGAATGCGCGCTGTCTTGTCCATGGTCGATGGTTTCAGGCTTGGCAGCCGGGTCGCAATGAGACCGATATTTAACGCCTGTGCGGCCACAAGACCGATCACGGGTTCAACATCAACTTCTGCAACCACCTGTTGGGTCAGTTCGCTTTCAACGGCGAAGGGAATGATTTTAACCGTTGCCACCATGCGGCCTGCCTCAACCCATGTGCTGTCCGCCAGCGTCGCCAAGGTTATGGACGAAGCAACACGGTTGATGCGGTCGACTGCGGCTTGGTTGGCCGTGAAAATGCCGCTTTGGCCGGCATAAAGATTGACCCGTCCCGTAAAGGCTTCGGCGGTGGTAATCAGGCCGCCGGCAATGGCACCGGCCAGCAGATGCGCCGCTTCGTTTTCTTCCACATCATGATCACCCAGGCGGGCAATGGTAATGCGATCAAGGCCTGCACGTTTGAGGTCCTCAACATCCGGTGCTGTCAGCACATGCCCCTTTTTCAACCGCCTGTCCGGCAGAACCAAGGCATGGGCAACAATGCCGCCTTCTGCCTCTGCAACACAAACCGGCCCAAACTTCACCGCTGGTCACCCCGTCGCAGGGTTTCGACAATCTCAGCCATGATGGAGACCGCGATTTCGGCCGGGTTCGCCGCCCCGATATCGAGGCCAATCGGCGCATGTATGGCCGCAAGTGCCGTTGCATCAATATCGTTTTCTGCAAATCGGACGGCCCGTTTGCCATGGGTTTTGCGGCTGCCCAGCGCACCGATATAAAAACACTTTTCTTTCAACGCGTCCTGCAGCGGCAGGTCATCGATCTTCGGATCGTGGGTCACGGCCACCAGTGCTGTATAAGAATCAAGCGGTCGGGTCTGAAGAACTTCCTGTGGCCAGTCTGCCAGGAGGTCTACATTTGGAAAACGCTCCGGCGTTGCAAATGCCGTGCGTGGATCGATCACGGTCACATCGAACCCGCAGGCCTGTGCCATCGGAACAAGCGCCTGGGAAATATGCACTGCGCCAATGATGACGAGACGAGGCGACGGCACATGGACCTGAATAAACAGCTCGTTTTCGTCCGGGTTCACAATACCGGATTTGCCGGAGCGCAGGCGACGGTCGATTTCAGCCCCCAATTCATCAGCCGGCAACCCGTCAGGATGATAGAGCGTCTGGTCACCGGATTGTATATCCGTGACCACCGCAACGGCGGTGCGCGACTGACGCGCCTGCGCGATCTGTTGGAGTATCTGCACCTGCATCAGGCGGTCACCGGTTCAACATAAATGCGAATACGACCACCGCAGGACAGGCCAACTTCCCATGCCGTTTCATCGGCCACGCCGAACTCCAGCACCTTCGGTTTGCCCGTTTCAATCGCCTCAACAGCTTCAAACACCACCGCGCCCTCAACACATCCGCCGGATACCGAACCTTCGAAATTTCCTTCGCTGTCGATGATCAGGTGACTGCCCACAGGGCGAGGTGCGGACCCCCAGGTATCAATTACGGTAGCCAGCGCCAGAGCGCGTCCCTGCGCCTGCCATTGCTCGGCGATGAGGAGAGTATCATTGAGTTGATCAGCCATGGGCTCAACCTAATGCTTTTTCGGTTCGATTCAACGGCGAAGGCCCGTTGCGAGCGCCGCACACAAATCGCTCAGCGAATCCAGCGAGTGTACAGGACGGAATTCATCGACATGGGGCAACATGATGCGAACACCCGCCGCCCGGGGTTCGAACCCGTCAAACCGCAACAGGGGATTCAGCCAAATCAACCGACGGCAGCTTTTGTGCAGCCGTTCAATTTCCTTGTTGAGCTGGACGAGGTCTTCTTCGCTCTGCGCGCGTTCAAGTCCATCGGTGATCAGCAACACAACCGCGCCCTGCCCCAGCACCCTTCGTCCCCACTGGCGGTTGAAAGTGGCCAGTGTTTCAGCAATGCGGGTGCCCCCTTCCCAGTCAACAACCTGGTCGGAAACATCGTCGAGCGCCTGATCGGGGTCCTTGGACCGCAGGGCGCGTGTCACATTGGTCAGGCGCGTGCCGAACAGAAAGGTGTGCACGCGTTTGCGCTTATCGGTCAGGGCATGGAGAAAATGCAGAAAGATCCGGGAATACTGGCTCATTGACCCGGAAATGTCCGCCAGCACCACCAGGGGTGGCTGAACCGTTCTGGGTTCCCTGAAACGCGGCAACAACAGATCACCGCCGGTGGGCATTGATTTGCGCAGGATCGCCCTGGCGTCGATCTTGTTGCCCCTGGTGGCAGGCCTGTATCGACGGGTCTTTACATGGTCGACCGGCAATCGCAGCCACTCGATTTCCTGTCTCGCCTGCTGGAATTCTGTCGCGGTCATCTGGGCGAAGTCCTTGGTGCGCAGGACCTCCTTGACGCTCATGGAA
>CAJQPW010000070.1 GCA_905480295.1 uncultured Rhizobiaceae group bacterium | reverse complement strand
GGTGACATGGCCGGTGGCAGACAACTCTCCGTTGGCTTCGTCGAAATGGAAGGAGCTTATGCCTTCGCCAGGTCGCTTTGATCCAACCCAACCCAGTTGCCCGGGTTCAAAGCCGGAATAACAACCAACAAATGCAAAGCGTCGTGCCATGCCCATCTCCTTTTATCAGTCCGATGTCACGAACCGTAGGCCGTCCGGCATTTTTTACCAAATGATCCGAAGACAAGGCCAACACGGCGTCCGGCGTTCCCATGGCCATGGCGCACGATGGTTTATCTCCACAATGCCCAACCAAATCCCGCTGGCAACAGCGATTCTCAGTCGAACAAGTGTCTGATTTAAAATCAGATTTACCGGCCATCCATACCCAATTTAATATTGGTCTAGACAAAAAGACAAGATAAATCTAAATTGGTCGGACCAATTATTTTGATGCCCTCGGGAAGGAAAAACGATGACCAGGATGAACAAACGGACTTTGGCGGCAGGGGTAGGCGCATGTGCGCTGCTTCTCGGATCAAGTTTTGGACTGACAACTTTTGCAGGAAAATCCGACGCTCACGCAGCTGATTTTCCCTCCAAACCAATCGAAGTTGTGGTGCCCTTCAAGCCAGGTGGCAGAACCGACACGGTGGCTCGACTGTTGGGCAAAAAAATTCAGGAAAAAGGCTGGCTCTCCCAACCCTTCGTTATTGTTAATGCCGCCGGCGGCGGTGGCGCCAATGCGGTCAGCCGTATGAAACGCGGCGATACAGATGGCCACACGGCGGTGCACTGGCACCACCAAATGCTCATTTCAATTGCCATGGGTCTGGGCAACTACGATCTCTCTGCATTCCGTTCACTCGGCTATACCGGTGGTGGCAGTCCTGTCTGGGCGGTTCGCGCCGACTCGCCGTTCAACTCCCTTGAAGATGTGGTCAATCACCTGAAAAAGGAGCCGCGCTCGCTGGTCGAGGCTGTTGGAATTGGATCAATTCCCCATTTCGTCGGAGCCATGCTGGCCAAACAAGGCGGATTTGAAACACGTTATGTAACAGCAAACAGCGGTGCCGACCGTCTGCGTCTGTTGCTCGGTGGCACAGCGGATATCGCCCTGTTTGCAGCCTCAGAATATACCGCCCAGGGCAAGGGACTGAAGGCGCTCGTCTATTTCGGTAAGGAGCGTCTGCCCAATCTGCCGGATCTGCCAATAGCACTGGAACTCGGTTATGACGTTTCCTGGGCCAATCCTAACTGGTGGCTGGTTCCAGCAGGCACGCCCGATGCTGAGGCAAATGCAATCTCGGCTGCGCTGGAAAAAGCCATCGCTGATCCAGACATAATCAAATATTTCAAAGAAAATACGTTGCAACCCTACTGGGTGCCCGGGGCGGCGGCGATGGAGGATGCCCAAAAGCAACTTTCGTCTTTGAAGCCTATTGCGGAAACCATCAACTAAGCTGATTTCTCCCACCGGTCATCGCTCGAAAGAGGGATGGCCGGTACTCCAAAGCTCCAAATTCAATTTAAGCCGGAGTGCAAACATGCCGATCTCGCGCCATAAAGCACTAATGCACGACGTCTATCTGGCGATTGGCGCGCTTTTCCTCGCCGGGATGCTGTTTTACGGCGCAATGGGGCTACCTGCACCGCGGTTTGAACCCATGGGTTCAGCCGCGCTTCCCCAAATACTTGGCGGATTGATCGTTTTTCTGGCATTGCTGCTGTTGCTCAATGTGTGGCGCAAACTTCAGGCTGCGGGCGAAACTGCCTCTGAAGAAAAACCGTCGACTGAAGCGCAGGGTTTGGCAAAGTTTCGTCCGCTCGGCGTTCCTGCCTGTCTGGTAATTTATGTCGGTGCGCTGGACTTCCTGCAGGCCCCCTTTGTGATTTCCACAATCGCGCTTGTCGTCGTCCTTGGCATGCTTTTGTCAAAACCAACCCTGCGCATGGCGCTAATCTTTGCGCTATTTGGGCTTGTGCTTTCAGTTTCAATCAATCTGGTCTTTACCCATTTTCTGTTCGTGGATCTGGGTTGAACCATGTGGGAAGCCTTTCAAACCCTGTTTCAAGTCGACAATCTGTTCTTTCTGTTTGTCGGAACCTCTGTCGGCATCGTGGTGGGCGCGATCCCCGGCCTGACCGCCACCATGCTCATCGCACTGACCCTGCCGCTGACCTTTCACATGATGCCGGTCAATGCTGTTACGCTTTTGATTGGAGAATATGTCGGGGGTATTTCCGGTGGACTGATTACCGCCATATTATTGCGGATGCCAGGCACGCCAGCGTCCATCGTTACAACCTTCGACGGCTATCCGTTGGCGATGAACGGTCAACCTCAACGGGCGCTTGCTTTGGGCATCATGGCCTCCGTTGTGGGCGGAATCATTTCGTGGTTTTTCTTGGCTGGCATGTCACCGCTGCTCGCCAAATTCGCTTTGCAATTCGGGCCTTGGGAATATTTTGGTCTGGTTATGATGGCACTGGTGATGCTGGCCGCGTTGACGCAGGGATCTGTGGTGAAGGGGCTCTTGGGTGCCGTATTAGGTATGGCATTTGCCCTGCCAGGAATAGATTCCACCACTGGTCGGAGCCGGCTGACATTTGAAATCGACTCACTGCTTTCCGGTTTTGGGCTGTTGCCGGTTTTGATTGGTGCCTTTGCGATCAGTCAGATCCTGAAGGAAACGGCAGCGCCGATTGCTCCTGGTCCAGGTTTTAAGCTGCCCAAGGGAAAACTCCCGGTCTACTGGAATGATGCGCGCCAACATGGCGCCAATATGGTCCGCTCTGGTGTCATCGGCACGTGGATTGGCCTGCTGCCTGGCATCGGTGGCAACATCGCAGCACTTGTTTCCTATACAACGACTCGGCAGCTTTCCAAGGAACCGGAAAAATTTGGATCGGGCCATGAGCCCGGTGTTGTTTCTGGAGAGACCGCCAACAACGCGTCGATTGGAGGCGCACTCATTCCACTGATCACCATGGGCATACCCGGTTCAGTGACTGAAGCCATTCTCATCGGCGCTCTGACCATTCATTCCCTGCAACCCGGTCCACTCCTGTTTCAGAACGCGCCCGAAATTGCCTATGGCATTATCGCAGCCTATCTGGTCGCCAATGTCCTGATGCTGGCGCTGATGTGGAGCACGGTGCGATATATCGCCATGATCACACAATTGCCGCGGCCCGGCTTGTTGACCGGCATTTTGGTTTTCTGCGTGGTCGGCTCCTACGCCGTT
>CAJQPW010000069.1 GCA_905480295.1 uncultured Rhizobiaceae group bacterium | reverse complement strand
CCCCTGTTCAGGCGCTGTGCTGGTGCTGGTCTTTGCCCGGTTTTCCCACGTGGAATGGGCAGGTGTTCTGGCGGTATTGGCCATGTCGGTGGGCACTGCGATCACCGTATCGGCACTGGCAATCGCGTCAGTTGGTGCCCGCGGTCTGGCGGTGCGCTTGCTGGGGTCATCAGGCGTGGCAGCGACCACATTGCTCTATGGCCTGCCTCTGCTGGGTGGTCTGGTCCTGACCGCCATGGGATTGGGCCTGCTTGCCGGATCGTTTGACGCGCCAGCCCGCTCAATGGGGCTTTAACAAAGGACTGTTTTACCGGGCGCTGTGGCATCAGCTCTTGGGAAGATATTGTGCCTGGTCCCGATCCTGCCAGGAATGGCCGGCACCCATGATGCACGCCAGCCCCGTTGTCGTTGTCATCAGCACCGTCCAGCTTCCTTCTGCCGACGTATAGACTTCCAATACAGACTTTCCGGTCGTCGATACACCGACTGCGCGCGGGGTTTCCTGAAATTTCCCGTTGAGAAATTTGGTCATTTTCACGCGTTCACCGCAGACCCTGACCCCCGCATAACTGGCCGCATTGACCGACAACAGGCACAGAAAAACCGCGGCCATGCCAATCGTCTGCACGCAATGAAAGATGTGTTTGCTCATTTCAACCTCCGTTGCCGGTTCAACAACCAGACTCACGGGAAGGTTTTGATGCTCCTGCGAGCGCAGTTTAGAACCGGTTCAATACAAGAACCGTCACTCAATAAATCTCCGAGTATTCTAATGAATTCAGCCTGCGCTTCTTTTGTTAACAACCGATTAACCAAGAATTTCGAGTATTCAACTACCTGACAATGGTAATTTTTTCAGCTGCGCGGGTAATCGCCGTATACAGCCATCTTTGACGGTGTTCGCGAAACGCCCAGCTCTCGTCGAACAAATAAACGTTGTCCCATTGCGACCCCTGCGCCTTGTGCACGGTGAGCGCATAGCCATAGTCAAAATCGTCATAGCGCCGTTTCATCTGCCAGGGCACTTCTTCGTCAGGATTTTCAAACGCTGCTTTCAACACCCTGATCTTGGCGGACATTCTCTCCATGCCGTCATCTTCTGAGGCGATCAGCAAGTTCATAAACGGTTTTGAACTGTTGACCGCCGACATCACCTGCCAAAGCGAACCATTGAGAAGCCCCTTGGCGGGGTCGTTGCGCAAGGCCACCAGCTTGTCCCCGGACGCGGGCAAGGCCCCCTGAAAATCGCGCAGGTCGCGCAGACGCTGATTATAGCGGCGGCGGGTCTTGTTGATCCCGACCAGAACCTGGTCAGCGGCAAGCACCTCGCCCTGGTCAACATCGCTGCGGTGGATCACACGGCTGGCGGAGTAGTCGCCATAGGGAAGGGTTTCACCCTGTCTGGCCATCTGCGCCAGGTCGATAATCGGATTATCGCGCGCCTGCCTGTGGATGGTCTGCAGCAACACGTCCGGCTCATGATCCGTGAAAAAACCACCGCCGGAGATTGGTGGCAATTGACCGGGGTCACCCAATACGAGAATCGGAGTTCCAAAGGAGAGCAGATCACGTCCCAGGTCTTCGTCGACCATCGAACATTCGTCGATCACAATCAGCGATGCACTGGCAACCGGGCTTTGACGGTTCAGTGTAAACAGCGGTGTCATGGCACTTTTACCGGTGTCTTCGTCCTCCACCAGCTCTTCGCCACGCGGTCGATAGATCAGAGAATGGATGGTGCTGGCCTTTTTTGCCCCCCGCGATCGCAGCACCAATGCGGCCTTGCCGGTAAAGGCTGCAAACAGCACATCCCCGTCGACACCTTCGGCCAGATGACGCGCCAGCGTTGTCTTGCCCGTGCCCGCATAACCAAACAACCGAAACACCTGCGGATAGCCCTGTTTCAGCCAATCGGATACGGCCACCAGCGCGGCATCCTGTTCTGGGGAAAACTGCATCGAATGCTCAGTCCTTGGAGATATTGGGGCTGATTTTAGAGGCTTGGCACCAAGAACACAATGGGAACATCAGCGCTTGTACAAGATCAGCCAGCGTTGAACCGCCTTTGCTGCAATGGCTGACATCGCCGCCGGGTCCGGACGCACGTCCTCCCCCAGCAGCAAACGGCGTTGCCGGTCGCCGACAAGCAGACCTACAAGGTTTTCAAAGGCTTCCAGAGGGCTGTGTACGGCCAGATCTCCCGATTCATTGCCCATCTGGAACAGGTGGGTGAAAGGTTGAGCCACCTATTCGGTCCAGTCGGCGAGAACAGCCTGACCGAGTTGTGAACTTTCCTGACAGGCCTGCGCCATGGCAACCCGGTTAACCGCTATCGCCGCATCACCGGTCATGATGTCCAGCAACAATGCAGCACTGGACTTCAGGCGGGATTCGATATCCCCATCAAGGCTGTTAAACCGCCCTTCCATCGCCTCGCGCATACCGCGTGCCTGCTCGTGCACCAGGGCGAGGATAATGCCGTCACGATCACCAAACCAGTTATACAGTGTTTCCTTGGAACATTGCGCTTCCGCAGCAATCTGCGCCGTCGTGATACCAGCCCCATGTCGACGCAACAAACGAAGCGTTGCCCGCAATATTTGCAACCTGCGGATCTCAGTTTTGGCCTGTTTTGATTCGCTCGACATAGCCGAACGTTAAGGTACGGAGCAAAATTTGTGAATCGTAAATGCCGAACTGGGTCGACGTTGTCGTCCCAGTGTTGCCCGCCAGACACGTTTTGGTGGCCTCGCCGCTGCCCGCCGGGTGCTACATGCGGAACACACCAAACTTGGTATCGGGTATCGGGGCGTTCAGACTGGTGGCCAGAGCCAGGGCCAACACACGGCGTGTATCCCGTGGCCGGATGATCCCATCATCCCATAACCGGGCCGTTGAATAGTAGGGATGTCCCTCTTCCTCGAATTTTTCAACGATTGGCTGTTTGAACTCGGCTTCTTCGATTTCGGTCCAGGTTTCACCCCGCCGTTCCATGCCCTCGCGTTTGACTGTTGCCAGAACGGATGCGGCCTGTTCCCCACCCATCACCGAAATGCGCGCGTTCGGCCACATGAACATGAAACGCGGCGAATAGGACCGGCCGCACATGCCATAATTGCCTGCCCCATAGGAGCCGCCAACCACCAGGGTGAGTTTTGGCACCTGCGCACAGGCAACGGCACTGACAAGTTTTGCCCCATCCTTGG
>CAJQPW010000068.1 GCA_905480295.1 uncultured Rhizobiaceae group bacterium | reverse complement strand
CGATCAAAAGACCAATCGTATCAGTGATAATGTGGCGCTTACGGCCTTTGATCTTCTTGCCTGCATCATAGCCGCAAACACCCCCACTTTCAGTGGTTTTGACCGATTGACTGTCGATCACGCCGGCTGAAGGCGAAGCCTCGCGGCCTTCCAGTTCCCTTGCATCCATGACAAGGGCATGATTGATACGGTGAAACAGGCCACCGTCCCGCCAGTCATAAAAATACCGCTGCACGGTTGACGGAGGTGGGAAATCATTGGGGATCATCGACCACTGGCAGCCGGTAGAAGCCATGTATTGGATAGCATCCCAGACATCGCGCAGGTTGGTTGTTCGTGGACGCCCCGTTGGTCTCCGGCAAGGCATGAAGGACTCAATCAAGGCCCATTCTTCATCATTGCAATCACTTGAATAACGTCCGCCAATACGATCATATCGGATACGAGTGGTATCGGTCCAAACCATTGTGTGTTCCTTCGAATCTTTGAAAATCCGAATGAATCACAAACAACTGATATCACTCAATTAGTTTTGGGTTGGACACTGACAGGGGACGGTGAAATCACCTTGTATAAATTTTGATCTCCGCCTGCCGACCCCGCAGGTGCTGTATGTCTGCATGCGCTGTATAGGGCTTCATCAGATCCAGCTGGTCCGGGGTATCTTTTTCCAAGGCTTCAACCAGCGCTTCACTGATCACACATTGGCAGCTCAGCGTGCGGGTCATTTCTTCCAGACGGCTGGCAACGTTTACGGTATCGCCAAGCGTAGCGTATTCAAGACGGCGTTCTGTGCCGATATCCCCGAGGATCACCGATCCATAATGGGCACCCATTGAAACCGGAATTTTTGCCAATCCCCGGGCCTCTCGTTCTTCGTTCCACCGCTGCATGTCCCCGATCAACGTGTCGACAAACAGCAGGCAGTTTGCAACGTCCTGTGGATCAGGCTCTGGCGTTCCAAACGTGATCATCACCCCGTCACCGAGATATTTATCCAGCGTGCCATGGTTGGCGAAGACGGCTTCTTCCACCCGCCGGTGGAAATTGCGCAACAGGTCAACCACGTCTGCCGGGGATTCCCGCTCGGCCAGCCGGGTGAATCCGACAATGTCGACAAACATGACGACAACATGTTCTGCCCGGGTCTCGCTGAATGCCTGATCACGGTCGGCCAGGCGCTCGACCAGGCTTGGTGGGAAATGGCGGGCCAGGTTGGCGCGTTGCCGTGTCGTGCCGGCCTGGGACAGGATCAGCTTGTTCATGCGAAACGAGTGGGCGGCGAGAATGGCGGCCACGATCAGATAGACTGACACTTCTTCAATCCGCGCGGTCCAGCGCACATTGTTGGGGTCAATCAGGTCCAGCAGCCTGACATCGCCCTTCACGCTCTGTTGGAGGGCGTCCAACAAAGCACCATCGGTTGTGCCGAGTAACAAAATCAACACCATGCCAATCAGCCACAATGCGGATGTCCACACACCGAACGCCACGACCGTGCGCCAGGAATAGCCCAGAGTAATGGCCGCCAGAAAGATATAAAAATATTTGAAATTCTCAAACTTGTATTGGGTCGCCGTCGGCCAGTCCACCAGCAGAAACGGGTTGGGATAGAGCATGCCAAAAACCATCAGCAACACGTCCATGAAGATCAGGAACAATTCCCAACGGGACCGACCAACCTTGCCCGCCCGCAATTGCAACCATCCGTTGATCGCCAGTCCAGCCAGAATGGCGTGGTAATACAGGGCGTCCCAGGCCTGGATTGTTAACACCAGCAACAGCGATGTGATGGCAAGCGCAATCCAGCGAGCCTGAACGGCAAGTTTCAAACCCTCCCGCTTGTTGTGTTCCAACGCCTGCACCACGTGCGGGTTGGCGCTTTCCAGCGAATTTTGATCTTGAATTTTAAAGGGATCGTCCAAAGTGCTGGTCCTGTGCCCGATTCAGCAAATCATAGGCCATCATAGAGGAATTGGGAAAATCAGGAGGCGGATTCGGTGATAAATCACCGGTAAACACCCCGATTTTGCCCATTCTGACTGCAACCCTGCAAAAATATGATTTGAAATCTTAGGGTTAGGGCGTGATGATGGGGGATATCAACGTTCTTGTCGTCAACCTGGGTTCCGGAGAATGTCAGGATTAAGCGCCGCAATTGATCCACCGCCGTTGGATCTCGATCGAAGTTACCTTTATCAGGGCAGGGTGTTGCGTGATGCACGTCGCCAGCGGGGCCTGACTCAGATTGAACTGGCCGACCTTGTTGGTGTTACACAGTCCTATGTGTCCAGATGGGAAGGGGGATATGAACCGCCGTCTTTGCGGGCCAAGCAGCAATTGACCAAAATCCTGCTCAACCGTCGGCATGTTTTAAACCCCCTGATCGAAAACATGGTAAAACACGACCCGTCCACGTCGGTGTTCAATGCCAGGGGTAAGTTTCTGCACGTTGCTCCCGTTGTCTCAAAATATTTCAGGATCGACGCGAGCGACCTTGTTTCGGAAGAATATTGCCGGGTTTTTGAGGCTGACTGGCGTGCAGAATTGTATGGCGACATGGGCGTCAGCGACAAGATCCTGATCGAATGCGAGCATGATGTTGTCGGTATCGGTCAACTGGGCGACCGCGAGAATTTACGCCTTCACGGCGTTCAGACTTTTGTTCAGTTTGAACCGGGAGAATTGATCGTGCTGGCAAAAGCAGAGTTCACGCCTGCTACCGATACGGCGCCCGAATTGATCAAGTCAATGACGTTGCAAGACCTGGAAGAATACTAAGGCCGGCTGGCCAGGTACACTGACGGTTTGGTTGTATTATAGGCTTGGGAAAAAGTCATTTTTGCCGCAAATTTTCTCCCTGCCGAACTGGCGATGAAGCAGGTTTCCGTTTGAACTCGAATCGATGATTCCATGATTGAGCCTGAGCTTTGAATTTTATTTATTTTTTACAATATCTTAGGGGAAGATCGCAAAATTGCTGCCGCAACCAATGCGCGAATAAGTTGTATTGTCTCTGTTTGAAAGCGCCTTGAGTTTTGCCAATTTTTGGAATGGATTTTTTCTTTCTTCGCCCGTCACTGCTGCTCCGGAATTGCCCTTTCAGGGACCGAATTTTGCTTTGATTTCCTCGGTTTTTTGAAACAATTTTTGCCAATTTTGAATTTGAATATTTGTGCAGTGGTTTCCCCCAGATCGCACAGTTAGATTGAGCCCAATCAGGCAGACATGGAAATTTGCAGAGCAATCATGACAAATAAACAGCTCGAAACGCTATTTAACTGCTGCCGCGAGTTACAGAAATTAGGGTATCCGCACCCTGAATTTTCCGTGCGGACCCGTGGTGGATACTATGAGATTCTACAAACTGGAAAGGTTATTTGGCGACGTCGGGTAAACCGTTATTGGTTTTCCATGGATTGAGGGATCCCCGGTGGGGCTGAATACGATGTGGTGGGGTGGCGGTGGATCATTTTGGTCTCTCGTCATGAGGGAAGCGGCGAATGCGACAATCGCGGCAAAGTGGCAATCGTTTGAGCAGCAGAGTGGGGAATGACGCTGCGAAAACGGCGGGTAGAAACACTGTCAACAGCGAGGGCTGCTGACAGTGTTTCTCCGCAAATCGTCCAGAGCCGCTCCAAAAAAATTAACAAAATGCCAGGCCAGCCTGAACATGCACCAGGATTCCCATGGTTTGCCTGAGTAGGTCGCGTGCTGCAGAATTGAGTTCCATTTTGAACCACTGTCTGTCGTTTCATCCATAGTGGGCCGCGATCGCTGACGTTTCTGCACAGCAGTCCGGATTGATCTGCCTTGGAGCTGGGGATCTGAGCCTTCGTATGCCCCATAGGCCCCAGAAAAATATTCCTGCAGTTGTTGTTGTGGGCGGCACCATACACAATAGGTTGCAAGTGATGGGCTGAATATCGAATCTAGATGGGTTGGTACTCAATCATATTACAAACAAGGGCTTTGCCTGGCGTCGTGCTTTAATAATTTCTGCCCATCTGTGGGCCGCGACATCATGCATAATGAAACATAGGGGGTGTCGCATCGGGGTGTGAATTTGGGTGGTTGAGCAAGCCCGCTACATGTTGCCTTAAAGAAAAGTGGCGACGTACGGATTTGGGCTGCTGTTCGAGGGTGCTCTGTTAAGTTTTGGGTAGGGCCTGCGGTGGCGTGTCGAAACGCTCGAGTTTTCGCGCGCCTATACCGGTCCCGCAAAAAACCAAAGCTAATGCTGTGTCTTTGAATTCAAATTGCACAGGCAATGCTGCTTCAAATATTCATCCCCAAGCTGCCCAACTCAAGAAATACATTTTTAATGTAGGGAGAGCATCGATGAAATTAAAATACACTTTACCGGCAATCGAAGCAAAGAAAATTATTATAAAAATGCATTGTATTTATAAATAAGCGACTGAATCTGGGATGGTTATGAATAAAAATTAGAAAAAATTTTTACGCTGCCGAAAATGTGGATTTTATTCATGTTTTTTGCCCATGAAGCAAGGCGTTGTTTTTCAAAAAAAGCACGCACAAAACAATGAGAATGTCGAATGAAACCTGAAGACATAAAAACGCACCGTAAGAACCGCGGCCTGACCCAAGAACAGCTGGCCAGCATGATGCAGGTGGATTCAACGACGATTTACCGTTGGGAAAACGGGATCGTTGCACCCAGTCTGGCAAAAAGCACAATTCTGCGTGATATTCTGGTTAAGGCCGGCGATGGTTTGACCCATCCCTTTGTGGATCATCTGATCTCCCGAGACATGGCCACGGCAGTGCTCGATTTTCATGGCGTGTATCACCGGGTGAATAAGGAATACGAACGGTTGATCGGCATGCCACGGATCCAGCTGCTGGAGAATCGAGCCTAGGAGATCCTCGATCACCTGGCGGACTTGATCGTTGAAAAGGGCAGCGTGGATCTGGATAAGATCGTGCAGGGAAAGATTGCCTGCATCCGCGCAAAGAACCTGCTGCAACCGGAAACCGGCAAACGGCTCGACCACGAATTGCACGTTGTTTCGCAGCGGGATTTTTCTACCATCATCGTACATGAAACCGTGCGTTCGCTCGGCTCCGTTACATCTCCCCATGTTGAGGTTGAGCCGCGCTATTGATGGCAGGTCATGGGCTGCGGAAACCCGGTGGCGGCTGATGTTCAAGGCCAGTCCAGTTTGTGTGACCGTCCGTTGAATGATGATTTCACCTTCGCCATGATCGGCCGCTGAGCAGCCGGCACGGTGTCGCCTCAAACGGTGAAAACGAGCGGCAACGCATTGGCGGCGATATACAATCCCAGCACCAGCAAGGCCCAGAAGAACAACCGCCTGAACTGATCCTCCGACAGGTACCGACGCAGTTTGCCGCCCAGCACCATGCCGATCAGCGCCGGTATCAGGGCCGCAGCGGACGTCAGGGCGACATCGCGGGACAGCAGATCGCTGCTGCCCAGTGTGATGCCCAGCGCCAGTGTGGATGCGGAGAACAACAGGCCCATGGCCTGGATCATTTGGTCGCGGGGCAGTCCTATGGATTGCAGGTAGATGACGCCGGGAACCACGAATGACCCGGTCATGCCCGTCAAAATACCATTGGCCAGACCGGCAAGCGGACCGGCCCATGTCTCCTTTTCAGGGGGCATTTTGAGCGACCAGCCGAGCAGGTTGGTCAGACCGTAGGTGATGAGCAGCAGGCCCAACAGCAGCGACAGGCCGGAAAGGTCGAACCGCGTCAGCGCCAGACCACCGATCCACACCGTAAGGGTCGCCATCAGCAAAAATGGCCAGATACGGCGTAATACCGTTTGGGTGTGGCCACCAACAAAACCCTGCCAGAGATTGGTGAAAAGCGAAGGAATGAGCAGCAAAGCCATGGCCGTTGTCAGATCGAGCGCTGCGGTCAGCAATCCCAGACTTACCGTGGGCAGCCCCAGACCGATCACCCCCTTAACCGTGCCGGCGAGCAGGAATGTCAGCATGATCAAAACAATAATGATTGGGTCCAAAATCACGGATTTTTACCTATAATTCTGCCTGATTTCTGGCCGTTGGGGCCATCACTGCGACCGGACAATCTGTTTTTCCATGCTAATGGTCGTGCGGTCCCGGTTAAGTTCTGTCCAACCCAACCGTTGGTAGAGTGATATGTTTTCACTCATCCCGGCATGGGTGTTCAGCCGCATGGAAGCAAATCCCTGCCTTGCGGTTTCATCCTCGCACAGATCCATCAGCGACCGTCCGATGCCGCGTCCTGCAAATTCCGGCGATACCGCTATATTTGCCAGCATCATGAATGTGTCTTTCGGTTTCAACACCAGACCCGCAACAATGCTGTTTTGATGTTCGACCACCCAGACCTGGTGGTCGGCAATTTCTTCCGCGCAGCCCTGTGACATGTCCGGCAGATCGGGAATGCGTGTCCTGTAGCGAAGATAGGCCGCGTCAAGACAGCGGGCAAATCCGGCGGCATCTGATGCAACTGCCCTTCGAATTTTCAGCGCCGGATCGTGCATCCGTTCTCCTCACACCTGTTCAGTGCAGCCCGGCCATGATCATCATGTGCAGACATCCGGGTCGGTGCGACCGGTATGGGCCTGCACCGCGGCTATCGCCATGGCTGCCTGCTGAACCTGTCGCAATGCCTGTTGGGTTTCAAGACCGTGATCATCGCCGGGAGGGGCGAAGCGGGACAGGTAGATGCGCAGTGTCGCACCTTCTGTACCAGTGCCGGACAGGCGGAAAACCGCGCGGCTTCCGGATTCAAACTGGATACGCATGCCCTGGTTTTCGCTGACCGATCCGTCCACAGGGTCGAGATAGGAGAACTCATCGGCGCTGGCGACGGTCTCATCGCCGTGAACCTGACCTGGCAGTTCCGCAAGACGGTTGCGCAAGTGATCCATGATTTCATTGCCCGCTTCAATCGGAATGGCTTCGTAGTCATGACGGGAATAATAATCCCGGCCATAGGTGTTCCAGTGATCGTTGAGAATTTCCAGGACCGAAAGCCGTCGCTCGGCCAGAATGTTCAGCCAGAGCAGAACGGCCCACAGGCCATCTTTTTCGCGCACGTGGTTTGAACCGGTGCCGGCGCTTTCCTCACCGCACAGGGTGACCAGACCTTCATCGAGCAGATTGCCAAAAAATTTCCATCCGGTCGGTGTCTCAAAGGAATTGATGCCGAGGCGCTCCGCAACCCGGTCGCTGGCCGCGCTTGTTGGCATCGAGCGGGCGACGCCGGCAAGGCCGGCTTGATAGCCGGGGGCGAGATGGGCATTGGCCGCCAACACCGCCAGACTGTCGGATGGCGTGACATAGATAGAGCGACCGACAACCATGTTACGATCCCCGTCACCATCGGAGGCTGCACCGAAATCAGGGGCCTGGGGCGACATCATCAAAACCATCAGCGGTTTTGCCCAGACCGGATTGGGATCGGGGTGGCCACGCCCGAAATCGGGCAGAGGGACGCCGTTGATCACCGTGCCCTCTGGCGCGCCCAGGGCTTTCTCCAGAATGGCGGTGGCATAGGGACCGGTTACCGCGTGCATGGCGTCAAATTTCATGCGGAAGCCCGAGGCAAAGAGCGCCCGCAATTTGTCGAAATCAAACAGCGTTTCCATCAGGTCGTGATAGCGGGCAACCGGATCCACAATTTCAACCTGCATTGCGCCAACAGCCTGTATGCCGTCGCGCGACAGACCGATATCGGCCACATCGGCGATCCGGTATTCCTGCAACACCGTCGTCTGATGGTAGATCGCACCGGTGATGCCTTCCGGGGCCGGCCCGCCATTGGGAACATTGAACTTGATGCCAAAATCTTCATCAATGCCGCCGGGGTTGTGGCTGGCAGACAGGATGATGCCGCCATCGGTCTTGTTCAGCCGGATCAGATGCGATGCCGCAGGCGTGGACAGCAGGCCATTTCGGCCGATGATCAGTTTTCGGGCACCATTGGCTGCCGCCATTTTGACGATGGTCTGGATCGCCGTGTCGTTGAAAAAACGGCCGTCACCACCAACCACAAAGGTCTTGTCATCGGCCCCGCCGATGGCGTTGAAAATCGACTGGACGAAGTTTTCCAGATAGCCCGTCTGGGTGAAGATGCGGGTTTTCTTTCGCAGTCCGGACGTGCCGGGAACCTGTCCCTCAATCGGCGCTGTTGCAATCGTGTCCATCTTCATCTCCTACTTTCTTCATTATGCACGGAATCCTGGTCGCGACCGGCCCCGTGCATCAATTCCGCTGTTTTCCGCAAACTGGCAAGCCCGGTCAATTGGGCCACTTGCAATTCATAGCGTCGTCGCCAATTGGGGTGCTGATCGATCGTGCCCGGCAGATTTTGAGCTTCAACCACGCCAAGCAGATCATCCAACTGGATGCTCACCATGGCAGCTTTTGAATGCGCAAGCGAATGATGAACCGCTGTCCTGATCATCTCAAATGATGGCAGTTGCCGGTTTGTGTCGTCATCGACCACCGGTGAAGACGGGCTCAACCGTGCAAGGCTGTCCACCTGTTTTTCACGCTTTTTGTGGTTGGTCTTTGCTTCGATCGGACTGATCCATGACAGTTTTTCCCACCAGTCAATGTCGCGTCCTTTGCAATAGCCAGCCAGGGTCGGCGTGTCGTGCGTGCCGAAGCATATCAGCGATTGTTGTGGCAGCGTGTCGGGGTTGCGGATATTGCCGGCCTTGTCCTGTTCGTATTGCAACACCGAATAGGAATACAGACCGCGCTGTTGCATTTCTTGACGAAACCCCTTCGGCACAAGCCCGAGATCCTCGCCCACCACAATCGTGTTGGCGCGGTGGGCTTCGATGCAGATCAGCGCCAGCAGGGCGTTAAACGGCTGATTGATATAGCCACCCGGTGACCCATCATCGGGTATCCAATAGCTGCGTTTCAAACCCAGCGCGTGGTCGATGCGGATCATGCCAGCCGTTTTCATGGTCTGGCGCAAAACGGTGCGCCAGGCACTATAGTCGGTGGCGGCGAGATTGCGCGGTGCATAGCCGATGATCGACCAGTTTTGCCCGGCGGGACTGAGATGGTCCGGCGGAGCACCAACCGACACGTCCCGGGCAACCGCACCCGATTCACACCACGCTTCCGCGCCGTCGCGGCGCGAACCAACTGCAAGATCGAGATAGAGGCCAAGTGGAAATCCCGCCTGCTTGCCGCGTTGACTGGCGTCGTCCAGTTGCTGCAGCGCGGTCCATTGCAACCAGGCATGAAAATGTTCCGGTGCGCTTAAGGGCAGCGTTTCCAAGGGGATGGGCGGCGGATTTTGCGCCTCATCTGGCCATGTTCGCCAGTCGGATCCAAATTTGGCGCTGAGCACTTCAAACTGCACAAACCGGGCCAGCGCTGCGCCACCATCGGCGCAGAACTTCAGATAGGCTGCCATGCGCGAAGGGATCGCCGCAGTGAGGAAGTCACCATGCAGGTTCACCAGCAATGGTTTATGCAATCGGGCATGGTCAGCGTAGTCGATCTGGTCAGATGCCGCGCCACCCCGGACCTGTTGCCAATCTGACCATGACGGGTGGTTGCGTGCGTAAACGCCTGGAACACTATCCACATCGATATGAGCTGAATTGAGAAAGCCGCGATGGGATGGTGAATAGGGGCTGATCACCCCGTCATTGGTCCACCCAAGCGTATGAACCGGATTTATGCCAAGGAATGCCGCACCGGCTGTCGCACAGCTTTCGGCTGCCACCGCCAGATCGCCGAAATGGCCGGGCCCCGGAGCGTCCGACGACTGCATCCCGTAGAGGGCACCGGTGATGCCCCAGATTCTTTCCCGCCCAATAATGGAGGAAATAAGCGGAGCTTTTTGCGGTGCAGCGATCACCCGGCAGGTCTGTACCTGCCCCTGATGGGTCACCGTCAGCCGGTGCAATCCGACGGGAAGGTCGGGCAGGTTGATGAAGCCGGTGTCCGAATCCGTGCGACCTTCTGCGACAACTGCTTCGTCGCCCTCCAGCACCAGGTGCCAGTGGGCCTGTTCTTCAGATTTCACCTGCACACGATCGCTGCCGAAACGAACAATTTCCGGCGGTACGATGCGCTGGCGCTGGGTGTTATGCAGATCCTGCAGCGTTTCGGCGACCAATGCCGGTGAATCCACATCCAGCCCGTTTGCATGCAGCAGAGCCTTTTTGGTTTCAACGCTGGTCGGGCAGGTCTTTCCCGACAGGTCCTTAAATTCACCGACAATGCCACATGCGTCAGCGAGGGTGTCGAGGGCAGTAGCCTGCCTCATCGTGATGTCTCATCCGCCATGGCAACAGCGGCAACCACGCTGTTGCGGGCCACGGTCATCGACCGCGGATCGACTTCGCAGACCGCAAAGATATCTGTCGCTGCGGTATCGACCGCGCGTACCCAGTGACGACCCGATGGCAGCGCGGGCAGTTTGACTTCAGTGTCTTCATCATCGCGGTTGAAAACAATGTAGACCGTATCATCATTATGGGTGGCTTCAGGGTCAGAGGCGGCCATGCGCAGGGTCAGGCACAGATTGGACAGGCCCGGATCACGCCATTGCAAACTCTCACCGTTGAAATCCGTCCATTCGACATCGGGCAGCCCGTCGCCCTTGCGGGTGGCAGCGTGCAGAAACCGGGTCTGGTGCAGACAGGGATGCTGGCTTCGGAAATGGGCAAGCCGGGAGACAAACTCGATCAGTTCCTGATCCGCTTCACCCCAGTTGAGCCAGCCAATGGCATTGTCCTGGGCATAGGCATTGTTGTTGCCACCTTGTGAATTTGCGAATTCATCGCCGGCGAGGATCATCGGAGTGCCCTGGGAAAGGAACAGGGTGGCGAGCATATTGCGCTGCCGCTGGGCACGCCGATTGCGGATTTTCGTGTCGGTCGTATCGCCTTCAACGCCGCAATTGTCGCTAAAATTGCTGTGGTGCCCATCGGCGCCGTTTTCACCATTGGCGGCGTTGTGACGCTCGTTGTAACGGGTCACATCAGCCAGGGTGAAACCATCATGGGAGGTGATGAAATTGACCGAACTCCATGCCCGTCGTCCCCCCCGGTCAAATTGCCCTGCCGAACCCAACAACCGGGCTCCCAGTTCCTGGGCACTGTGATCATCGCCGCGCCAGTAGCGTCTTACGGTATCGCGATATCCATCATTCCATTCGGAAAATTCGGCGGGAAAGTCGCCAAGGCGATAGCCGCTCGGTCCGATGTCCCATGGTTCGGCGATCAACCGCGTATCCGCCAGTACCGGATCCTGCCGCAGGGCGTCGAAGAACCCGCCATGGCGGTCAAAACCGTGATCTTCGCGGCCCAAAGTGGTGGCAAGGTCAAAGCGGAATCCGTCAATACCCATCTGCTGAACCCAGAATCGCAGACTGTCCATGACCATGCGCAGGACATGGGGATTGGCGACATTGAGTGTGTTTCCGCAGCCGGTGTCGTTGACGTAATAGCGCGGCTGGCCACCGATCAGGCGGTAATAGGACGCGTTGTCCAGTCCCCGATAGCACAGGGTCGGCCCGCGCTGGTCACCTTCGGCGGTGTGGTTATAGACCACGTCCAATATCACCTTGATCCCGGCACTGTGGAAACGCTGCACCATGTGACGAAAACCGATCAGCCCCGCAGGACCAAAATAGCGTGGCTCGGGCGCAAAAAATCCGATCGTGTTGTAACCCCAGTAGTTGCGTAACTTTCGCTTCACCAGGAAACTGTCATCAATGAAGGAATGGACCGGCAACAGCTCAATGGCGGTGATGCCGAGCTGCTGTAAATGATCGAGCACCGCATCGCTTGCCAGGCCTTCATAGCTGCCGCGAATGGTGTCGGGCAGCCCGGGGAATTCCATCGTCATGCCTTTGACATGGGCTTCGTAGATCAGCGTATGCGACCAGTCGACATCGCCCCGGTGTTCAATGTGGTTCAGCAAAGCCGGATCGGAGACAACCGATTTGGGAACGAAACGCGCGCTGTCGCGCCGGTCGAAGGACAGGTCTTGGGAGGCGGCGTTTTCGACATAACCAAGCAGCGCACTGTTATCGGCCCAGCTTCCCTTGAATTCGCGGGCATAGGGATCGAGCAGCAATTTGTTCGGGTTAAACCGGTGCCCCTGTTCCGGCGAATAGGTGCCTTCTGCACGCAACCCATACAGGCTGCCCGGTTTTAGCCCGGGGGCGTAGCCGTGCCAGATATGGCCGGTGCGTTCAGGCAGGCGCACCCGGTCCAGTTCGGTGCTGCCGTCGGGTGAAAACAGACATAGATTTATCCGGTCGGCATTGGCGGAAAAGACGGCAAAGTTTGTGCCTTCTCCATCAAAGCGGGCTCCCAGCTGATGCGGGCGCCCGGTGCGCAAGTGCAGTGTCATCGCTGGGTTCCGTTCATGTCATCGAGAGAGCGTGCGCAGGTAGAGGTCGTGATATTCAGGAGCTGACTGTTCCCAACCCACCGGATAGCGCATGGCATTTCCCATCATGGAACGCCATACCCGTTTGCGTTCAAAAAGGGCGCAGGTGCGTTCAAGCGCGTCATTCAGACCGGCCGCATCAATCGGTGAGAATTGTATGCCCGTGGCCCGCCCTTCCTTGATTGCGTCTGGTGTTGCGTCGACGACCGTATCGGCAAGGCCGCCGGTGCGGGCAACCACCGGCAATGTCCCGTAGCGCACGCCATAAAGCTGAGTCAGGCCGCAGGGTTCAAACCGTGACGGGATGATGATGGCATCGCTGCCACCCTGTACCAGATGGGAAAGTTCCTCATCATATCCGATAAAGGTGCCAACCCGCCCCGGATGGTCTTGTGCGGCCTGCAAAAAGCCGTCTTCGAGCTGCTTCTCACCAGATCCCAGCAGGGCGAGCCGCCCACCCCGTTCAACCAGCGCTGGCAGAACCTCAAGCAGCAGGTCCAGCCCTTTTTGCTGGGTGAGGCGGCTGATGACGCAGAACAGTGGCGATTCCGCATCATTCTGCAAACTGAATTTTTGTTCCAGCGCGGCACGGCACCTGGACTTGTTGCGCCGGTTGTGCACCGAATAGGGCGCGGGCAGGGCCGGGTCGGTTTTTGGATTCCAGATGTCGAGATCAATGCCGTTCAGGATGCCGCTCAGGTCCTGCTGCCGGGCCTGCATCAGGCCTTCCAGACCCATGCCGAATTCCGGGGTCAACAATTCCTGGGCATAGGTCGGGCTGACGGTGGTGATCTTGTCGCAATAGGCCAGCCCCGCTTTCAAGAAACCGAAATGGCCATAAAATTCTGCACCTTCATGGGTGAAATGCTCGTCGGGAATTGCAAACAGTTCACGGGTTGACCAGTGAAAAAGTCCCTGGAAGGCAATGTTGTGAATGGTCATCACGCAGGGCGGCTTGTGGTCGGAACCTGCCAGTTTGATCAGCAATGGCACCAGTCCGGCCTGCCAGTCATGGGCATGCACGAGGTCTGGCTTCCAGCTTGTCAGTTGCCCGGTTGCGATGCGGGTTGCAACGGTGCAGAGCGCACCGAAACGCAGGTGGTTGTCATGCCAGTCAGTGCCGCTTTCATCGAGGTAAATTCCCCCCGCCCGGTCAAACAGGTGCGGTGCATCAAGCAGGATGACGTTGAGGCCGTCTGACTGGACAGAAACCAGCCGTGCCGGTCCGCCGAACAAATCATCCAGATGGAGCAGCGTCTCTCCGCGGCGCAGCAGATCCGCCAGTGCCGGGTAAGCGGGCAACAGAATCCGCACATCCACCCCCAGCGGTTCCAGCGCCTTGGGCACGGCTCCGACAACATCCGCGAGCCCACCGGTTTTTACAAAGGGGGCGCATTCAGACGCGACAAATAAAACTTTCATCACTCAGTCCAGCGCGGAGATCATCGTTTCCGTTATAAGGCATACGCCGCCGGGTGAGCGGCGGAACCGTTTGGCATCAAGCTTGGCATCTTCGCCGACAATCAGCCCTTCGGGAATTTTTACTCCCTTGTCGATGACCACATTGGTCAACTGGGCATTACGTCCGATCTGAGCGTAGGGCATCGCAATCACCCCGTTCAGCGTGGCAAAAGAGTGGGTGCGCACGCCGGTATACAGCAGACAGTTTTCAAGTTGAGACCCGGAGATGATGCAGCCACCGGAGACCAGCGACGACAGGGCATGACCGCGTCGGCCCTCTTCATTGTGGATGAATTTTGCCGGGGGTGTCAGTTCGGAATAGGTCCAGATCGGCCAGTCACTGTCATACAGATCCAGCTCGGGGGTGAAATCGGTCAGGTCGATATTGGCCTGCCAGAACGCATCAACCGTGCCGACATCGCGCCAGTAGGGTGTTTTTTCCAATCCACTGCGGACACAGGATCGGCTGAACGGATGCGCGACGGGTTTACCCGATTTAACAATGCGGGGAATGATGTCCTTGCCGAAATCATGGCTGGAGTTCGGATCGGCAGCGTCTTCGCGCAGCAGTTGGAACATGAATTCGGTTTCGAAAACATAGATGCCCATGCTGGCCAGCGCGAGGTCGGGATTGCCCGGCATGGCGGGTGGATCGGCAGGCTTTTCGATGAAATCGAGAATGTTGTCCTTGTCGTCGACATGCATCACGCCAAAGCCGGTCGCTTCCATGCGTGGCACTTCGATACAGCCAACCGTGACATCAGCACCACTCATCACGTGTTGCTGGATCATTAGGGAATAGTCTTGCTTGTAAATGTGGTCACCAGCCAGAACGATGACATATTTTGTATTGTTGCCGGAGATAATGTCGATGTTCTGGAACACCGCATCGGCGGTGCCCTTGTACCAGTTCTCTTCGTCGAGCTGTTGCGAAGCGGGCAGGATGTCCAGCGATTCATTGCGCTCTGCGCGGAAGAAACTCCAGCCCCGCTGCAGGTGACGGATCAGGGAATGTGCCTTGTATTGTGTGGCAACACCGATGCGCCGGATCCCGGAATTGACCGCATTGGACAGGGCGAAATCGATAATGCGGCTTTTGCCACCAAAATAAACGGCGGGCTTGGCCCGGCGTTCCGTCAGTTCCATCAATCGGCTGCCGCGTCCGCCCGCAAGAACAAACGCCATGGTTTGCTGAGACAGTCTCTGGGATTCCATGTCCATAGTTTTCTCCCTTTCAGAGAAGTGTGCGCGCTCAACGTTCCCGGTTCAATTGGAAAAACAAGGTTGATAAGGGCGGAAGAGTGAGTTCGATTGAGTGTTCGTGGCCATTTGCAGCAACAGCTTGACTGGCAACGCCGCCAAGATTGCCCCGATCATTGCCGCCATAGCGGTTGGAATCGGTATTGAGCAGTTCACGCCAATAGCCCGCGTGGGGCACACCAATGCGGCGGGCGCTGCGTTCAACCGGCGTGAAATTGCTGACGACCAGCACCGGTCCACCGGCATCTGTTGAGGCGTCGTCAGGATGTCCATGGCGCAACCAGGCGATCACTGATTCATCAGCATTGTTCTGTTCGATCCACTCAAACCCGTCCGCCCGGCAATCCAGCTGGTGCAGGGACGGGGTGGTCTTATACAACCAGTTGAGGTCGCGTATCAGTGTCTGCATGCCCTTGTGCAAGGGCTGATCCAGCAGATGCCAGTCAAGGGAACTGTCATGGTTCCATTCGTTCAATTGTCCAAATTCGCAACCCATGAACAATAGTTTTTTGCCGGGATGTCCCCACATGAATCCATAATAGGCCCGCAGATTGGCGAATTTCTGCTCGGTCATGCCGGGCATTTTGTTCACCATGGACCCTTTGCCATGCACGACTTCATCGTGACTGATCGGCAGGATGAAATTTTCAGAAAACGCGTAGTGGATGCCGAAAGTCATTTTTTCATGATGGAATTTCCGGTGCACCGGATCTTCGTGCATGTAGGACAGGGTGTCGTTCATCCAGCCCATGTTCCACTTGAATCCAAAGCCGAGCCCGTCGTGGCTTGTGGGCGCACTGACGCCTGGAAATGCCGTGGATTCCTCCGCCACGGTCATGACGCCCGGGTGTTCGGCATACACCTGCTCATTCATGCGCTTCAAAAAGGCAATGGCTTCTAGGTTTTCTCTGCCACCGTGAACATTGGGAATCCATTCGCCGGGTTGTCTTGAATAGTCGCGGTACAGCATCGACGCGACGGCATCGACACGCAGGCCATCGACATGGTGCTCTTCGAGCCAATACAGGGCGTTGGCGACAAGGTAATTGGCCACTTCGCGGCGGCCATAATTATAGAGCAGGGTGTTCCAGTCGGGATGAAAGCCTTCCTTGCGATCGGCGTGCTCGTACAGCGCCGTCCCGTCAAATTGTCCAAGGCCGTGGGGGTCTTCAGGAAAATGCCCCGGCACCCAGTCCAGCAACAGTCCGAGACCGGCGGCATGACAGGCATCGACCAGTTTTCGAAATTCATCGGGCGTGCCATATCGGATTGTCGGTGCATAAAGCCCGATCGGCTGATAGCCCCAGGAGCCTTCAAACGGAAATTCCGAAATCGGCATCAGTTCGATATGGGTAAAGCCCATGTCGGTTGCATAGGCGACCAGCTGGTGGGCATGCTCCAGATAGGAAAGCGACCGACCCCCTTCCTCTGCAACCCGTTTCCAGGAACCAAGGTGAACTTCGTAAATACTGATCGGCGCATCGATTGCGTGATGGGTATTGCGCGTTTTCATCCAGTCCTGATCGGACCATGCTGCCCCGTCGATATTGCGCAGCACCGATGCGGTTTGCGGGGGGTGTTCGGAGCCAAATCCAACCGGATCGGCCTTTTGCGGCAATACCGAACCATCACTGCCAACAATCTCGTATTTATAGGTTTCGCCGTCATCAATGCCGGGCAGGAATATTTCCCAAATGCCGGCACTGCCGCGTTGACGCATGATGTGGCAGGTCCCGTTCCATCCGTTGAACGCGCCGACCACGCTGACCCGCCTGGCATTGGGTGCCCACACCGCGAAGTGAGCACCCTGCACGCCCTGGTGGGTGACAAGATGCGCGCCCAAGGCGTTCCAGAGTCTAAGATGGGAGCCCTCGCCGATCAGATGCATGTCCAGTTCACCGAGCACCGGGGGAAGACTGTAAGGGTCGGTCTCGGTCCAGTGGTGATCGCCAC
>CAJQPW010000067.1 GCA_905480295.1 uncultured Rhizobiaceae group bacterium | reverse complement strand
CCAGACTGGCGGCGATCGGCAACAACCAGGGCGAAACAAGTCCCAGACTGGTGCCAACAATCAAAACCCAACCAACGCAGGTTTCAAGCCAGTGAAAACGTATCAGTAAAAACGGTGCATACTGGCCTGTTGACCTGTTTTGTGGTGTCCAACCGGCATCCAGTCCAAGCAGGGTCCGCATAACGGCCAGCACATGTTGCACCATCAATATGGGAGCAAGGGTAAAGGACAATAATATTTCACACAGCGCCGACAAGGCAAAGTTTTTGCGGCCCCCCATTTTGGACAGTGCGGGGTTTTGGGCAACCGTCAGCGCAATGCCAAAGAGCTTGGGAATGAGCAGCAGGCTCAGCATGAAGCCGAGCACAACGGCTCGATTTACCGCATCCATTTCCGGCCATTGTGGAAACAGTGGATTGCTGTCTGCAAAATAGCGGAAGACGTTATCTTGCGCACCACGCCCCATCAGCGCCCACAGGATGAGAAGAACGAACCAGACAACCGATGCAATATAGGCCATGGCTCCCTGCAGCATGTGAAACCGGGACGCCATGGTGAAGCCCGGTGTGAGCAGTAATCTGAGATGTTGCAAATTGCCCTGACACCAGCGGCGGTCGCGCAGAACATAGTCAATAATGGTCTGCGGTGTTTCTTCATAACTTTCGGCCAGATTTGGCATCAGCCGTACCGACCATCCGCCCCGGCGCAACAGCGCTGCCTCCACAAAGTCATGGCTCTTTATGGTGCCGCCCAAGGCACCTTTTCCGGAAAGGGTGGGCAGGCCGGCACAGGCTGCAAATGCGCGGGTTCGCACAATGGCGTTGTGGCCCCAATAATTGCCGTCATGGCCAGACCACCGGTCAAGCCCGCGTGCCAGTGCACCGCCATAGACATTGTTTGCAAACTGCTGGACCTTTGAAAACAGGGTGCCCGCGCCGATCAGACGGGGAACTGTCTGGATCAGACCTGCAGAGGGGTCAGCAGCGAGTTCGTCTCCCAATTGGACGATCGTGCCTGCCGACATCAAACTGTCAGCATCAAGAGTAACAAACGCGTCCCAGGAACCGCCCCAGTTTTCTATCCAGTCCCGGATATTGCCGGTTTTTCGTTCGGTGTTAAACGCGCGACGGCGATAATAGAGTGGCACTGGCTGTTGAACCAGCAATGGATCGCCGCAAAACAACCCCTGTTCCTGACCGGCAATGGTCTCGTCGCGTGTATCACTCAGTAAAAACACAGCAAGCCGGTGATGGCTGCTGCTCGCTGCAAGGTCGTCGCGCATCGCCTGAACCCGCGAGAATACGGCACCGGCGTCTTCGTTATAGACGGGCACAAGCAGGGCGATGTCGAGAGAGTGGTCCGGATCGGCCTGCGGTGCGGGAGCGGATATGCGCCCAAAGAATAATCCGATGGTGCTGGAAGCAACCGAGAGCGCAATCCAGAATGCGGAAAACCCGACGAGCACCATCATCGCCAATTCAGTGGCAACGAACCCGCCCTGACGGAACCAATCTCCCAGAATGGCAACAAGTGCCAGTGTTGTTGCCAGCGCCGGTAATAATGTCGCCCAGCGATACAGGCTGGTTTGCGGCAAGGGTGGTGGCGGAGTGCTTTTGCAACCGGGGTCTTTGAACGTGCGCGACAGATCCTGAATCGGCATCGGTAAAGGTGTCGCAGCCGGCATCGGCGCGTATAATTTGGGGTCGTGCGCACTCATGCTGTCCACCTGTAGAGCCAGACTTCGGAGGCCGGTTTGCCTTCCATCATCAATTGCGCACGCAGCTCCATCGACTTGATCTCTTTGGCGTGGAAGGTGAAAGCGAGCCGTACACCACCGGTGTCGGGGTTGCGTTGCAGCAGACCCTTGGTGACCTTGCCTCGGTTGGAACTCACGTGGACGCTCAACTCATCCAGATCCTTGGGCAGGATATCGGCATTGGAAAAATCAATGGTGACCAGCCGTCCTCCGTAAAACCGTTTGCCCATTCGGGTGTTGACGACCCGGGGCAGGGTTGGGTCGATGGGCGGTTCCTCGCACCAGGTCAGACGGTAGGTGAACTGATGTTCGGTTCCGGCAGCCAGCGGTGTGCGTGGGCGCCAATAGGCAACGATATTGTCGTAAATCTCGCGATCTGCGGGAATTTCTACCAGCGTGACGGAGCCTTCACCCCAGTCTTCGCCCGGGGTCACCCAAAGGCCGGGCCGTTTGTGATAATGGGCCTCCAGATCGGCGAAATCGGAAAATCCTCGGGGCCGTTGCATCAGTCCGAAACCACGCGGGTTGTTATCGACGAAACTTGAGACCTGCAGGGCGAGCGGGTTGGCCAAATGGCGCCATAATATTTCTCCCGCGCCATTGGCGATCAGCAGGCCATCTGAATCATGCACGGCCGGGCGGAAGTCGTCGAAACGGTGGCGGTTGGTTTCATCAAACAGGAACATGCTGGTTTCAGCACCAATGCCAACGTGATTGAGTTCTTTGCGCGGAAACAGGCTGGCCTGCACATCCATCTCTGTTGACGACCCGGCTGTCACGTTGAATGTGTAAAGGCCGCTGACACTGGGCGAATCCATCAGCGCGTGGACTTTGAAGCTCTTCGCCCCGGGTTGGGCGCTCTCGATCCAGAAGGCCAGAAAATCCGGGAATTCTTCTCCAGACGGTTCGGCGGTGTCGATCGCCAGGCCACGTGCCGAAAGGCCATAATACTGGCCCTCACCGACGGCACGAAAATAGCTGGCGCCCTGAAACACCAGAAATTCGTCCGTGCGCACCGGGTCATTGATCGTGGTGCGCACGCGAAAACCGGCATAACCGAGCGTGTCGTCAACGGGCAGGTCCGGTACCAGGTGCGCGAAATTGAAAACGTCCTTTGAAAACAGTACCGGGCGCGCCTCATCCCCTTCGACAACTGATATCGAAACGGGAGAGGGGAAATACAGTCCCGGGGCAAAGAACTCGACATTGATCGGGCGCTTGGTGTTCTTCCACAATCCGGATTCCGGTTTGAAACCGATGCCGCGGTACTGGTCGTAGGTTAAATCAATCCACTCTTGTGGAATCTGCTGGGGTGCCACGTAATCGGACTGTGCACGGGTCTTTGCCAGCGCGACGAGCTGGTCACGGGAAAAGGGTTGCGGTTGTCCCAATTGTATCGGCGGCGCCGGGGCTTTGGCCTTGTCGCCGCTGGCACTGTCACCGCCAGCCCACGCCGGATGAGCAGCAGCACTGCTCAGGGCGGCAATCAGGGACAGGAAGGAACGTCTATCAATCATCGGGTCAGTCGACCTTTCGCGCGGGAATGCCAGCGGGAAGAGTTGAAGAGCCCGATTGTGGAACCGGCGTGACAGTTGCGATCACCTTTTGTTTTCGCCACGGTTGCGACTTGAACCAGGCCACGCTGTAGGCCACGGCAATTAGGGCAGAGAATCCAATGAGATTGCCCAAGGCGACGACATACCAGTGGGTGCCCAGCATGCGGAACATCATCCCCACCATCTGTGCAACCACCAGCGAAGAAACAAACACGGCAAGCGACTGCTGTCCGACCTTGCGAATGGTGTCGACTACAAATTGAGCACGACCCCAATTCTTGATGCGGGAGCCCAGAGGACCGACTGCGACCCATGCAAGATAGGCCGTCGCAAGGAAGTGGATATAGCGGAACAGTCCGAATTCAGTTTTGCCGATGAGCGGTGCCATCGCCTTGCGCTGTTCCTTAAACCAGGGGCTTAAATCGGTATGCAGCAGCCAGTCAGGACGTGCGTTATAGATCCGGAAATAGGCAAACGGTAACGCAATCAGGACAATAGCGAGGGCGAGCAGGATCAGCTTGCGATTAACCGGGGGCGGCTTGATCCAGCCGCTCATGAAGGCAAAGCCGGTGAAAAACACCAATTGCCAGCCCAGCGGATTGAAGAACCAGTTTCGTTTTGACCATGGCTCAGCGGGGAAATTCAGCGGTTCTGCCCCGAACAATTCCAGGTTGGCGATCAGCCACACACCGACAACAAATGCGGCAACCGCCCATGGAGATATTCTGGACAGGCCCATAACGATGGGGATCATGGCCAAAATCACCAGATACATGGGCAGGATGTCAAAGTAGTTCGGCACATATGTCAGCGTGAAAAGGCCAACAATCAGGTCCGGTGTTTTGGTGTAGAAATGCTTTAAGTTGAGAGAGCTGACATAGGATCTTTGCCAATATTCGCTTTGAAAAATGCCGGCCTGATCAAACGCGGTCACTAACAATAAAATTGCGAAGAACAGGCCGATATGGGCCCAATAGACCTGCCAGACCCGATAGGCGATCCGCGCGGCTCCCATCAACCAGCCCTGTTTGTGAAAAATAGCACCGAAGGCGATGGCGGACGCCATGCCGGAGCAGAAGACAAAAGTTTCTGTTGCATCGGAAAAACCGAAGCGGGCCGGAATCCACAGGGCCCAGAAATCACGTGGGGTATGCGCGATGAAAATAATAAACATCGCAAGACCACGAAAGAAATCCAGGCGCGGGTCGCGCACTGTTTTCTGCATCGCTGGCTCGGCCATGATCTTGCTCACTAATGCCTCGTTGGTGTTAGGGTTGAGATGCCGCCAAATCGGCTTCTACGCAACCTGTCGTTCAAATTATTATTCCGCCGGAATTGTGACCGACCGGGAAACGCCAAGGCGCAGTTCGGCCAGTTCGTCCATGCGCGTGGTGGCAAAACGATCCATCTTGCCCGCCCGTCGCTCGGTACGACCCAGCAGAAACCGTTCTGCAGCATCCAGGTATCCGCCCCGAATGGCCGATTCAATTGTCAGCCGCTCGAAGACGTCGCGCTGGGCGTGGCTGCCTCCCACGGTCTGCATGGCGTCCCGGGCACCCGCCAGATGACGCAATGCCGTGACGTAGTTGCCTTCCCCGAACGCCTCCAGACCTTCAGCAGCCGACAGGCCGGGATGTTTAAATATGGCGTCCATCTCACTTGCTTCGGTCGCGGCATCCTTGCGCATTCGAGCAAGAAGGGAGCCGACGGCCGCTTTGCGTTTACCGCCTATCAGCGCAAGCATGTAGTGCAGATCAGCGAAGGCAAGACACCCGTCATCGGTTCTGTGTTGTGATAGCTCCGCCAGTTCTTCCCAGCGGTTGTCAACTGAAATGCCATCGAGTTCAAGCCGGGATAACAGGGAAGCGGCGTTTGAAATATCGCGATAATCATCTGTTTTGTCGTGGCGAATATTCTGATCATACAGGGCGAAGACCGCTTCGATTTCGCCGCGATCCAGATGCATCAACGCCAGATGCCACCACACGTGGTAACGGAAATTGTTGCAATGGGCCCAGGCTTCAGTTCTGCCGGTCAGCCATTCCAGACCGGCATCGATATTGTTGGTCATGTCATAGACATGGGCGACGGCATGCAATCCCCACGCATCGTTGGGGGAGTGGATTACACCTTGACGACCGATCCGTTCAGCCAGGGCATATTCACCTGTTTCCTCTAGGCTGAATGCATGGCATCCAAGCGCATAACCATAGGCTGCATGGTCTTGTCCGATGCCTTCAAGAACAGATTCGATGGATTGGCGCATGCCGACAGCATCACCGAGTACAAAACGGACGGCTTGCACCAGTTTCATCGCCAGCGCATCTGTGGGGTTTGCTGCGAGCAGCCGTTCCAACCGGTCTCCGGCCCGTTTGGGAAATCCCGCATTCCAGTCGCTCAGCGCCTGGAGGAAAACCTGTTCGCGGGTGGTTACCGAACGTCTTTTGACCAGTTCGCGGGCATCCCGCTCCGCCTGCTGGGCAACGTCGTTTAATTCTTTGCGGCCAAGCAACAGGCAAAACAGCCCCTTGCACACCAGGGGAAGCGCAAAGTCATCGTCGCTGGCCATGGTTGCCGCCAGATGATCAGGGGTGACCGCCGCATGTGCTAAAAATCCCAACTGCATGGCGTTCCAGGCTTCAAGATCACCGTCCGCTGCAAGCGTTACGGGGCAGTCGAAGATGTCGTAGCGGGTTGTCATCAGGCATCATCTCGGGTGTTGAATTGTTTCGATCACTCAACATTTTGCCCTCCCGATGGGCAAATAAACCCTCGTGACATTTGTGTTATGCAAATGCGCATTAAATTGATCGGCTCCCCGTCACAATTATGGCAATGTGGACAAGCCCTTAACGGCGCTGGTTGAATTTGGAAAACCATGACCGCGATTGATATCCAACCCGAACGTCCGACATTGTCACTGCCGCCGGTGGCGCCGTTGGTTTTGGCTGTGGTCGGCGTGGCCCTCGTCTGCGTAATGGCGTTTCCTTTCGGCCAGTGGCGGTACGTGATCGCCGTTTGTATCGGAACGCTGGCTGGAATAGGACTTTACCACGCCGCCTTCGGCTTTACCGCTGCGTGGCGACGCATCGTTACCGAACGGCGCAGCCAGGGTTTGCGGGCACAGATGGTCCTGTTGGCCGTGACCTGTCTGCTGACTTTTCCTATTATTGCCTACGGGTCGCAACTCTCAGAACTTGGTCTGCGCAGCGGTGCATGGGTTCTGCCGTTTGGCGTAACCGCGATGGTTGGTTCCTTTCTGTTTGGTATGGGTATGCAATTGGGCGGTGGCTGCGGATCGGGCACTTTGTTTACCGTCGGTGGCGGCAGCAGCCGCATGGTCATCACCCTGTTTGCGTTTATCGCCGGCTCGTTGATTGGGACCTGGAACCTGCCGGCATGGCGGGGTCTGCCCCGGTTGGAAAGTTTCTCACTGATCAAAAGCTTTGGTCTGCCGGGGGCTGTTGTGACAATCCTGCTGATCACCGGAGGTATCTGGGTGATTGCCCGTCACATCGAATTGCGCGCCCATGGAGCGCTTGAGCCACGCCGTCAGACAGGGTCATATGTCGGTGGACCGTGGTCGCACGGTCTTGGCATCGCGGCTCTTGCCCTGGTGTGTGTGGCAACGATTCTTACGCTTGGACGTCCCTGGGGTATCACATCTGGCTTTGCTCTGTGGGGGGCGAAAATAGCTCATTTTGCGGGAGTTGACGTGTTGAGTTGGCCTTACTGGTCCGGCGGTCGATCAGCTGCGGTTGAACGCAGCGTGTTCGCTAACACCACCTCCATTATGAATTTTGGCATCATATTTGGAGCCATGGCTGCGGCGGCACTGGCAGGAAAATTCGCGCCACTGCTGCGCATCGGGTGGCGAGAAATTGCCACCGCAATCATCGGAGGCCTGTTGATGGGGTACGGTGCCCGGTTGGCCTATGGCTGCAATATCGGCGCCTATCTGGGAGGCATAGTTTCCGGCAGTTTGCATGGCTGGCTGTGGGGCATATTTGCCTTTGCCGGCAGCAGTGTGATGGCGAAATGGAAATCGCGTGTGGGGCTGTGAAAAAGGAAGAGACCGATGAAAAGCAACGTTAGATATTTAAAAGTCCTCGCCTGCGGTCTGCTGCTGCTGACCACATTTCTTGCTCATGCGGCCTCAGCGGCCCCGCGCGAAGGTTGGGTGGTGATTGAAACCACAATGGCCTATCGCGCTTTGGTCAAACGCCTCAACGGCGCGGTGAAAGCCGAAAAAATGCGGGTGGTGACGCGGGCCAGCGCATCATCAGGGGCAAAGAACCGGAAACTGGTCATACCCGGCAATATGATTGTTGGGGTTTATCGCAACGATTATGCGCTGCGCATGTTGGATGCCAGCATTGATGCCGGCATTGAAGCACCTATCCGCTTTTACATCACTGAGAATGCCGACGGCGGTACGACGCTTTCCTATAAAACACCGACATATGTATTTGCTCCCTATATGGTGGATGGCAAACTGCAATTGCGTGAATTGGCGGAAGAACTGGATCAGGTTTTTGCTGCCATTGCCACGAGGACCACCGATCCCGGCAAGTAATATGCAGGCTTGGTGAGGTGCGACATATTCACCGCAATTGTAAATTACCTTGCTCCGATTAGAGCGAGCTGTCAGGTTGCTGGTTTGGCGGTTGCATGCGTACATAATCAATCCCGTCAACGTTGCAAAATTGGAGGAAATTCGATGAAAAAAATTGCCGCATCCATTGCTGCAGCAGCCTTGCTGTCCGGCAGCATTGCCGTTCAACCGGTGATGGCCAAAGATAAGGACGGAGATCGCGCTGCTGCGGTTGCCGGCGTTATCGCCCTGGGTCTTCTTGGCGCAGCCGTTGCTCAGCATCAGCACGGAAAGGGTCATGAGGAATATCGCCATCATCCCAAATTGCATGCTGATGAAAACGCAGTAGGTGCCTGCATGCACCGCGCCAAACGCCTGGTCAGAAAAGCCGGTGGACACCACACCAAGCTCAATCGGGTCGACCGGGTCAATCACAGAGATAATGGCAGCACCGTCGTGGTATTCCATGCCACTGGCTATTACGATTTTGGCCACAAGAAGAGCAAAATTCGCTGCGTTGTAAAACGGCACAAAGTTACCAAATTCGACTTTACCTGATCATTAATTGGGTTTGAAATTTTAGCATATTGCGGTCGCTGACAGGGTCTTCTGTTGGCGGCCGTTGTGTTTATGCGGTCGAAACCTGGGCCCGGCCCAACGATAATTACCGCGCCGTCGATAAAATTCCAGCGCGATCACTTGCGGAGCGAAGCAAGTAACGTTTCGGCGTCTTTCAAATCATGGGTATCAAAGCCCTCGGTAAACCAGCCATGTATTGGTTCGAGGAGTTTTCTGGCCCTGTCTGTTTTTCCCTGGCGATGTAACAGGTCAGCAAGGTTGGTCGCCGCTCGCAATTCCCAGATTTTGACTCTTTGAGTCTTCGCGATTTTTATTGATTTTTTCAGGTTCTTTTCTGCAGCTGCCTCGTCGCGAATTTGGTCAGAACTGGCCAACAGCTGGCCCTTCATGCGGTATAGTTCAACCTCATACAGGCGTTCTTGAGTACGTTCGACCAACTCGATCGCCTCATCCAGCACTTTGAGCGCTTCCTGATCCTGCCCGTCGATTATCAAAACCTCGCCAAGCTGTGCCATGGCAAACGGTTGGTCAAGGCTTGTGCCGGTTGCCGCCAATTCCGCCAGGCCGGCACGGGCCAACTCGACGCCCTTTTTGTGATCGCCCTGCATCGAAGCCACCCAACCCGCCTGAACAGATGCATAAGCGTGCCAAAGCGCTAGCCCATGTTCATTCGCAAGTGCCAAAAGCCGCGCAGTGCTTTCTGTTGCGGCATCCAGATCACGTCTGAAATAGTCAATCTTTGTCTGGCAGTAATAACATACATAGGCGGTTGTATTGACGTGGTTGATTTTTTCGGCGTGCGCCAAAGCCGTTGCGGTCTGCGACTTGGCCTGATCGGGATATCCCAGCATGTATGATGTCGCGGCGATAAATGCCAAACTGGCCGATTTAGGGTTTTGTCCAAAGCGATAGGTCGAGTCACCGTGCAGGTCTTCGTCATAGAGATTGGCGGCTTTTTCGAATTCCAGCTTCGCTGATGCCTGGTCACCATGCACATGAAAGGATACCGCTGTCACCCTGTGACCAAGAACCCGCGGCAATGCGTCAGGCTGTTTGTTGGCAAGGTTCAGAAACTGACCAGCAAGCTGTTGGGCCTCTTCCTGTTTTGAGGCGATCGCATTTGAAATCCACTGCTGATACAGAACCGGGAATATGAGATTCGGGTCCTGAACCTGATTTGATAGCTCGAGTGCCCGTGTAAACACCTTTTTTGTTTCCGGTGCACCATATCCCTTGATGGTGATCAGTGGTCCGGCGAGCATTGTCTGAAGCTTGAGCTCGCGCAGTGCCGTTTCGTCATTTTTAGGAAGTGATTCAGTCTGCTCAATCGCATTATCAAGATGTGAGATTGCCTCGGGGTTGGCGGACCCTTCAATCGCCTTCTGGCCAGCCGTTTGCCAGTAAACAACTGCCCGACCGACTTCGCCGGCCTCGCTGAAGTGATGTGCCAGCAATTCTGGGTGCGCTTCCACAATATCGCTAAATTGTGCTTCCAGCAATTCAGCGACCTGCCGATGATATTGTTGCCGCGGACGTCGTAACAGCGAGTTATAGGCGGCGTCCATCACCAGTGCGTGCTTGAAAACGTACCTTGCGCGCGGGGGACGGCCACGCTGGTACAGAAGTTCGGCATCGACAAGCTGGTCCAGACCTTCTTGCAAAGTTGCGTCTCGAATATTGGAAAGGCCGAGGATCATCTGATAGGCAAATTCTCGACCCAGAACAGAACCGAGCTGGGCGATTTCGCGGACTTGTGGCAGGCGGTCCAGCCGAGCCATCAGCGAGGCTTGCAAAGTATCTGGAATCGACAGGGACTCCAACGGACCTGACAATTCAAAGCAGTCACCGGCGTCTTGCAGAATTTCCGATCCGATAATCGTTTTTGTCAGTTCCTCAACATACAGCGGCACGCCATCTGTCTTGACGACGATGTGGTCGATCACCTCGGCTGGCAGAAGCTTGTCGCCAGCTATTCGGGCGCACAGGGCCGCAGCATGGGTGCGTTCAAGTCGGTTCAATGTGATTGGCGTGATATGTGAGCGCGCAGCCCACGGGGCGATAAATTCGGGTCGCGCCGTGGCCAATATCAGCAAGGAGCCCGTTGGTGCCTGATCGATCAACAGTCCCAAAAGCTCGAGCGTTGAAGGGTCGGCCCAATGCAAATCCTCCCACAAGGTAAGCAAGGGTTTGTTTTCCGCGCTCTCCATCAGCAGCGAGATGAGAGCATCCTGCGTCATCTGCTTTTGTTGCTGAGGTGAAACGTCGATTGCCGGATAACGATTTTCTGGAACAGAAAGGGACATCAATGCAGCAATCAACGGAACCGTCTCCGACAGCGGCTGCTCAAATTGCTCAAGCGTTCGTTCAAGTTTTGCAAGTTTGGTATCGGCAGTGTCTTCGGAGCGCCACCTTGTCAATTGCTTTAAGAACGCAATCATTGGGTAAAGCGTGCTGCTGGTGTGATAGGGGGAACATCGAAATGTTGCGCTTAGCATATCCCCATTGCGTGCCTCGGCCCTCAATCCATCAATCAGGACGCTTTTGCCGATGCCTGCTTCACCGCTGATGGTAACAACCTGACCACGCCCTTCTTCACGGGTGCTTGCCCAGGCTCGGCGTAAAAGTCCGGCCTCCTCGTCCCGACCGATCAACTCTGGGACGTCCGCTGCGCCGTCGGTATCGCGATCATCGGAATCGGTGATGTGATCCTCGGAATGCCCAACAACACCCCAGACCTGTACCTGCCCGCTGATACCTTTCAGATCACGGGCACCCAAATCCTCGTAAACGAAAGCGTCACGTGCCAACTCTTTGGTCAATCCACCAATCACAAGGCCATTGCGTCCGGCGACGCCTTGCAGACGCGCGGCCAAATTGGGCGCTTCGCCAATGACAGTGCGTTCCTGTGCAGTCCCTTCACCGACGATCTCTCCAACCATCACCATGCCGGTGGCGACACCTATTCGCACGGTCAGATCAACGCCTTTTTCGCGCCCGACGGTCTCGTTGAGGGATTGAATGGCCTCGATGATTGCCAGTCCGCTGGATACGGCTCTTTCTGCGTCGCGTTCGAACGATTTTGGATAGCCAAAATAAACCAGAATTCCATCGCCCATGAATTTAGCAACAAAGCCTTCATGTTCTTTGACCAGCTTTGCACAGACATTCTGGTAGGCCCGGATAACGTCTTGTAAGTCTTCCGGGTCCAGTTTTGTGGACAACTCGGTGGAGTCTGCCAGATCGCAGAACATTACCGTCAACGGACGCCGTTCGGAGGTGCTCGCTGCAAGCTCCTCAGTTGCTGGCAGTCCGGCAGTGTCCGGTTCGCGGGCTTCTGATTCAGATGCTGCATCGTCGCTCGCGGTCGGCGACCTTAAGGGTTGGAATGTCGACACAGCCGATGGCCGTTCGACATCGGGGCCACCACGCCAGGCCAGAAATTCGCCATCCCGGTCCATTGCCCATCCCCGCACGATGATAAGCTCGTGCCGGAGTGCTTCAAGTTTTGTGTCGTCCAGATCAAATTCAACCCTGAGCCATCGATAAGAAATTTGCCGTTCGACCAAAAGTCGCCAAACGACTTTTTTCAGGACAGATCGCATTTTCATCGTGTTTGTCTCCGGCAATCACCAAATAAAACCTTGGCTATTTAAGACTATGACCAATCGTTTGGCGGTGCGCCATCCCTTTATAGAGTCATGGTGACCGGAGAGGATTTGCACCCAAAACGGTCTCAGAAGGCCGAATGCAACCTTTGCATTGAGATTTCTGGCTGCAAAAAAATGATACCGGTGCCAGGTTCAACGGGACAATTCCAAGTCACAGGTTGCGAAGCGTTCTGAGCAGTCTGGTTTTTCCAATCGCGAGCGGGTTGGAATATTGCTAAATGGACTGAGTGTCTTAATGTGCCATGCGCAACAGCACTGGAATTGCGGCATGCTAAACGACCCCCTTCTTCAACCGTATCAATTAAGACATTTAACCCTGAAGAACCGCATCTTTTCTACGGCTCATGAACCTGCCTATTCGCAGGACGGGATGCCCAAGGACCGCTATCGATTGTACCATCGAGAAAAGGCCAGGGGTGGCTGTGCGATGACCATGACGGCCGGATCGGCACTGGTGGCAGAGGACAGCCCGGCTGCTTTTGGAAACCTGCAGCTATGGCGTGATGAAATTGTTCCCTGGATGCGTGCGCTGGTGGACGATTGCCATCAGCACGATTGCAAAGTGATGATTCAACTGACCCATCTTGGCAGGCGCACCGGGTGGAACCACTCAGATTGGTTGCCGGTCGTTTCAACTTCGCGTATCCGCGAACCGGCCCATCGAGCGTTTCCCAAACCGGCGGAAGAATGGGACCTTGCACGCATTGTGTCACGCTTTGCCGATGCAGCGGAGCGAATGAAGGAGGCGGGGCTAGATGGGATCGAACTCTATGCATCAGGCCATTTGCTGGACAGTTTCTGGTCGCCATCGCTGAACGACCGTGAAGATGCCTATGGTGGTGCGCTTGAAAACCGATTGCGTCTCACAATGGACGTGATTGATGCAGTCCGGGAAAGGGTTGGTCCAGGTTTTGTTGTGGGCATGCGCCTTACGGCTGATGAAGTAGAGGCCGGGCGACTGAGTGTTGAAGAGGGGGTAGAGATTGCACGATTGATTGCTGCCACGGGCAAAATAGACTTTCTGAACGTCAACAGAGGCCTGATTGAAACCGACAACAAGCTGACGGACTATTTGCCCATTCAGGGCATGCCAACAATGCCTCACCTTGCAGCCGCAGCGCGGATCAAAACCGAAACTGGCGTCCCTGTGTTCCATGCAGCACGGATCAACGATGTATCCAATGCGCGTCATGCAGTGGCTTCCGGGCAGCTCGATATGGTTGGTTTAACCCGTCCACAACTTGCCGACCCCCACCTTGTCCAAAAGGTGATTGATGGACAGGAAGACCGCATTCGCCCCTGCGTCGGTGCCGTCTATTGTCTCGGCCGGATTTACGAAGGTCATGAGGCTCTTTGCATCCACAACCCATCTACCGGGCGAGAGGCCACGCTTCCGCATGTCATCCCAGCTGCGCCGGCGCCACGCCGGGTGGTGATCGTCGGTGCCGGTCCCGCCGGGCTGGAGGCTGCCCGCGCGTCGGCCGAACGGGGGCACAAAGTCATCATCTTCGAAGCTCAGGACAAACCCGGCGGTCAAATTCGGCTCATCACCCGCACCAAACGCCGTGCCGAAATGGCAGCGATCGCGGACTGGCGCATTGCAGAGCTCGAACGGTTGGGCGTGGATCTGCGTTGCAATGTTCTGGCCGAGGCGGAAGACGTGCTCAAAGAGAGCCCTGATATTGTGGTAATCGCCACAGGCGGTCTTCCATATCCGAACATGTGTAACGGTGGTGATCTGGCAACATCAAGCTGGGACCTGTTGTCTGGCGATGTTTCCCCGGGGGCAGAAGTTTTATTGTTTGACGACCATGGACAGGAACAGGGCCTCCAGGTCGCAGAATTATTGGCGACGTCAGGTTCAAAACTCGAAGTGGTTACAGCAGAGCGCATGTTTGGCGTCGACGTCGGTGGCATGAACCACGCACCATACGGACGCGTCTTTGCAGACAAAGACGTGAAGATCACAGTAAACGCGAGACTTGAGGCGATCGAGCGAGAGGGAAACCGTTTTGTAGCAACGATTGGATCGGAATATTCTCAACGCAAGTCAAAACGGGCGGTTGATCAGGTTGTGGTCGAATGCGCGACCCGAGCGCTTGATGAGCTTTACTTTGACCTAAAACCCCTATCTCGAAATCAGGGCGAGGTTGACCACAGGGCGTTGATCGAGGGGCGTGAGCAGAAAACCAACAGCAATCCGAAGGGGCAATTCATGCTGTTTCGTATTGGTGACGCGGTTGCCAGCCGCAACATACATGCCGCCATCTATGACGGTCTTCGATACGCCAAAGATTTTTAGAGAAAGCAAAATCCACGCGGTGCAAAGGATGTCATCCAACGCCTGATTGCGCGATATGGTCAACTTGACGTCCTGATAAACAATGCCGGTCTCATGTTGGAAGGCACGGTTCAGGAAACCTCCAACGAGGATTGCTCATGCACGATTCGGGTAAACCTGCCCCCCCCTTTCTCATTGATCAAACATGCACTGCCGCACCTCATCAAAAGCGCAGGGTCCATCATCAATATCGGGTCTATTGAAGGCCTTGGCTCCAATCCACGTCACCCGGCCTATTGTGCTTCGAAAGCCGGACTGCATGGTTTGACAAGGGCGGTTGCTGTGGGTCACGGCAAAGATGGCGTGCGTTGCAATGCTGTTGCTCCGGGATGGATCGACACGGACCTGAACAACGCCTTAATTGAAAGTCTTGGCTATTCTGATGCGTTTCGCGCAACTATCGCAGACATCCACCCTGTGGGAAGAACCGGAAGGCCGGAAGAAATTGCATCACTGGTTATCTGGTTGGCTTCACACGAAGCAAGCTTAGTTACAGGCCAAGTCTGGACGGTTGACGGCGGACGAATGAGCCAACTCAGTCTGCCTTGATCGCCATCCGACCTCATTCGATCATTGCTCTTGGCGCGATAGGACCACATCGTTGTGCATCTAGCGTATTGCTGCAGTTCAGCGAAAAAACTATGCCGCATTCGCCCTAGAATGTTCCATCATAGGCTCTTTTGCTGATCCGGCAGGCCAGTACCGTAAATGTATCCCTTGCAAGGGCTTCTGTGGCCTCGTTTTTCAGCGTTTCAACATCGTCGACCCAGACACCGTGTCCACCCATGGCCGCTGCAACACCGACAAAGTCCGTGCCGTTGAAATCGACGCCGACATTCTTACGTTGGCTGCTGCGTTGCTTCAGCTCGATCAGTGCCAGGCTTTCGTCCACCAATACGCAAATGATCACTGGCAGTTTCATATCACGCACTGTCGCCAGTTCTCCCAACCCCATTTCCAGACCGGCATCACCAACAAAAGCGCAGACCGGCGTTGTCGGGCTTGCAAGTTTGTAACCCGCCGCAAGGGGTACGGCGCAGCCCATCGTGCATAGCGCGGTGGATTGCAAAAAGGCGTGAGGATGCCGCGACTGCCACATCTGCGACACAAGGATCCGGTGGGCACCGGCGTCGGCGGTCACAACTGTTTTCTCTGGCAGACAGGCGTTGAGGGTGGAAAAAACCTGGCCCGGTCCCCATTCAGGCGCAGCGGTAAAGGCTTGATCCAACGCCTGACCTGTTTTGGTAATTGCGCCATCGGTCCATCTCAGTTTGACCTGCATCCCGTGTCGGAGTTGCGCCAGTGTGGGTTCTATTGCGGCACGAAACGACAGATCCACGCGGTGCATGCCATGGGTGCGCAGAACCGGGCTGACTTCAATCACAGTTGCATCATTGGCCCACGGGTCACGCCAACCTGCCCGCATTTCAATCGGGTCATATCCGGCAAGCAAAATGCAATCAGCCTGTTTGACGAAGGGCAGCAGAATATTTTCAGCCTTGGGTGAAAGACCATGTCCGCCCAGAGACAGCGGATCGGATTCATCAAGCAGACCTTTGCCCTTGTAAGTGGTGATCAGGGGAATGCCGTTCTCGCGGCAAAACGAAGATAGAATGTCACCTGCATCTTCCCTCACAGCATCGACTCCGGCAATGACGAGCGGGCGTTCAGCACTGTTGAGAGCATCGATGGCGGCACCAAGGATTGGGCTTGGCGCTGTCATCATCGCAGGTGCCAGCGCGCCAAGTTCACCGATGATTTCATCGCTGGCACCTTCGGCAACGCTGATCGGAACATCGATGTGAACCGGCCCAGGCTGGCCGTCGAGTGCGATTGCCAGCGCCTTTTCCATCATCACACCAATTGTTCCGGTACTGGCCCGAAAGGTTGCCTTGACCACGGGACGCAAGATTGCCTGATGGTCAAATATCTGATGGGTATAGGTTTCAGCAACGGCGTGATCCACACACCCGGTCAGAAAGATCAGCGGCACCCGATCCTGCATCGCATTGGCAATCACATTCACCGCGTTGGAAACGCCGGGTCCGACGGTGGCCACAAGAATACCGGGCGCGCGTGAGCCGGACTGCTCGGCGTGCCATGCGCCTTCGGCCATGAAACCTGCGGCGTTTTCATGTTTGGCAAGATGGAATTCGATGCCAACATCATCGAGACCACCGAGAATGGCCAAGACTTCCCCGCCGGGAATGCCAAAGGCGTATTTACACCCGGCCTGCTTCAGTTTCGCCGCAATAATATCTGCTCCGGAAGTCGGTCTGGTCATCGGTTTTCCAATCAATATCGTTTGTCGATGCAATAAGCAGACATTGGTGGTCTGGCAACAGGCGGCAGGTCCAGCACATGGCAAATCTCAGGAAAGACCAAATTGATGATTGCCTGAGGGGCGCCAGCCATGACAGAACAGCGCATGGCTAAACCAACCGTCACTTCCGCCGATGTCGCCCGGGCCGCCCACGTGTCGCAATCTGCGGTCAGCCGCACATTCACCCACGGGGCTTCGGTGTCAGAGGACACCCGGCGACGGGTGATGCAGGCAGCCGAAGAATTGGGCTATCGGCCCAACGCGCTTGCCCGGTCGCTGATTTCCGGAAAATCGGGCATTATCGGCGTTTTGGTGGCTTATCTGGACAACCAGTTTTACCCGGGCGTCATCGAAATGTTGTCCAAGGCGCTGCAGGCCAAGGGATATCGCGTCCTGCTGTTCATGACCGACCAGGGGGACCAGGACGCGGTTGTGGAGGACATGTTGCAGTATCAGGTGGAGGGCGTCGTGATGGCTTCCGCTCACCTGTCTTCGCAACTGGCACAGCAATGTGCAGACAACGGAATCCCGGTTGTGCTGTTCAACCGCTACATTGCAACGTCGCCCGCCAATTCGGTCACGTCTGACAATCTCGAGGGTGGCAGGCTGGTGGCTAATTTCCTGGCCGACGGTGGCCATGAACGTATTTCCTATATTGCCGGGTTTGAAGACTCCTCCACCAACCGGGACCGTGAATCCGGATTTTACAAAGGATTGGCAGAGCGGGGCATGGTGTGCCATTCCCGAGGTGTTGGTGCCTATACCCAAAGCGGTGCCGCGGCGGCTGCGAGGGAATTGTTTGCCAGCCGCACCCCACCAGACGCAATATTCGTTGCCAATGATCACATGGCTTTTGCCGTGATGGACGTGGTGCGCCATGAGTTGAAACTGCAGGTTCCCGAAGATGTTTCAATCGTCGGTTATGACGACGTGCCGCAATCAAGCTGGCAGGCCTATGATCTGACGTCCGTGCGCCAACCCGCAGGTCCGATGATCGAAGCCACTATTGAGATTTTGTTGGAGCAGATCAACCGCAAGGATGTGAAGCGAAAGGCGGCAGTCTTGCCTGCAGAGTTGATCGTGCGAAGCAGCGCAAAGAAGCCAAAGGTCTGAGCGGCAGGCCTAATGCCTGAGCCCCAGCCGGTTGCGCCCAAACTGGTCCCGCACCCGCTGCATAATATCAACATCCATCTGCATCAGGATGTGCAGCGTGTCGATGGGCACCCAGTTTTCTCGAATCTTGCCCTCGTGATGCAGGTAAAAATCCATAACCCGCATTTCTGTTTTACGCCCCGTTACGCCGCTGCCGAACAGGCCGCCACCGAGATTATTGGCAATGACGCTGGGCCAGCCCCCGGTAACGGAATAAGGGCCGTCACCGATCTGAATGTAGTGACCTGAGTCGGATATTTTTCCGGTGCTCGCCTCGTCATCCAGAATGGACTGACCGCCTTTGCGTCCCGGCCAGAACTGACGGAATGGCAATTGGTGGAAATCGACAAATCCGGCAAGACCCCGTGTGGTGCCGATCCCGGAGGGGCCATACCACATCATCTTTTCGTGCCAGTGCTGCTTCTGCGGCATCGTAAGCAACCCTTCCCGGCCTTTGCCCTCGTGGTCTTTATAAGCGGCCAGCGTGGCATGCATGGCGAGCGTCTGTTCAATCGAGGCCATGCCCTGATCCATGTCCTGTTCCGAAAGGACCAGACCGTCACATGTGATCGGACCCATCCACCGGCCTTCGGTGCCCCAACTCGGTGCGAGCGGCCAAAACCCTGCCTGGCGAATGACATCGAGTACATCCCAAAGGCAGGTCGACAGGGCAATCCTGCCCTCCTTGATGTGATGCACTTCGCCGTAGCGCAGAAAGACGGGTTGGCCGGTTGCCGGAATATCCAACCAGTCTTTTTTGAATGTGCCGCAATAGTGGCCCATGCAGGCCACAAGGTCCTGAACGGTGCCATGCCGGTCGCGATAGCGTCCCCCGACCATGATCTCATCGCGCCGTTCCAGATCGGGAAAGCTGGTGCGCAACGGTCCCCAGGCCTGCTCGGCAATCGCGGCTGCATTGTCCAGTTCATTGATTGGGTGGGAACCTCGCCAGCGGCCATTCTCGCCGTAGATTTCCGCCAAAACGGATTGCAACTGAGCAGGGTCACAGCCGGATATTTTTTCCATCGCGTTCCGCAGCAGCAATTTATTGCGAATATTGTCCTGTTGAGGAATCGGCATTGCGCCATTATTTTTCATTATTTCAGTCCTCTAGGAGCTTTAGTTCGGGAAAATGCCGGGTCGTGTAGATTTACCGTTGCATACGTATGCAATAAATGATTGTCTTGCCAAGGTGAAATTGCTTTTTCGGCTGTTTTTGTTTGGCGGCTCGGAAACATGATAAATTAATTGCGCGTCTTTGGCGCAGGTTAACTGTTTGGGGTGGGATCGGACCTCAACGTATTGGGAGATTATCAAAATGATCAAAAAAATTCTATTGGCCAGCACACTTGCTTTGGCCGCTACCGCTTCTGCTCAGGCTGCCTGCGACATTAATAGTGGCCGTGTCAGTATTGTTGGCAACGAATTTCCAGCCATTCAGACCATTGGTAAAGGCGCGATGGCCTGTGCCGGTGCTGGCGTGGAGGTTAAAACCAACCTGACCGCCGACCATCAGAAAATCAACGTTGCCGGCATGACGGGCAACCCGGCGGAGTACACCTCGGCCATCGTTGCCAATTCGTCGATCGTTGCCCTGATGAACAACGACCTGATCCGCCCCCTCGATGATCTGGTTGCCAAATTTGGCGCAGGTTTGAAGAAGAACCAGCTGATCACCGTCAACGGCAAAATCATGGCGGTTGCTTTCATGGCGAACGCTCAGCATCTGGTTTACCGCAAGGACGTGCTTGAAAAGGCTGGCGTTGGCGTTCCGAAAACCTATGAGGACATGCTGGCTGCGGCGAAAACTATCCGCGACAAGGGCATTTTGCAGAACCCGGTTGGTGGTGCCTACAAGGCGGGCTGGAACATCGCCCAGGAATTCAACAACATGTATATCGGTTACGGCGGCGAATTCTTCAAAGCCGGAACGGCGGAAGTTTCCATCAATAACGAAAAGGGCGTCGCTGCTCTGAAAATGATGAAAGATCTTTCCGCGTACATGAACCCGGATTATCTGACCCATGATTCAAATGCCACGTCCGCTGAATGGAAAGCCGGCAATGTTGCGATCATGAACATGTGGGGATCACGGGTTGGTCCATTGCGCGAAACAGAGGGTTCGTCTCAGGTCGTTGTCGACAACACAGCCATCGATGCGCCCATGACTGTTGGCGGTGGCAAAACACCGGCAACCACCCTTTGGTGGGATGGTTGGACTGTTTCGAAAAACATTTCTGATGAAGACGCCGAAGCGACATTTAAAGCGCTGAAAGCAGCGATTGATCCAAGCATCCTGAACGATGAAACCAAGCCACAAGCGGTTTGGCTGATTGACGGATATCAGCCAACAGCTGCAGCAGTCGGTGTATTCGCGGCCGCGTCGATGGGAACTCGTCCTTACCCGATGCGTCCGTTCCAGGGTCTGTTGCATTCAGCGCTTGGTGCTGAACTGGCGGACTACATGCAGGGCAAGGAAAGCGCAGAAAAAACCCTGGCCGATGTCGAAGCTGCCTATACTGCTGCCGCCAAGGAAAAAGGTTTTCTGAAATAAGTCAGATGTCCTCCCGGGGCGGGTGCCAAACCTGCCCCGGGATCGGACAACACCGTTGTCCAAATTTGCAGGTCTAGACTGTTATGAAACACCGGACATTTTTTTGGTTCTTCCTGCCAACTGCGCTGGCCATGTTGCTTTTCATTGCCATGCCCATTGTCTCGGTGATCACCCAGTCCCTGCACACAGCTCATGATCAAGTCTTCATCGAAGTTGAAAATTGTGGCCCCTTTGGCTGTGAAAAAGAAGTTTCGGTGGATACCGAAGCCACAGAAAAAATTCGCCGGGAACAACCGCTTGGCAAATGGGCCGGCCTGACCATTTATTTGGACAGGGGACACCTGGCCACCGCAGAAGTTGCTGAAGCATGGCGCACATCGGCTGACATCGGATCTTTCCTGTCGACAATCAACAACCTGCCATTCTACCGGGCAATGTCCTTCACGCTCACCTATACGTTCGTGGTCACGCCGCTGCTGATCATTCTCGGTTTCATGATTGCTGTGGCGGTCAACGCACTCAATCAGAAACTCAAGGGGCTGGTGATATTCTTTTCGCTTCTGCCCATGATCGTCACCCCGCTGATCGGATCGCTGATCCTGTTCTGGATGATCGATGCCCGAGGTGTGATCGGCTCAGGTCTGCAATGGCTTGCTGGGGATCCTGATCTGTCATTGAAGGCATCAACCGGCCTGACCTGGATCATGTTGATGGTCTATGGGATCTGGCATTCTGCGCCCTTCGCCTTTGTAGTGTTCTATGCCGGTCTGCAGACCTTGCCTCAGGACACGCTGGAATCGGCGATGATCGACGGGGCGAGCCGCTGGCAGCGCATCCGCTATGTGGTAATCCCGCATATCCTTCCATTGGTTACCTTTGTTGCCCTGATCCAGCTGATGGACAATTTTCGTGTATTTGAACCGATTGTCGGTTTCAACGCCGAGGCCCACGCTACCTCGTTATCCTGGATTATTTATAACGATCTTGGAGGTGAGACCCGCCTGCTATCGTCAGCTGCCACGTCGTCGGTCCTGACCATTATCGGCGTTGCGATCCTACTGTCGCCGGTGCTGGTGCGCACCTGGCGCGATTTCAACAGGAAGACGTAAACGATGGCCAGCGCTGCAGAAAAACAACCCATGGGCCTCCGGATTTTCCTGTATGGATTTGTCGTCTTCTGGCTGATCCTTGCGGCCTTTCCGTTTCTGTGGACCCTGTGGGGTTCGTTTAAGGTTGAACTGGATTTCTTCTCCAAGGCCGACTGGACCAACGCCCTGTCCGGGGCGCGAACGATGGCTGAGACCGGCAGCGCCTTTACCGGTGCGGGCTATGAGGGGGCATGGGTTCAGGAAGAGTTCTGGAAAGCCGTCATCAACACCTTCCTGGTTTGTTTCTTTGTGGTTTGCACCTCTTTGACGATTGGAACGCTGGGCGGATATGCCCTGTCGCGATCCGGTTATCGCTATACGTTCTGGTTGTTGATCCTGGCGCTGATATTCAGAGCCATGCCGCCAATCACACTGGTCTCCGGCTATCTGCTTCCTTTCTTTGAATGGAACCTGTGGGGCATATTGCCCACGACAATCATTGTGCTGGTCGCGATAAATCAGCCGTTTACCCTGTGGATGTTGCATTCCTTCTTCCAGAAGATTCCAAAAGATCTCGACGAAAGTGCCATGGTCGATGGCTGCACTCGGTTCCAGGCTTTCCGCCATGTTATCATTCCCGTCATGTGGCCGGGGGTGATCACCACGGGTCTGTTCTCGTTCCTGCTGGCCTATAATGATTTTGCCGTGACCGCGATGCTGCTGTCGAAGGAAAACCAGACCATGGTTCCCAAGATTGCCAGCTTCCTCGGCACCACCCAGACAGAGGGCAATGTCATGTTTGCCGTGGCGTCGGTGGTGTCGGCAACGGCTCCATTGTTTGTGCTGGTGATGTTTTTTCAACGGCAGATTGTCAGCGGTCTCACTGCAGGCGCTGTCAAAGGTTAGGGCGTCTGGTGACGTCAATTGTTCTTCCATGCGCCTTCGAGGCGCTGCTATCGAGGTTATGAAATGGCCAGTATCAGTCTCAAAAAAGTCAGCAAGCGCTGGGGAGATTTCGTCGGCGTTCAGGAATTTGATCTGGAAATTGCCGACAAGGAATTTCTGGTTCTGCTTGGTCCGTCCGGCTGCGGCAAGACAACCACAATGCGGATGATCGCCGGTCTTGAAGAAGCCACGTCCGGTGAGATCTGGATTGGTGATCGCATGGTCAATGATCTGGAACCCAAGGACCGCGATATTGCCATGGTCTTCCAGAGCTACGGCCTCTATCCCAATATGACGGTCTATGAAAACATCCGGTTTCCTCTGAAAGTTCGCAAGGTTGATCTGTCCACCCATGCAGAGCGTGTGCAACGGGCTGTGGACATGGTTGAGCTGAATGATTTCACCCACCGCAGACCGGCAGAACTGTCTGGTGGCCAGCGTCAGCGGGTGGCTCTGGCGCGGGCGATTGTCCGGGAACCCACCGTGTTTTTGATGGACGAACCCCTGTCGAACCTTGACGCGAAACTCAGGGTTTCGACACGCGCGCAAATCAAAAACCTGCAAAACACGCTGTCGACCACCACCATTTATGTAACCCATGACCAGATCGAAGCCATGACTCTGGCAGACAGGGTTGTGGTGATGAATGCGGGCATCGTGCAACAGGTCGGCACGCCGGTCGATATCTATGATCGACCCCAGAATACCTTTGTGGCTGCCTTCATCGGATCGCCGGCGATGAACCTGATCCAAGGCACATTGAAGGGCGGCACGTTTACCGGTGAGAATGTCAAGATTATGGGCCTGGACAAATCCCTGTCCGGCGAGGTGACGCTTGGGTTCAGGGCAGAGGATGCCGAAATCACGTCCGGTGGCGGAGCAATTACTGCCCCCGTCTATTCCATGGAATTGCTGGGTGAAGCGACAATGGTCACGGCCAGGGCAGGGGGTGGCCTGGTTTCGGTAAAAGCAGCCAAGGACTATCGCTCCAATATTGGCGACGAGGTAGAGATCGCGATTCCGGCCTCAATTTGCCACCTGTTTGATGGCAAGTCCGGAGAGCGGCTCACAGATTGAACCGGACCCGGTCCCGGCGGCAAACAGGAGCAGCAGAATATAAGATGGCAGGTGCACGACCGCAGCAGGCTTCATTTACCCGTAACAACGACCCGGCCATGACCGGGCAGACCCGTGCTGTCATCGAGGGCATGGTTGACGGTCTCAATGACCACCGCATCGCCGATATCGGTGAATTTTTCAGTGACGATTTTCGCTGGATGGGCAATGCAGGATGCGGTTTCAAGGAAGGATTGAGAGAATTTCAACAGGCCTGGCAGAAACCATTTCAGGCTGCGTTTTCTGAAAAGGTCTGCATCGATGAAGCGCGTCTTTTTGATGGCGAATGGGCCGCCGCTTTTGGCCGGCAGGAGGCCGTGCATTCCGGTGAATTTATGGGCATCGCCGCCACCGGCCGAAAAGTCGTCATCCGTTATATGGATTTTTGGAAAGTGGTGGATGGCAGGATCGTCGACAATTGGGTGATGGTGGATTTTCCCGATGTGATGCGCCAGCTGGGCCAGGATGTGTTCAACGGCCATGGCTGGGAACACCGAACCAGCAACCCCAAACGGGATTTTCGACCGGACCAGCTGCCTTGGCGCTCCTAGGATTTCTGGGTGCCAGACGTGGCACCAGAAACGGAGTGGCGCTGGATGCGATAAAGCGTTTGCATACGTATGCAAAGCACCATAAAGTTTGTTCTGGTCAGGTGTGGGCCGCGTCTGCGATGGAACATAAAAATTTCCACCTCGTGGCTCTCGGTTCTTCCGGGAATGGGGCTGGGATCGTGGGCAGACCGGGTTGCGACATTCGGCAAGCGGCAGGCAGCAATCGGTTAGGGAGTAGAATATGATTCGACATCTGAAAACAGCGCTCAGCGCAGAGGCGCGAGCCGAAGACGACGCCAAGGTGCGCGCAACCGTTGAATCGATCCTTCTCGATATCGAAACCCGCGGCGATGATGCTGTTCGGGAACTCTCGCAGAAATACGACAATTATGCGCCCCCCAATTTCCGCCTCAGTCCATCGGAAATTGAAGCAGCCATGAACCGGGTTTCTACCCGTGATATGGAAGACATTAAATTCGCCCAGTTGCAGATCCGAAAATTTGCCGAGGCTCAACGGGCCTCAATGACTGACGTTGAAGTTGAAACTCTGCCGGGGGTGATACTGGGCCACCGCAATATTCCGGTGCAGTCGGTGGGATGTTATGTGCCAGGAGGCAAGTTTCCCATGGTCGCATCAGCCCATATGTCGGTGCTGACAGCATCGGTGGCAGGCGTGCCGCGCATCGTCGCTTCAGCGCCGCCGCAGAACGGTGAACCGCACCCGGCAATTGTTGCAGCAATGCAATTGGGTGGAGCCCATGAAATTTACGTCATGGGGGGCATTCAGGCCGTTGGGTCGATGGCTCTTGGCACGCAAACCATTGAGCCGTGTCATATGATCGTTGGTCCGGGCAATGCTTTCGTGGCCGAGGCCAAGCGCCAGCTTTTCGGCCGGGTCGGGATCGACCTGTTTGCCGGACCGACCGAGACGATGGTGATTGCCGATGAAACCGTAGACGCCGAATTATGTGCAACCGATCTGCTTGGCCAGGCCGAACACGGCTACAATTCTCCTGCCGTTTTGTTGACCAATTCCGAAAAACTGGCCCGGCAGACCATGGATGAAATCGAGCGCATTTTGAAGATAATCCCCACCGCGGAAACCGCTGGTCGCAGCTGGCAGGACTACGGGGAGGTGATCGTTTGCGACAGCTATGATGAAATGCTGCAGGTCGCCGATGATATCGCGTCCGAACATGTTCAGGTGATGACCGATCGTGACGACTGGTTCCTGGAAAACATGACCTGTTATGGTGCCCTGTTCCTCGGGCCGCGCACCAATGTGGCCAATGGTGACAAGGTGATCGGTACAAACCATACCCTGCCGACCAAAAAGGCAGGGCGTTACACCGGTGGGCTCTGGGTCGGTAAATTCCTGAAAACCCACAGTTATCAGAAAGTACTGACAGACGAGGCCGCTGCAGATATCGGAGAAGTGGGCTCACGTCTGTGCATGCTGGAAGGGTTCGTTGGTCACGCAGAGCAATGCAATATCCGGGTTCGTCGCTACGGAGGCCGCAACATCGCCTACGGCGCAGCTGCAGAACCTTTGGTGGATGCAAAGGAGCAGGGGTAGTGAACGCAGCGCCTTCGTGCCAAAAGCGGCGCGTAGTACTCCTTCAACGAATGTATAGAAAATGACAGATCTTCCCCGCACCCCTTCCTTTAATCTCGATGGCAAGCGCGCGCTGGTCACCGGCGCTTCACGCGGCATTGGCCTTGGCGGTGCCATGGCGCTGGCCGAACACGGTGCCCATGTCGTAATGGCAGCACGAAATGCAGAAGAGATTGGCGCCGCCGCACAGCAATTGCGCGATGCGGGATATTCCGCTGAAGGCCTGTCGCTGGATGTGGGTGATTACGCGGCAATGGTGTCCTTTGTTCGCCAGCACGGTCCGTTCGACATCCTGTTCAACAATGCCGGCACCAACCAGCCCATGCCCTACGTGGACGTGACGCCTGATAATTTCGACATGATCACAGACCTCAATCTGAAGGCCGCTTTTTTCATGGCTCAGGAAGTTGCCAAGGGCATGATCGAAGCCGGCAATGGTGGATCAATCATCCATACATCAAGTCAGATGGGACACGTGGGTGGCATCGATCGCGCGGTCTATTGCGGTTCGAAATTCGGCATTGAAGGGGTGACAAAGGCTTCTTCTATCGAATTGGCCAAACACAAGATACGAGTAAACACCATCTGTCCTACCTTCATCCGCACGCCGATGACGGCCAGCACGTTTGAGAATCCGGAACGGGTCGCCTGGCTGGAAGAGAAAATCAAACTCGGTCGGGTTGGAGAAATTGAAGACATTATGGGGGCCGTCGTATTTCTCGCCAGCGATGCCTCATCACTGGTGACCGGAACCAGCCTGCTAATTGATGGCGGCTGGACTGCTGATTAAGGGATTAAAACGTTGACAATCAAAGGCTTCTCCCAGAAATGGAAAGATTTTCCAGACTATATCATCGGTATCACCAATGAGATCTGGGAGAGTCGGGGCATTGCAACGCTCAATCATTATTACGCACCGGACATTCCGGTGCGGTCACCAATGGGCATACAGAGGGGCAATCAGGCGGTCATGGCATCGACCATGGCCACCTGCAGCGAATTTCCCGACCGCCAATTGCTGGGAGAGGACGTTATCTGGAGTGTTGATGCCGAGGGCGGTTTCCTGTCCTCCCATCGCATCATAACCACCGCCACTCACTCCCATGATGGTGCCTTTGGTCCGGCCACGGGCAAAAAATTTACGGTGAGGGTTATCGCTGATTGTGCGGCCCGCAACGATACGATTTTTGATGAATGGCTGGTGCGAGACTATGGTGGCATTGTTCGCCAACTTGGCATGCAGCCAAAATCCTATGCTGCGCAGCTGATCGCTGCAGAAGGTGGAGCTGAACAATGCAGCAAGCCGTTCACACCGGATATGGACGTGGATGGTGGTTATCACGGCACGGGTAATGACAATGAGTGGGGAGAAACATACGCCTCCGTTCTCAAACAACTGATGAACATGGAATTTGAAACCGTCAGGCAGTCCTATGACCGCGCGGTGGTGACTGAATATCCGGGCGGTGTCAGCGGATTGTCGTTTGACTCGGTCGATGGGTTCTGGCTTGGGCTTCGCTCTTCTTTTCCGGATGCAGAATTTTCCATCCATCACCAGATTGGCATGGATGGCGGTATGTTGTCGCCGCGTGCCGCGATCCGCTGGTCGCTGGACGGGACCCACAGTGGCTGGGGAAGTTTTGGCCAGCCAACCGGTGCGCGGGTTCATGTCATGGGCATGTGCCACGCTGAATTTGGTCCGTTTGGTGCCAATGGTGAGGGCATTCGACGGGAATATGTCCTGTATGACGAGGTTGCGATCTGGAAACAGATATTGATGCAGAGCGGAGACCTGTGATGGATCAAAAAACCAGCTCTGTTTCGATGGATGCACGCATTGTGCGTTACGGTGATCTCATTCCCTGCAAGACTGCGTTTATCGACGCCCATACACCGGGATCGGATTCAAAAGAAAATTTCACGATCATCGGAGGTGGCGTGTCTGAATCACCAGACCAACACGTGCATATTGCTGAAACCCCGGGTTTCAACATCGGCGCGGCTGGTCAACCGCCCAAGTGCCGCAATTCCCTACACAGCCATCGCACGGCGGAAGTGTTTTATGTGCATCGGGGTCGGTGGCGGTTTTTCTGGGGTCGCCACGGCAGTGCGGGAGAAGTGGTTCTTGAGCCAGGGGATATTTTCAACATTCCGACCGGAATTTTCCGGGGGTTTGAAAACATCGGAACCGACTACGGCATGATCATGGCGGTTCTCGGTGGTGATGATGCAGGTGGTGGCGTGATCTGGGCACCGCAGGTGATTCAGGACGCAGAAGACCATGGGTTGATCCTGGCCGAAACCGGGCAGCTGGTTGATACAAAGAAGGGTCAGAGCCTGCCGGAGGGAGTCAAACCCCGGGCACAGTTGACCGAAGACGAAATGAAGAATTTTCCTGAAGTGCCGGTGGAGGAAGTTGTACCCCACTATGTCGGTCGGTATCTCGATATGATGGCGCTTGCTGCCCATTCTCCAGCACTGATCATTGGTGAACACGGTCTGATCCGTGACAAGCCGGGATTTGAGGTCGAGTTCATCAATCAGACGTCTCTCAGCGGCGCGCAGGGCGGTGATGGTCGCCATCACATACTGATGGTGCATGAAGGCCATTGGCAGGTTGGCTGGAAGGGTGAAACACGGACTCTGGCGCCCGGGGATACCTGTGCGGTACCACAGGGCTTATCGTATGAGCTCAGCCCGGCAATGACCGGAACTGGCAGCCTGTTTCGGGTTGTTAACACCGGTGACCCTGCCGGCCCGACGGCAACGGATCTGGACTGACCGAAACTGCCGCAACATCTGGCTCAGATTGACAAATCTGCGTGGCAGGCCGCATCCTTTCAGCCTTGTGGGTCAGAACATCGTCGTCAAACGATGGAAACTGAATAATTTTCCGGCGTCATATCTGGTTTTCACCCATGAAAGATAACTGGAGGTGTACCCCATGAACACAACGTCAACCCATGCGAGCTTCACAGGTTCAATTCCCGAAACCTATGACACCTATTTGGGTCCTTTGCTGTTTGAATCCCCATCGGCAGACATGGCGAAGCGGGTTTCAACAGCGTTGGGCAAACCTGCGCGGGTGCTGGAAGTGGCTTGTGGAACCGGGATTTCGACGCGTCATCTGGCAGGTGCGCTAGCGCCCGGATCGGAGCTCACAGCTACCGACTTAAATCAGGCAATGCTGGATCACGCCCAACGGGTGAATGGTGACCTGACGGGGGTCAGTTACAGTCAGGCCGATGCGCTTGATCTGCCGTTTGACGATGCCAGCTTCGATGCGGTGGTCTGTCAGTTCGGTATCATGTTTTTCCCCGACAAGGCGAGAGGAATGGAGGAGATGAGCCGGGTTCTGAAGCCCGGTGGCGTGCTGGCCATCAACGTCTGGGATTCCCTGGACGCCAATCCGGCCGGTGCGATATCGGATTCGGTCATTCAGAGCTTTTTTGAAACTGACCCGCCTCGGTTCATAGAAATTCCGTTCAGCATGCATGATGTGGATGTGGTTCGGGACCTGTTTGCTGCCGCAGGTTTCAAACAGGTAGAATCGGCTCATGTCGCCCATCAGGCAGAAGCGCAAAACCATCAAGACACCGCCCGGGGATTTGTCGTCGGCAATCCGACCATTCTGGAGATTGAGAAACGGCCATCGGTGAAAGCTGACGATATCATTGAGGCATTGGCGGCTGAATTGGAGCGTGAATTTGGCGCTGCACCGACTCATTATCCGTTTCAAAAGATTGTCTTTGTGGCCGATAAGCCCGCGGAGTGAGTGCCCAAACCGGCTTCAATAATATGAGCATAAAATGCTCAAAATAATTGCCGGGAATTGGGCATTGCTCCTTTGCAAGCGTATGCAAAGCCGGTGGGAACTGCTAAATTTCAGGTCAGATTTCCGCATTTGAGTGACCACAATGGCATTCGTAACCGAACCCCCACGCCAAACGCCGGTTGTCCATCAAACCGACGTGCTGGTTGTTGGTTCGGGACCCGGTGGATTGGCCGCGGCCCTTGCCGCGGCCCGTTGTGGTGTCGATGTGACCCTGGTGGAACGGTTCGGCTGCTTTGGCGGCAATATCACCGTGGTTGGTGTCGAAGGCTTTGCCTGGTATCGCCACGAAAAGACCGTCGAAGCCGGTGGCATTGGCTGGGAATTTGAACAGCGGGCCAAGGCGATGGGGGCGGCCGTTCCCGAGTCCCAGTCATTGTCCTATGAGCTGGATTCAGAAGGTTTCAAGGTCGTGGCAGACGCTCTGGTGGAGGAAGCTGGTATTCACCCGATGCTGCACCGACAATTTGTCGCTCCGCTGATGGATGGTGACACGGTAACCGGGGTGATTGTGGAGAGCAAAAACGGCCGCGAAGCTATCCGTGCCAAGCGGGTGATCGACGCCACCGGTGATGCTGATATCGCGCACCGGGCTGGTGCGCCGACGGTAAAGACGCCGGTGGAAGACATGCAGGGCGCATCGGTGATGTTTCATCTTGCCGGCGTCAACAAGCAAGCATTCATGGAGAGCGTGAAAGCCGATCCGCAAACCTATGCGGACTGGTCGACTGGCGAATGGCAGGTGGAAACCTCTGGCAAGGAGGACGACATGTATTCGCCGTTCCTGAAAAAACCGTTTCAGCAGGCGATTGAAGATGGGTTGATACCGGCCAATCTCAACACCATTGCAGGTACCTGGGGGGCGGTCCATGATTCCGGTGAAATGACCTATATGAACCTCGTGCATTTGGCGGGTTGTGATGGTACCGATGCAGATTCCATGACCCGGTATGAAATTGAAGGGCGCCGGCAGGCCATGTTGGCGGTGGAAGCGCTTCGCCGCTACATGCTCGGGGGAGAGGGGGTCCGGTTGCGCAATTTCGGCATGTCGATCGGCATCCGTGATACCCGCAAGATTGATGCTCTTTACAATGTCAGCGAAACCGATGTGCGCGAGCAGGGCCGCTTTGATGATTCCATTGGAATTTACCCCGAGTTCATAGACGGATACGGGGTGCTTATTCTGCCAACCACCGGGCGCTACATGCAGATCCCCTATCGCTGCATGTTGCCCCGGGGTGTGAATAATTTGCTGGTGGCCGGACGGGCCATTGGCGGCGATCGCATTGCCCATGCGGCAACGCGCAACATGGCCTGTTGTGCAGTGGTTGGTCAGGGCGCTGGGGTTGCTGCCGCATTGTCGATTAGCCAAAACCGGAGATTGCAAGATATTGATATTGTGCCGGTTCAAACCGAGTTGGAGCGACAAAATGTTCGACTCCACTAAAACTAATTCACCCCGTGTTTCGGACAGGAGATAACCGACTATGACAAAAATACTGACCAGCCATGTTGGCTCGTTGCCCCGCAGTCAAAAAGTCGTTGACTTCATATTTGCGCGCGAAAAGGAGCAAGCCTTTGATCGGGGCGAGTTTGATGCTGCAATGGCCGAGGCCGTCGATGAGACGGTACGCCGCCAGGTGGAAGCCGGCATTGATATTGTTTCGGATGGCGAGACCTCCAAAATCTCTTATGCCACCTATGTGAAGGACCGCTACACCGGCTTTTCCGGCGACAGTGATCGCAATGCTCCAGCCGATCTGAAGATGTTTCCCAGCTTTTTGAAACGGCTTGCCGAAAGCGGGGGCACCCCAACCTATGCGCGTCCGCAATGTACTGGCGATGTGGTATCCAAGGGGCAGGATGAACTGACCAAAGACATCACCAATCTCAAGACTGCCATGGCCAAACATGGTGTGGAACGCGGCTTTATGAACGCCGCATCACCGGGGGTAATTTCGCTGTTTCTGCAAAATGTGCACTATCCGACGCGGGAAAAATATCTTGAAGCCTTGTCTGAGGCGATGCGGGCGGAATACGAGACCATTGTTGCCTCGGGTCTGCAGCTGCAACTCGATTGCCCTGATCTGGCCTTGTCGCGTCACATGCTGTTTGCTGATCTTTCGGACGCTGAATTTGTCAAGATTGCCGACATGCATGTGGCGGTGCTTAACAATGCCCTGCGCAATGTGCCGGCCGACCGGGTCCGGGTGCACATTTGCTGGGGCAATTATGAGGGCCCGCATTGTTGCGACATTGACATGGATACGGTGTTTGCAACACTGATGCGCGCCAAGGCGCAAACGATATTGTTCGAAACGTCCAATCCGCGCCATGCCCATGAGTGGACAGTGTTCAGGGATCGCAAATCAGAGATTCCAGACGATAAGATCCTCATGCCGGGTGTGGTCGATACCACCACCAATTTTGTTGAACATCCCGAGGTAGTGGCGCAGCGGGTCGAACGTTTCGCTCACATTGTCGGTGCTGAGCGTGTGGTTGCAGGCTCTGACTGTGGGTTTGGCACTTTTGCAGGCTTTGGCGCTGTTGACCCCGAAATTGCCTATGCCAAGCTGGCGGCGCTCAGCGAAGGCACTGCATTGGCGATATCTCGTGGTTGAGAGTGGAGGCAAACCGCCGTTTGACGGTGTCATATTTCTGCCTGGTCTGCTGTGTGACGAACGTTTGTTTGCGCCGCAGGTGGATTCGCTTGCGGCGGTGGTAAACAGCGCTGGAGAACAGCTCTATCCGACTGAGGTTGCCCATCTAGGCGATTATGACAGCATTGAATCGATGGCGCAGGCCGTATTCGAAAACACGCGATTTGAGCGGTTTGCTCTGGTCGGCCTGTCGATGGGGGGAGCGCTGGCCATGAATATGGCACGCATGGCGCCCCAACGGGTTGAAAGAATGGCACTGTTTGATGCCAATCCCGGCACGGACGATGAACGGCGCCGGGCCAACCGTCGCCGTCAACTGGCCGAGGCCACACGGGTCGGGGTTGGTGAATTTACCCGACGCGAACTGATTGATCTATATCTGGCGCCAGACAGCCGCACGCCGGAATTAGTCGATCTCACGGTTGCAATGGCAGAACGGCATGGAATTGCCACCTACGAACGCCAGTTGCAGGCCTTGATGAACCGTTCTGACAGCCGCCCGTATCTTGCTGATTACGAAGGGCGTGCGCTTGTGCTGTGTGGTGAACTCGATCGCATGTGTTCGCCCACCTTGCATGAAGAAATGGCGCAGCTCTTGCCCCACTCTACATTGGTGGTGCTTCCCGGGATCGGGCATCTGGCAACTGTTGAAGCACCGCTGGCGGTCAATGCGGCGTTGTTGGAGTTCCTGCAAAGCTGACCGGGTTGGTGGCGAGCAAAAAAAACCCGCCGGACTTGGTCCGACGGGTTTCATACAGTTCAAATTGTCGCTTGGGTTACAGACCCAGGCCACCAAATTTCTTGTTGAACTTGGAAACGCGGCCGTCGCGGTCGAGCATCTGGCCACCACCACCGGTCCAGGCAGGGTGTGACGTTGGATCAACGTCCAGGTTCATCACGTCGCCTTCTTTGCCCCAGGTGGATTTGGTTTCGTATTCCGTACCGTCGGTCATGACCACTTTGATTGTGTGGTAGTCGGGATGGATATCGGCTTTCATTGGTTTCGTCCTGATTTCAATGCCGGACCATGGCCTCTAAGGGAGAACATGTGTGCCGGGCTGTTTTGGAATAAAGAGGCCTGATTTGCTACCTTATGATAAGAACGCCACAAGCTTCTTTGAATTTCGTGCCGCAGGCTATACATGATGGTTTCAGACAAGACAAGAAGGCTTTGACCGATCCGGTGAAAATGAAAAATCAAACAGAAAAACCCGATTCTACCGGATTGCGTCCGCTGGCCAAGCTGCTTCCCTATGTGATGCGCTACAAGGGGCATGTGATCGGCGCATTGATATTTCTTTCGCTGGCTGCGGTGACAACGCTGTCTTTGCCATTGGCCGTGCGTTCAATGCTGGATAACGGGTTTTCTAAAGCCAACAGCAGTCTGATCGACAGCTATTTCTTTGCGCTGTTCGCCATTGCAGCCTTGCTCGCGATATCCAGCTCGATGCGCTACTACTTTGTCATCTGGTTGGGCGAACGCATTGTTTCCGATCTGCGCCAGGATGTGTTCGCACATCTGGCCAATCTGTCGGCGAGCTTTTTTGATACGGCAAAGACCGGTGAATTGGTTTCGCGACTGACCGCCGATACGACCCAGATCAAAAGCGCCGCCGGTGCCACTGCATCAATGGCGTTGCGCAATGTGGTTTTGATCATCGGTGCGATCGCCGGCATGATTTATACCAGCCCCAGTCTTTCTTTGATTGTGCTGGTTGCAATCCCGATCATCGTGCTCCCCATTTTCGCTTTTGGGCGCAACGTGCGGCGCAAGTCTCGTTTTGCCCAGGATAAACTGGCTGATGCCACCGCCTATGCGTCTGAAAGTATTTCATCGGTGCGAACATTGCAGGCTTTCACCAATGAGAAGCTGGTGTCGGATCGCTTTTCCGAAGCGGTGGAAGAGTCCTTCAATGCGGCGCGATCTTCGGTTGCTGCAAGAGCTTTTTTGACGGCGTTTGCAATCTTCATGATATTTTCAAGCGTCGTCGGTGTGTTGTGGATCGGCGCTGGTGCGGTTTTGGACGGCACAATGAGCCCGGGGCTGCTTGGACAGTTTTTGCTGTTTTCAGTGATGGCCGCTGGTGCGTTGGGAGCCCTGTCGGAGGTATGGGGCGAACTGTCTCAGGCGGCAGGTGCTGCGGAACGGTTGAGTGAATTGCTGGCAACGAAGCCCGATGTGTCGGAACCGGAAAATCCGGTAGCGCTGCCTGAACCGGCATTGGGCACCCTTGAGTTTGACGCTGCATCGTTTTCCTATCCAACCCGCCGGGATCATAACATTGTTGATGAGCTGAACCTGACCGTGAATGCAGGGGAAACAGTCGCCCTTGTTGGTGCTTCTGGCTCGGGCAAGAGCACGCTGTTTAACCTGGCACTGCGTTATTACGACCCGACATCAGGCATGGTGCGGCTTGACGGTGTCGATATTTCCAATGCGTCGCCCCACGACGTGCGCCAACGCATCGCGCTGGTGCCACAGGATACCACCATTTTCGCCATGTCGGCGGCCGATAATATTCGTTTTGGCCGTCCCGACGCCAGCGACGACGAAGTGAAGGCAGCCGCAAAACTCGCCCTGGCCGACGAATTCATCACCCGCCTCAAGGATGGCTATGAGACCGTGGTCGGCGAGCGGGGCATTACCCTGTCAGGCGGGCAGCGCCAGCGCATCGCCATTGCGCGTGCGATTTTGAAGAACGCACCGCTGCTGTTGCTCGACGAGGCGACCAGTGCGCTGGATGCGGAAAGCGAGAAACTGGTGCAGAAGGCCCTCGATGGACTGATGGTGGGACGCACGACAATTGTCATTGCACACCGCCTGGCCACGGTGTTGAAAGCCGATCGCATATTGGTCATGGACGGCGGACGCTTTGTCGAAGAAGGCACCCACGAGGAACTGGTTGCCCAAAAAGGCATTTATTCGCGGCTGGCCAAACTACAGTTTGAGACCGAGCTTGCCGGCGTCGCCTAGATCGAACCCGCTTCAACCATATAATTGTTGGCGGTGCACATCGCCGCGTCATCGGATGCGAGAAACAGAACCATTCGCGCCACATAAACCGGATCGATCAGATCAGGCAGACATTGGCGTGCCCGGTGTTTTTCAACACTGTCTTCGGTCACCCATAATTGCTTTTGCCGGTCTGTCATGATCCAACCTGGAACCACCGTGTTGACCCGGATTCTGTGATCCCCGAGATCGCGGGCCATGGTGCGGGTCAGCCCGTGCACCGCCGCCTTTGATGTTGTGTAGGCAGGCATGTCGCCACCGGCTTCCCACCAGGAGTTGGACCCCATGTTGATTATTGACCCGCCGCCTGCACTGATCATCCCCGGCGCAACGGCCTGAATGGCGAAAAACTGGTGCCGCAGATTGGTTGCCTGCCGTTCGTCCCAATAATCGGGTGTGACCTCCTGCCAGCCGTGACGATCATCACGTGCGGCATTGTTGACCAGCACGGTTGCGGCCCCGAGCCTGTCAGACAGTTTGGAAAAGCTGGACTTGAGCTGGTCAATGTCCCGCAAGTCGCACGGTTCAAAGGCGATAGAGGTTGCAGCCTGCTCAACCAGCGCCTCGCCAGCCTTCTGGTCCAGGTCGACGAAACCCACTTTTGCGCCCTGATCTGCAAACGCGCGCACCATTTCCGCACCAATGCCTGACGCCCCGCCAGTGATGAAGACAGTTTTGTCGGCAAGACTGGGATAGCTGGCGAATTGGGGAGTCATGGACACCTCGCGTTATGGATCGGGGACAGGGAAGAGGATTATTTTTCGGTGAGCTTGAGCTCAATGCGGCGGTTGCGATCTCGTGCCTGCTGATTGTCTTCGGGGTCCAGCGGTTGGAATTCACCAAAACCGGCTGCCACCAGGCGTTTTGCGGGCACGCCTTGCTGGATCAGGTATTTGACCACAGAAGTTGCACGACCCGAGGAAAGTTCCCAGTTGTCGCGATACCGTCCGGAACCGGATAGCGGGATGTTATCGGTGTGACCATCAACCCGCAGCACCCACTCAATTTCATCGGGAATTTCGCGGCCAAGTTCGATCAGGGCTTTCGCCAGCTTGGTCATTTCACCCAGACCAGCCGGGTTGAGTTGGGCTCCGCCAGAAGGGAACAAGACCTCTGACTGGAAGACAAATCGGTCTCCAACCACGCGGATGTCGTCGCGGTTGCCAAGAATTTCACGCAACCGGCCAAAGAAATCCGAACGATAGCGGTTCAGTTCCTGCACCCGTTTAGCAAGTGCCACATTGAGACGTTTGCCCAAATCGGCGATTTTGGTCGAACTCTCCCGGTCCTTCTTTTCTGAGGCATCCAATGCATCTTCAAGGGCTGCCATCTGGGTCCGCAAGGCCTTGATCTGCTGGTTTAGCAGGCTCACCTGATTCAATGCACGCCGGGAAACCTTGCGTTCGCCGTCCAGGGTTTCCGACAATAAATCTGCCCGTTCTTCGGCGGTGGATGCAGCACCGGCTCCCCGGGACAACAACGCCTCGAGACGAGACTGTTCTTCTTTGTTTTTGCCAAGGTTGGATGTGAGTGTTCGGATCTGATCTTCGAGATCCTGATTGCTGGACTGCTCCAGCGAAAGCAGGGCGGTGAGTTCATTCAACTGGCTGTTCAGCCGATTGAGCACCGTATCCTTGCCGGAAATTTCCTGGCTGAGAATGAATTGCGCCAGCACGAACACCGACAGCAAAAACATGATTGCCAACAGCAGTGTCGACAGGGCGTCAACGAAACCGGGCCAGTAATCAACCCGTTCACCACCTCGTCTTCGGGTGCGGTTGATCGCCATCGTCTGCTACTCGTCTTCTTTGGGTTTTCGAGGACGGACGACCGGACGCTCCAGATTTTTATTGAGCTGGAGCAGCAGTTTTCTGATGTCGTTTTGCGAATTGCTCTGGGTTTCGACCCAGTCACGAATGAGCTGCTGCTCGCTGCGCATGTGTTTGACAAGCGCCTGAATTCCTTCTGCGAGGCTGGCCATGGCTGCCGTCGTCCGCGCACCCCCGCCGCCTTCCTTAACCTGGGAAGCAATGCGTTCCATGGCCTGGGTAACGTCCTGACCACCAACACCGGCTGCAGGATGGAAATCGCTGTCCAGATCGGTAACCGAAGACAACCAGTTCTCCAGTTCAAGGTAAAACCGGTTCTGTGCCTGACCCGATTGCAGGTCAAGAAACCCCAGAACCAGCGAGCCTGCCAGACCGAACAGGGAGGAAGAAAACGCCGTGCCCATGCCGTCCAGTGGCGCACGCAGGCCGGATTTCAACGAATCCAGGATGTCATTGGTGTCACCGGACTGGGGATTCAGCGATCCGATTGTATCGCCGATCGAGCCAATGGTTCCCAACAGGCCCCAAAACGTACCCAGCAGGCCCAGGAAAACCAGCAGGCTGATCAGGTAGCGGGATATTTCGCGGCGCTCATCGAGTCGGTTGCCGATCGAATCCAGGATCGACTGGGTAGATCCGGTGGACAGGGCCACATCAGACTTTCCCCCCAGCATGGCTTCCATCGGCGCCAGAAGAACGGGCTTTCTCCGCCGTTCGTCAGCCTGACCCCGCCGAAAGGAGTTGACCCAGGACACTTCCGGCATCAACCGGATGACCTGCAGAAATGCGAGGATCATGCCGACCAGCAAAACGCCGAGGATGAGGCCGTTGAGACCGGGGTTTGTCGAAAAATTCTCAAAAATCTGCCGATACAGGATCAGCACCAGAAATGCCACCAGCGAGACAAATATCAGCATCGAAAACAGATAAACCCGGGGGGAAGATAGTTTGTGAGGATCGTATTCACGCGCCATGGTCGTTTAGTGCTCCTGTGCAGACGTCGAAACGCCCTCAACCTTCACGAACCACCGCATAAGCGAAGTTTCGCACCCGGTTCGCCGTCGCGAACCTCTCCACTGGTGTTGCCGCAGCAAATCACCCTTTCTTTATGTATCTCAATTTTAGCGGTAATTGAATACAGGATTGAGCGGAAATCGTGGCACTTGCAAATTCGGTAAACGGCGGATCAGTCGGATTTTGGCTTTGTCGGCATTGGGCGGTTCAAAATCGTGCGCAACTTGCCATGAATTGCTTCGTTTCCAGCCACCAGACGACCGGTTTCATAAATTGACGCATCGGGGTCCGGTTCAGTCACAAAACCACCCGCTTCCCGAACCATCAACATGCCCGCTGCAACATCCCACGGCGAAAGGCCTGACTCCCAATAGCCGTCGAACCGTCCGGCTGCGACATAGGCCAGGTTCAGAGCTGCTGAGCCGGTCGCTCTGACACCTGCAGTCTGGCTCATCACGCTGCGCTGTTCGAACATCGCGACCCCGTGGCCCTTCTTGTTGAGCGCTGGAACGCCGGTGGCAATCAGGCATTCGTCCATGGCATGACGGTTGGCGACACGCATGCGACGGTCGTTGACGAATGCGCCACGCCCGCGTTCCGCCGTAAACAGTTCTTCGGTGATGGGATTATAAATGACCCCGGCAACCAGTTGGCCATTGCTTTCCAGTGCCAGCGACACGGCGAAAAATGGATGACCATGGAGATAGTTGGTGGTGCCATCGAGGGGATCGATAATCCACCGGTGGTCTGATCCGGTATCGATCACGCCCCCTTCTTCCATCAGGAAGGAATAACCGGGTCGATCCTTGTTGAGGGCATCGCGCAGGGTTTTTTCGGCTTTCAGGTCTGCCTGGGAAACAAAATCTCCGGGTCCCTTCAGCGAGATCTGCAGATTTTCGATTTCTCCGAAGTCACGGGTGAGCGAGCGGCCAGCCTTGGAGGCGGCGGCAACCATCACATTGAGCAGCGCGGAACGGGCCATGATTGCATTGATCCTGAACAATTATTGCGAACAAAGACGACCGGGAAGAACTGTCTTTGGTGTCAGGATCAGGGTTGATCACACTTTGTCGTCTGGTTCAAGCCGCTGTTGATGCCACGCAGGTTCAATTTACGCTGCGCAGGCGTCTGCTGAGCTGATTGGCCGCTTCGATTGAGCGCTTTTTGTCAATTTCCTTCAGCGATTGGAAAAACCGGTCGAGTTCGGTATCGCTGAATCCACCACGTCGCGATATGATGTGCCAGGCAGAACCCAAGATTGCGTCGGCCTCCACCCCCGCGCCGAAGGCATATATGCGGGCCAACCGGTTTTGCGCGACCAGATTGCCCTGGGTGGCCGCCTTTATGAACCACTGACGCGCTTCGACGATATCTTTTTCCCCACCACGGCCATTCGCCAGCCAGATTCCATAGTCCACTTGCGCAGAGTCAAAGCCGCCCTGGGCGGATAGTTTCAACCACTGGCGGGCCTTGTTGTCGTCTCCAAATGCCACGCCCTTGGCTTCTGCATGGATGTTGGCCAAGGCGTATTGCGCATCGGCAATGCCAGCTTCGGCAGCAGATTCGTAAAGAGGTAATGCCTCTTTGAAACTCGCCCAGGTCGGTCGTCGGGCGGTAATGATTTGTGCAACGTTGAATTGCGCACGTGGGTGGCCGGCGTCCGCGGCTTTGCGCATATAGACTTCACCCTGTTCCGTGTTTGGCTTCAGTATTTTGCCTTGCAGGAGAATGTTGGCGTAGGCGAACTGGGCGGCTCGACCACCGCCGTCGGCAGCGAATTTGTACCAATCAGTGGCTTTCCTTCGGTCCCGCGCAACGCCCAACCCGTTCCAATACAGCTGAGCAATCAGAGTTTGTGCCGCCGGATCGCCGCTGTCGGCACGGGGCAGGGCAAGTTCAAGCGCTGTCAGGAAATAGCCACGCTGATAGGCGCCGAAGGCCAGGTCCGCAGGGCGCTTTGATGTCTCGACGCCATCCGAATCCGGTACTTTCTGTCCCGGACTGACGATTGGGCCAAGAAACACCGGCCCTGCAATCGGCTTGGCAAATCGGTTTTTCGGTTCTGATGTTTGGGCAGCAGAAGTGCAAACAGTGGAAACCAACAGGCCTGTTGCCAGCAACGCGGACAACGGCATATTCCTGCAAAAGGAATTATTCGGGGAGGAGTTCAAAAGGCGGGGCATGTTCGTCCAGCAATTGGTTGGCCGCCTGCACCCGCTGGGCTGCAGAACGGTGATTCTTGTCAATCTTTGCATTGTCATTTGGCGCAAAAATGGCATGTCCTAACGCTACGAATTCCGAACCAGTTTGTGCGGCCTCAACAACTGATTCGACTGCGTTGCCCGCCAGAACGATACACGGAATTTCGACCATTGTTGACCACCATTGGCCAAGCGCCAGATTCTTGGGATGCGGTTCGGGTCGTATGTCGCCTCCGGGCTTCCCAAACATCAGATAATCCGGCTGCAATTCGCCCAGAACAAGAGCATTGTGGCGGGTTTTGACATTCGCGGCGCCAACCATCAGTGCGGGGGAAAATTTTTCAATTGCTTCGGTCAATTCGCCGGGATCCTGCCCCAGTTGCAATCCATCCGCACCAACCCGACCGGCGGTGCGGGTGTCATCGGCGATAATCGCCGCAACGCCGGCTGATTGGACGACAGGCACCAACGGCTCAACCGCCTTTTGAAAAACTGATTCGTCCCTGTCTTGGGGATAAAAAATAACGCTGGCCACGTCGCCAGCGTTGAGAATGTCTTTGAGCTGCGCAGCATCACAATTTTCGATCGCCTGTGGCCCCATACACAAAATGAGACGGCATCGGGTGGTCGGTTCGATGATTGTTTCTGGAGCCATAGAAAGGGGATAATCTGCTCTTACGCGGTGCACAAGAGCAGATGATCAATGCGCTGGTAACAGTTAGGGTGATGATTATGAATGTTTTAACGCAACAGGCTCGATCACCACCGTTGAGCGCGGGCTCTAACTCGCTGACTTCAGCCGCATAATTTCGTCTTTTAACTTCAACTTCTGACGTTTTACTTCAACAAGTTCGGAATCACTGGCCGATGGGCTCGTTGCCAGATTGGCAAGTTCTGATTTCAACAATTGGTGGCGTTGCTCGAGTTGCTGAATATGCGCGTCTACAGACATGAGTTTCCTCTCGAATGTGTTGATGCAGTTATGCTCTGAATCTGTCACAGTTTTGATGAACTGTCGAGAAAGTCGGTCGATTTTTGATCTGACCTGTGTATGGACCTGTACAAACTGAATTCCCGCAGGTTGCGGACCATGTTTGGGCTTGGCCTTGGCCATGGGAGCAGTTAAAACGGCGGTTCACAGGGAAAACCATCATGAGCGAAGAGCAGGAACAGGCGCAGGCCCGGATGAAATTGGCCCGGCTCAAGCTTGAGCATGACGATTATCATGCGGCCATTGACGCGATGATTGCCCAGAAATGCGACCCGCTGCAGGTCCAGCGCATGAAAAAGAAGAAACTTGAGCTGAAAGACCGCATCAAAAAGGTCACTTCCACCCTCATTCCGGATATTATTGCATGAATTCAACTGTATCATCGGTGGCCGTCATCATGGGCAGCCAGTCTGACTGGCCAACCATGCGCCATGCAACTGAAGTCCTGCAAAAACTGGACATTGGTTTTGAGGCAAAAATCGTTTCCGCTCACCGAACCCCGGAACGTCTCTATGCCTTTGCAAAATCAGCAAAATCCAGTGGCTTTCAGGTAATAATAGCGGGTGCCGGTGGTGCTGCTCATCTGCCTGGCATGGTGGCCAGCCTGACGCCCTTGCCCGTGTTTGGCGTGCCGGTGCAGTCCAAGGCGCTGTCTGGTCAGGACAGTTTGCTTTCCATCGTTCAGATGCCGGCTGGCATCCCGGTTGGCACATTGGCCATTGGCAATGCCGGTGCAACCAATGCCGGTCTGTTGGCCGCCGCCGTACTGGCACTGGGTGATGCTGACCTAGCCAACCGCCTTGATGCCTATCGCCAAAACCACAGCAATGGGGTTGCGGAGCATCCCGTTGACTGAGTTGGCCGGATTAACGGCAGCCCTGAAGCCGAATGCGACTATCGGAATCATTGGCGGCGGACAACTGGGCCGAATGCTGGCCAGTGCAGCGGCCCGACTGGGCTTTCGCACGCTGGTGCTCGAACCGGGGCAAGGGTGCCCGGCTTCACAACTGTGTAATGAGCACATTGTTGCCGCCTATGATGACCCGCAGGCACTGCAGCAAATGGCCGATAGCTGCGATGTCGTGACCTATGAATTTGAAAATGTTCCCCTTTCGGCGGCTCATTTTTTGCAGCACAGATTGCCGCTTTATCCTCCATCCCGCGCGCTGGAAGTGTCGCAGGACCGATTGCTGGAAAAACAGTTTCTCCAGTCGGCGGGTCTCGACGTAGCGCCGTATCACAATGTGGAAAGCGAAGCCGATTTGGTGCATGCCCTTGGCGACTTTGGCGGTGGAATATTGAAGACGCGACGTTTTGGGTATGATGGCAAGGGACAGAAAGTTTTTCACGATGGCCAGTGTGGCGATCCGGCTGCGGTCTTTTCAGAACTTGGCGGCGGCCCTTTTGTGCTGGAACAAAAGATTGAATTTACGAGTGAATTTTCAGTCATTGCGGCCCGTGGCCTTTCTGGTGAATCAAGTTTCTATGATCCGGCAACCAACCGCCATGAGCACGGTATTTTGCGGCAATCAACCGTGCCCGCCACCCTGTCGCAACGCCATATTGACCAAGCAGGACAGATGGCGCTGACGCTGCTCAACGCGCTTGATTATACCGGTGTGATCGGTGTCGAGTTTTTCGCTGCCCCCGATGGGTTGCTGATCAATGAATTTGCTCCCCGGGTTCATAATTCGGGCCATTGGACCCGGGAAGCGTGTTCTGTTTCCCAGTTTGAACAACACATACGGGCGGTCGCGGGCCTGGATCTTGGACCGGTGGCGCGGCACCATGATTGCCAGATGTTCAATCTTCTGGGTGATGAAGCGCTGGATGTCAGCAAACTCGTGGCGGAACCTGCAACTCACGTGACTTTATACGGCAAGGCCGAAGCCCGTGCGGGTCGAAAAATGGGCCACTTTACCCGCCTGAAATGAGTTGAGGTGCGATGGCATTTTCGCAAAACAGCACTGGACAAATTCCTGACGTTTGATTAAACCAGCTTCAGCCGGTTCCTGTATAGGTTCCGAGAGCCTTGCCTGTTGTCTCAATTGTATATCATTGGGAATGGGCGTGACCTCTGAAAACAAATTCGAGATAATGGGAAAAGCCCGTGCAAGTCGTCGTTCGTGACAATAATGTTGATCAAGCTCTTCGCGCTCTGAAAAAGAAATTGCAGCGTGAAGGCGTATTCCGTGAAATGAAATTGCGGAATTTCTATGAAAAGCCTTCTGAGAAGCGCGCCCGTGAAAAGGCTGAAGCCGTGCGTCGTGCCCGTAAGCTGGCCCGCAAACACGCACAGCGTGAAGGTCTGATTCCCGGCAAACCGTCCCGTTAATGGGGTCGTGGCGACATTCGCCGCGATTTTGCCGAAGTTGAAAACTAGCTTTTTTAAGGGTGGCCGATGGTTAATCGGGCGCCCTTTTCGTATGCTCATATTATAGACTAGAATCGGCCAACCGTTTCGGGTCTGCAGGTTGAATTCAATGTTAGGCAGCACATGACGATTTCTATCATGAGGGGAGCTTCACTCTGTCTGGTATTGTCCATGTTGCTGCTGTCGGGTTGCAACAGCTCGGATGGCTTTAGCAGTCTTACCATTGAAAAAGAGCAGGGGAGCCAGCAGAACATCAGTTCGCTGTCGCAGGTTGTTGCGCAAAACCCTCGCGATCCTGAAGCTTATAATGTGCGGGGATCGGCGTATGGCCGGGCGGGTCAGTTTTCTGCAGCTTTGCAGGATTTCAATACCGCCATCAGCCTCAATAATCGGTTCTATCAGGCCTATTCCAACAGGGCTTTGATGTACAAAAACACGGGAAAATTCAAAAAAGCTGCCACCGACTACAACACGGCTTTGAAAATTAATCCCAATTATTCTGAGGCCTATATCGGCCGCGGTGAGGTTTATGACCGGGCCAATCAGGCCAAACAGGCCCTGCGCGACTACAACCGCGCGATTGCCCTCGGTACAACCAATCCACGCGCCTATCATCGGCGCGGCATAATTTTGCAACGCCAGCGGGACCATGCTGCGGCAATTGAAGATTTCTCAAAGGCGATATCTTACGAAGATCAGCGTCCTGAACCGTATAATGGCCGGGGACTTTCCTATCTCGCCACCGGGGCGTTGGACAACGCTTTGGATGACTTCAATACAGCTTTGAAACTGGATGGAGATTATGCCGAGGCCTGGACAAATCAGGCATTGGTTTTTGAACAACGCGGAAACAAGAAACGGGCGTTTAAGAGTTATGCGCGCGCGGCAGCACTCAAGCCCGACTACAGACCGGCACGGGACGGCATGAGCCGCACCCGAGGCGGCTGAAGATCATTTTCTAAATGGTAGAATTGATTTTGGTTACGCCAGAATTTTGGCAGCAATCATCAAAACGATGAAGACCAGCGTTCCACCCAACAATCCGCCGCCCATGAAAAAGCCGACAGCCATGGCCAGAAGCAGGGCCACATTGAACAGAATGCCCCACTTGGTCAGCAGCAGGAACATCGAATAGGTCTCTTCGTGCTGCGGGTAGTCCATAGGAGCCCCGTCTTCGTTCAGTTCATAGGTCTGATCAGCCATGAGTATCGCTCGTAAAATGCGGCAAACGCCAATAATTCTGTCTTAAACGAATAGCCCAACAGAGCCTGTCTGGGCAAGAGACAGAAGCGAAATAACCGATCACCTACAAGGAAAAATCGCACCAGGCGTTGTCTGGCCGATAAATTGGGGCAGGAATTATCAGGCGCGCTTCAGATTGAAGGGCGATCCGACCGATGGCACGCAATACATGGTGTCAGGGGTCAGCCTGTCACAACTTGCTTTAACGGCGGTATTGGTCGCAGCACCGATGAATTCCAGATCAATCTTCTTGTCGGAAACGATGCTGTATTTGCCTTTTGCCAGCGGTTTATCCGTGGTTGGCGAACGCGATACGAAGACGCCATCGCGGAATTCGGCGACATAAACGCCCCGGGCCGCTTCATCGGTCGGCAGCCAATTGCCGTTGAGTTCTGACCCGGCGCCAGGAGCAAGCGAGGATTCAAGACCGCTTCTTGATCCGGAATTGCTGCTGGATTTGAACGGATTATAGGTTTGGCATCCCGATACCAACGCAAAAACTGAGAGGGTTCCAACGGTCAAAATAATGTGTCGCATAGTGCAGCTCCAATGAACATATCGCTGCCAGGGGCAGAGACTTCTCTCCCACTATGACTCAATTTTCTTAAAATTCGTAAAAAAATTTAATTATTCTGTTCTGCGTCGATTTCTTCGATTTCATCGATCAGGCCTTCGATCACGGATATGCCCTGATTCCAGAATGAAGGATCGCTGGCATCCAAGCCGAATGGGGCCAAAAGCGCGCTGTGATGTTTGGAGCCGCCAGCCTTCAGCATGTCGAAATATTTCTCCTGAAACCCGTCGGGCGCGTTTTGGTAGACGGCATAGAGCGAATTCACCAGACAATCACCAAACGCATAGGCATAAACATAGAACGGTGAATGGATGAAATGGGGAATATAGGTCCAGAAGGTCTCGTATCCTTCGCCAAGTTTGACGGCCGGTCCAAGGCTTGATTCCTGCACGGACATCCAGAATTCACCCAATTGTTCGGTGGTCAACTCACCGTTGCGCCGTTCTTCGTGGACTTTTCGCTCAAACAGGTAAAACGCGATCTGCCGCACCACGGTGTTGATCATGTCCTCCACTTTGGAGGCCAGCATCGCCTTGCGTTCCTGTGGCGAGCTGGTTTGCTGCAGCAGCGAACGAAAAGTCAGCATTTCACCAAAAACACTGGCGGTTTCTGCCAGTGTCAGTGGGGTGGACGCCATCAACGCCCCCTGCTGACCAGCCAGAACCTGATGCACGCCGTGCCCCAGTTCGTGGGCTAGGGTCATGACATCGCGCGGCTTGCCCTGATAGTTCAGCAATACATAGGGGTGGGCTGATGGTACGGTGGGATGGGCAAAGGCGCCGGGGGATTTGCCCGGTTTCACCGGTGCATCGATCCAGCGTTTGTCAAAAAACTGTGAGGCGATGTCGGCCATCTGTGGAGAAAATCCGCGATACGCCGTGAGAACGGTCTGTTGCGCCTCTTCCCACTGGATCGCCCGTTGCGGCCCTTCAGGCAGGGGGGCGTTACGGTCCCAATGATTCAGCACATCCATGCCCAGCCATTTGGCCTTCATGGCATAATAGCGATGCGACAGGCGGGGAAAACTCTGCTCAACGGCATCAACCAGGGCATCGACGACCTCTCGCTCCACCCGGTTGGCCAAATGTCTGGAATCTGCAACGTCTTCAAAGCCGCGCCACGTGTCGCTGATCTGTTTGTCCTTGGCCAATGTGTTGGTAATCAGCGTAAACAGTCGCAGATTATCCTTAAACGTGACGATCAAGGCATCAGAGGCAGATTTGCGAACGTCGCCTGACTTGTGTTGCAGCAGATTGAGGGTCGGTTCGATGGCCTGTTTCTCGCCATCCACTTCAAAACGCAGGTTGGACATGGTTTCTTCAAACAGGCGGTTGAAGGCGGACGCACCGGTGGAAGACTTTTCAAGAAACAGCCGTTCAATGCGATCTTCCAGCTGATAGGGCTTGTCGAGGCGCAGATCAGTTAACCAGGGCAGATAGTGACGCAGCTTATCGCTGCTTTTGGCAGCGCTTGCGATGGCATCGTCTGA
>CAJQPW010000066.1 GCA_905480295.1 uncultured Rhizobiaceae group bacterium | reverse complement strand
CCATCCCCCGCTCACATTGGCCGTTCATTGCACATTCCCGACAGGTGCCTCGCTGGCTCTGTCAATGTGGTTTGTCGAGCGCTGCATTCCTCACCGACGTGTTGCGAGACCTGATGAATCCCGTTGGATCTACAACAGTCCGTTGAACGAAGTCAGATCGGCCTTGCTGGATGCTTCCGCATGGTTCCACACGCGGCGATTGGCTTTCTGGCAGGTCCGGTTCACCCGCTGCAACAGAGCTTCCAACAGACCCGCAAGCAAGTTTCCGTTAGTGAATGGGAGAGTTTGCGTGGCGCTGGTCATGGTTTTTTCCTTTTGCATTGTTGCCTCCTGAAGCCCGTGATCTGGAAACAACAAATACCGCGACGCCTTTCCCTGCGCTTGAAGAAAGGCTAATCGTTATCAAACCAAACTCTTATTTTTGCTAACCGTTTGCCTGTTTTTCATGAAGTTTAGCTTTGCCGCGTATTCCATCGATACCGAACTGCTGCAGCTAACGGCTTCAAAAAAGCCGGTCGCATTGCAACCTCAAGCCTTTGCGCTGCTGGTCTTTTTGATCCAGAACTGCGAGCGGGTCGTGACCAAAGACGAAATCATCAATGCCGTCTGGGACGGTCGCGCCGTATCGGATGCGACACTCAACACCCGCATCAACGCCCTGCGACGGGCACTTGGCGACAGCGGTGCGACACAAACCGTGATCAAGACATATCCTCGACGCGGCTTTCGGTTTATCGCTCCGTTGGAGAACGGTTCCACTCCGTCTGCAGCAACGTCTTCAACAACCCATGACCACAATTCTAATACCGCTACCGGTGGCGCCATCAAGCCCTCAATTGCGATCCTGCCCTTCGCCAATGTCAGCGAAGATCCGGAGCAGGAATTTTTTGCCGACGGCATAACCGACGATCTGGTGACGTCCATGTCGCGATTGCGCGGCATATTTGTCTCTGGCCGAAACTCCACGTTGACGTATAAAAACGCGCAAGCCGATGCCAGAACTGTGGCTGCTGAGCTTGGAGTCCGATATGTGCTGGAAGGCAGCGTACGCACCGCCGGCAACCGGGTGCGTGTGTCTGTCTGGCTGACCGCTGGTTCGTCCGGTGAGCAATTATGGGCCGAGCGCTATGATCGCGATATGGGTGATGTTTTTGCCATTCAGGATGAAATAACGGAAAACATTGTCGGTCAGCTGGCTCCCGAGATTTATTCCGCCGAAAATGCCCGCTTTCAGCGTGTACCACCGCAGAATCTCGACGCGTGGGAATGTTTTGTGCGCGCCATGCATCTCTATGGGCAGCAGTCAAAACAGAGCAGTGCGGATGCCTTGGAACTGCTGGAGCAAGCGATAACCCTCGATCCGGGCTACGCTCAGGCTCTGGGCCTCTATGCCCTGACACTGGCCTGGCGCGCCATCCAGCGTTTGGAGGAATTTGAAACCGCCATTGAAAAGGCTTCTGCCCTGGCGGAACGGGCCATTGCCGCCGACGCGAATGATGCCTGGGCCCATCTCGGACATGGCATGGCCGCGATGGTCGCCCGTAACCATGGCAAGGCCAGTGCAGGATTTGAAAAAGCCGTCGAACTCAGCCCAAACTTTGCCTATGCCCACGCCATGCATGGAGCGGCAAACGCCTATGGCGGCAAACCGGACGCGGCCATTCAATCCATCGATACCGCGATAAAGCTCAGCCCACGCGATACGTTTTTGGACAAATTCCATATTTACTACAGCCTGGCCCATTTTCAGGCTGGGAATTACGAGCGGGCCGCAGAAGCTGCTGATCGTGCCCTGCACCTGAAGCCGGAACATCCCAACAGCCACATGTTGGCGGCATCGGCCAACGCCCACGCGGGCAATATGGAGCGGGCTAAACAGGCGTTGGCGATGTTTCGAAAATTGGTTCCCGGCACCAATGCGGCCAATGTCGAACGGGCCATTGCCTATGAACACCCTGCTGACCGAGAGCGGCTGGCAAACGGCCTCAGAATGGCCGGGCTTGAGGGTTAACTCCAACAAGCAATCCCAGAGCAAAGTATTTCAGACATGGCGCGCAATTTTGAGAAATTCTACCAGTTGACTGGTACCGACAAAGCCGAACGCCCCAGGCCGTCCCGGCTGGAGTCCCTTGGGTGGAAACCTTTTTTTGCTCAACAGATCAGCATGGAAGAATTGAACGATACGCCTCCTGTCCGCGTCACCGAGATCCACCGCAACGGATTGCATGCTGTTGGCCAGGAAATTGATACTCTCGTGCCACCCAACGCCGAGGTCACGGTGGGAGACTGGTTGCTGTATGATCAGGACAATCCGGGGTCGAGCCGGATTCTGAATCGAAAAAGCCTGATTAAACGCCGCGCGCCTGGCTCCGATCGCCAGGTGCAGCTGATCGCGGCCAATATTGATACGGCTTTCATCACAACGTCCTGCAATAAGGATTTCAACATTGCGCGGTTGGAACGGTATGTTGCCCTTGCGTTTGAAGCCGAGGTTGACCCCGTCATCATAATCACCAAACCGGACCTGTGCGAGGATTCCAGTCGCTATCGAGTGGAAGCTGAATCGATCTCAGACCGGGTGCCCGTCATTGTGCTTGATGCACGTGGATCTGATGTCGAGACGCAATTATCGGACTGGTGCGGACCGGGCCAAACCGTTGCTTTTCTTGGTTCATCTGGCGTGGGTAAATCCACTTTGGTCAATTCGCTTTCCGGAACTCAGACCTCTGCCACACAGGAAATTCGTGAAGACGACAGCAAAGGTCGACACACGACCACCCGGCGGCAACTTCATATTCTGCCCATGGGGTGTGCGGTTCTGGACACCCCAGGAATGCGGGAACTGCAGCTCACCGATGCACAATCGGGTCTCGCAGATGTTTTTTCTGATTTGTGGACGCTTTCAACCCAATGCCGTTTCAACGACTGCCAGCACGAAACCGAGCCCGGTTGCGCAGTACTGGAAGCGCTGGACAAAGGAAGCATCGACCAAGCACGGCTGAAGCACTGGAAAAAACTGGTTGCCGAGGAACAGTACAACACGGCAAGTCTTGCCGAGCGCCGATCAAGCGACAAGGCCTTTGGGAAAATGGTCCGCCGCATTCAAAAAGACAATCGCAAGTAGATTCAAGCCGACACCATCACATTTCCCGTTGATCGGTTTGCTATTGTCCCGGGTTCAGGGCCTCCCAGATGCGCTGCGGTGTTGCCGGCAGCGCAATGTCCTCAACACCACTGTCTGCCAGTGCATCCAATATGGCTGAAATCACTACGGGTGTTGCGCCAACCGTTCCGGCTTCCCCCGCTCCCTTTACGCCCAGCGGATTGGTACTCGTCTGCGTCGGCAGCGTTTCGATCGAAATCGGAGGAATGTCGTCGGCCCTCGGCATCGTGTAATCCATAAACGAGCCCGAGAGCAGTTGACCGCTGTCATCATCGTAAATCAGATCTTCGTACAGCGCCTGACCGATGCCCTGGGCAATTCCACCGACCAGCTGCCCTTCAAGCAGCATCGGATTGACCACCACCCCAACATCGTCAACCGAAACAAGGCTGGTAATTTCAGCAACACCGGTGTCTGGGTCGATCTCCACTTCCGCAACCTGGCACCCGTTGGGAAAGGTAAAGCCCCTCAACAGAAAATCACCGTGCCCGGAAAGACCGAGGCCAAGTTCCGGCGGGAATATTGGCTTGTAGGACATCTGTGCGATTTGCTGAATCGGCATTTTCCGGTCAGTTCCGGCAACAACGAAGTGACCGTCTTCAAATTCCAGGTCATCCGGCGCCACTTCCATCAGGTGACCGGCAATTGCCTTGCCCTTCTCAATCACCTTGTCTGCAGCCTTGCGAAGAGCACCACCGCCATTGATCATCGAGCGCGAAGCCACCGTGCCGCGCCCAAATGACACTGCATCTGTATCACCCTGTACCACCCGCACCTGTTCAAAGCTGACGCCGAGCCATTGCGACACCATTTGCGCAAATACGGTTTCATGACCCTGTCCATGGCTGAACGCACCGGACAACACAGTGACCGCACCGGATGGATCAAACCGGATTTCGGCTGTCTCATTGGCGAGACCGGCATTTTCCATGTGGAGGGCGATACCGATGCCGTGCAGCTTGCCCTTTTTGCGGGCCTTGTTCCGCCGACGAGCCACCCCGTCCCAGCGGGCGTTGTCCAGCGTGCGCTGCAAAATTGCGGTATAGTCACCACTATCAATGGTATAAACCAAAGGTGTTTTGTAGGGCATTTGAGCGCTGGTGATCAGATTGCGTTGTCGAATATCAACCCGGTCCATGCCGATTTCACGGGCGGCCTTGTCCATCAACCGCTCGATCAGAAAACTGGCTTCCGGTCGTCCGGCACCGCGATAGGGCTGTGTTGGTGAAGTATTGGTATAAATGGCCCGGGACCGCACATGGGCGCTGGGCACATGGTAACAGCCCGTCGCCAGCGTTGCTGAAAACATCGGGGAAACCCCGGCACCAGAAGACAGGTGTCCACCCGTGTTGAAGTCGCTGATTACCCGAAGGGCGAGAATGTGACCCTGATCATCCAGCGCCATTTCAGCTTCAGCGCTCTGATCGCGACCATGATAGTCGGTCAAAAGTGATTCCGAACGGGTGGCGTGCCAGCGGACAGTCTTCCGCAACCGCCAGGCGGCCCAGGCGACCAGCACATCTTCGGGGTAAATGCCCCCTTTCATACCAAAGCCACCACCGACATCCGGTGCAATCACGCGAATTGCAGTCTCTGGTTGCCCCAACGCCCGCGCCAGATCCCCACGAATGGTGTGTGGTGCCTGAGTTGAGGCATAAAAGGTCAAACGGTTTTCCCGCGTTTCATAACGGGCAACGGCTCCGCGCATTTCCATCGAATTGGCAGACAGACGATTGTTGTGAAGGGTCAATCGGGTAACATGGGGTGCGCTGGCGATAGCGGCGTCAGTGGCTGCCGCATCCCCCAACTCTACCTTAAATGCGATGTTGTCTGGAACCGATTCCCACAGCACCGGCGCTCCTTTTTCCAACGCCGCCGCCGGGCTGAGCACGGCATCAAGCTCCTCAAATTCGAGTTCAACCAACTCAGCTGCATCCCGCGCCGCCCGAGCGTTTTCAGCAATGACCATCGCTGCGGGTGCACCAACATAGCGCAACCGGTCGGTGGCGATGGCCGGTGCCGGCGTGATGGCGTTTGTCTGATGCATGCCCGGCAAGACGGTGTGGCAGGTAAGTCCTCCAATCCCGTCGGCGCTGTAATCGTCGCCAATCAAAACGGCGACAACCCCCGGCACGTCACGCGCGGCGCGGGTATCGACACCCGTCAACCGGGCATGGGCCACCGGTGAGCGGGTAAAAGCGACGTGCAAGGCATGGGGATCAACAATATCCTCTATATATTGACCCTGTCCGCGCAGAAACCGGTCATCCTCTCGCCGAACAACGGATTGTCCAATACCAAATTTCATGACTTTCCCGCTCCTCGATGCCAGTTCGATTGATCGTCGCTCGCAAATTGCCTTTAAGAATCTTTCGATTTACCAGAGGCATAGCCCGTTGCAGCAGCTAGTATGGTCGCCGCTTCGACGGTGAGCAAGCCGTTAAGCACCAATAATCCGGCGTCAGGAATGGATATGGTCATCAGGAAATGGCGGATGAACGATATCCGGGTCAGGCCTATCGCGTTTTTACCTGTTCCATTCAATGCCCGCGATTTAAGGTCAAGGTGTCTTGAGCCTGCGGCGAGATAGATTGGTGACAACTTTCCATACCGCTGATAGGGAAGGCCCAACGAACCCATCAGCCCCTGCCCCGAGTGTTCCCTTGACCTGCGATCCTTTTGAAAAATCGGCCCCTCTGATTCAGCCTCTGGCGCGCCAGCGCACAGTGGGCGTGGATGTGGGCGGCGTGAAGGTGGGTGGTGATGGTCCGATCGTGGTCCAGTCGATGACCAATACAGACACCGCCGATGTCGATGCCACCGTGGCCCAGGTTGCTGCTCTTGCCGCTGCCGGGTCGGAACTGGTGCGGATAACGGTTGACCGTGACGAAGCTGCCCGGGGTGTGCCAAAAATTCGTGAACGCCTCGACAGGCTCGGCATCGACGTTCCCCTGGTCGGAGACTTTCATTACATCGGCCATAAATTGCTGGCCGATCATCCCGACTGCGCGCAGGCGCTGGCCAAATACCGAATCAACCCGGGCAATGTTGGCTTCAAAGACAAGCGCGACCGACAGTTCGGTGCAATTATTGAAACCGCCATCAAATATGACAAACCGGTTCGCATTGGCGTCAACTGGGGCTCGCTCGACCAGGCCCTGTTGACCCGTTTGATGGACGAAAATGCCAACCAGGGTTCACCGCTCAGCGCCGATGAGGTGATGCGCGAGGCGATTGTTCAGTCGGCCCTGTTGTCGGCAGAAGAGGCCGAGCGCATTGGCCTGCCGCGTGACCACATCATCCTGTCGGCCAAAGTATCTGAAGTTCAGCACCTGATTGCCGTCTACGCCGAACTGGCCAGCCGCAGCAATCACGCCTTGCACCTGGGCCTGACCGAAGCCGGCATGGGGTCAAAGGGCATTGTCGCCTCGTCCGCAGCGTTGAGCATTTTGATGCAGCAGGGGATTGGCGATACCATTCGTATTTCCCTGACGCCCGAGCCCGGCGGGGATCGCACGCGGGAAGTTCAGGTGGCGCAGGAACTGCTTCAGGTGATGGGCTTCCGGTCCTTCGTGCCGATTGTTGCCGCCTGCCCCGGTTGTGGCCGCACCACGTCGACAACGTTTCAGGAACTGGCATCAAAAATTCAAACTCAGCTGCGCGACAACATGCCGAAATGGCGCGACCAATATCCCGGCGTGGCCGATCTCAAGGTTGCCGTCATGGGCTGCATCGTCAACGGCCCCGGCGAAAGCAAACATGCCGATATCGGCATCTCTCTGCCCGGCACCGGCGAAACCCCAGCCGCCCCGGTGTTCATTGACGGTCGCAAAGCCGTCACCCTGCGGGGCGAACATATTGCCGAGGAATTTGAAGCCCTGGTACAACGCTATGTGGTTGATCGTTTTGGTGCTTAGCCGCCCGACAACTTAGCCGCCCCGCAATCGGGGCAACTGAATATATTTCCAGGGTGACGGAAACGTGCCAACCATCACTTCAATGAGATTGGGGCCGGGATTGGCGATGGCCTTTTCCAGTTCGTCCTGCAGTGCCTGTGGTGTGGACACGCGCACCGCACTGACACCGCAACTTCGGGCAAGATCACAGAAATCCGGGCTGGTCAGGTCAGAAGCAATATAGCGCGCATCATACCTGTCGCGCTGCATGCCCTTCACATTGCCAAAGGCGTTGTCGTTCATGACAATCACATTAAGCGCAATGTGGTGATGGGCCGCCGTTGCCAGCTCGGCAATCGTGAACATAGCACCACCATCACCGGCGATTGAGACCACCGGCACATCCGGACGGGCATGCGCCGCCCCAAGCGCCGTGGCAATGCCATAACCCAGCGTGCCCTGATACCCGGTGGAGAGGAAGGTGCGGGGACGATAACTTGGGAAGGTGAAGCGGGAAACATAACCGATCTGCGTCAGCTCATCGACGAAAATACCGTCTTCCGGCAAAGCGTTTCGTATCGCCATCAACCAACCCAATTGCGGCGCCATAGCCTCCTCGATAATGCCAGCCACCCTCTGCTTTTCCTCAGACAGACGCGCCCTCCAGCCGCTGCGATCCGGCTGCTCATCAAGCCCCTCAATCAGCGCCGGCAGCACGTTGCCGAGATCCCCGCAAAGGCCAACCGTCGCCGGCACCAGCCGGTTCAATACCTGCTCATCAACATCAACATGCAGGATCTTCACGTCATCATCGACACCCCAGTCCATCTTCTGGGTGGTCAATCGGGAGCCAAGACCGATGAGAAGGTCGCATTCCATCCACAAGGCGTGCCCGACCGGCATGGTCAGCGACAGCGGATCGCGCGAATCCATCACCCCGTGGCCGGTACGAAAGGCCATCACCCCGGCGCCGGTCTTTTCCGCAAAGTCCCGCACCAGCGCGCTGTGACCCTGGGCACCGGTGCCCACCGCAATCAGCGGATTGCTTGCCGCCCCGATCAGGCGCAGGGCGTCGGCCAGGGCTGCCGGATCGACCACCGGTGGCGCCGGGCTGGCGATTTGCAGATTGTCCGGGGCGTTGTCAACGTCATGCAGCCAGACATCGACCGGCACTTCAACCGCCACCGGGCGCGGACGGCCGGAGCGCAGTTCAGACCAGGCGGTGCGCAACTGTCCAGCCGCGTCAGCGCCGCGCACAATTTGTTCTGCATGTTTGGTCAGCGACTGCAGCATCTCAAACTGGCCATCGATTTCGTGCAGCAGGCCGAGTTCTTTACCCATGGCGCCGGACGGAATTTGCCCGATGATCGCAAACAGCGGTGCGTTCAACGCATAGGCGGTGCACAGGGCGGCACAGCCATTGAGGAAACCCGGGCCGGGAACGAGGCAGAGCGCCTGCGGTTTTCCCGTCGCCAGCGCCGCCCCCAGCGCCATATAGGCTGCGCCCTGCTCATGACGGGTATGCAGCGGATTGAGTTTTTCCTGGCGGTCATACAGGGCGTCAAAAAACGGGTCATTCTGTACGCCGGGCACGCAATACAGGGTTTCAATGCCATTGGCGATCAGACTGTCGACGACCAGGCTGGCTACAGTTTTGTTCATGGGTGTTCCCTTCACCCCGATTTATGGCCCAGCCAGAAGGGCTTGCCAACGGGGTGAAAGGTGCGGCCTGGCATCCATGCAAAATTATGCGCACTGGCATGGGAAAGTTTATGCGACGGGTGGGATTGTGGTTTTGGGTGGGGTTTTATTCTCGCTCACGCTGTCGGGCTGCGCCCTGCGCTCCGCGGGGGCGGTCCTGGCCGGACCGGGCGGCTCTTCGCCGCCTTGCCGCGTGATACGGAGGGTGCGGCGTTTGGAAGTTTCGCCGCAAGGCCTGTTCCCGTGCCCGCGCTCTCTCCGTAGAGACAGCGAAGAGCTGTCCGGCGCTTATGCGCCGCCCCCGCGGAGCGGCGACATCGTCGCCTGCGTGAGCACAAGCGCTTTAGCGCAAATCCTGTTCCCCCCAACCACAACCCACGGCGTATCAGGCAAAAAGATTTGCACGTGCAGCGGCACTGCCTTTCGGTGGACTTGCCCGGGAAAGGCATCTACCGTCACGACAATCGATGAAGGTTGGGGTTGGTCGCTTGTCAGGGGGACGGGTAAACAGAAGATTGGCGGCAATCGTGGCGACCGACATTGTCGGTTATTCCAAACATATGGGAAACGACGAGGTCGGAACGCTGCAACGGGTCAAGACGTTGCGCAGCGAACTGCTCGAACCCAATATCCTCGCCAATGGTGGCCGGGTGGTCAAAACCACGGGCGATGGTCTGTTGATCGAATTTGCCAGCGCGATCGATGCCGTGGCCCATGCGATTGAAATCCAACGCGCCCTGGCGGTACAGAACGCGACCCTGGCCGATGATGACCGACTGTTGGTGCGGGTCGGGATCAATCTCGGTGACATCATGATCGATGATCAGGACATCTTTGGCGATGGCGTCAATATCGCTGCCCGGCTTGAAGCGATGGCAGAACCCGGTGGCATCTGCATATCCTCCAGGATCCATGATCTTGTCTCGGGCCGGTTTGACGCTGAATTCGTGAGCCTGGGCAGGCAGAAACTGAAGAACATTGCCGACCCGATCGTCGTCTACAATGTCGCCCTTGAAGGCAATCCAGCACCGAGCGGGGACCAAACGGGATCGGCTGATCTGGCGCTACCCGACAAACCGTCCATTGCCGTTCTGCCATTCGACAATTTGAGCTCCGACCCTGACCAGGACTATTTCTCCGACGGCATGTCGGATGACATCATCACCGATCTTTCAAAAATTCCCGAGCTTTTCGTGACCGCGCGCAACTCATCCTTTGTCTTCAAGGGGCAGGTCGTCGATGCCAAGGAAATCGGTCGCCGCCTGGGGGTCCGTTACCTGCTGGAAGGCAGCGTCAGGCGTGTGGCATCAAGAATAAGCATCAACGCGCAGCTCATCGATACGACCACGGACGGACACATCTGGGCGGATCGCTATGATGGCAATGTGGAGGATGTATTTTCTCTGCAGGACGAAATGACAAAACGCATTGTCGATGCCCTGGAGCTGGCGATCACGGCACCGGGTGGAAACCGGGCAGCAACGGCTGCGACTTCGGCTTCAGACATTGAAGCCTATGACCTGATGCTGAAGGCCCGACGCCATTTCTACCAGTTCACGCCCGACAGCCTGCAAAAGGCCAAACAAACGCTGGAATCTGTGTTGAGGCTGGATCCGCAATATTCGGAAGCCTACAGCCTGCATTCCTATTGCCTTTTCGTCGACTGGAACATTTACATGGCCGAAGATGCGGTCCTGGGTAAGGCGTTACAGCAGGCGCAAAAAGGGGTTGAGCTGGATCCGACATCCGGTGTTGCGCTGGCTCGGTTGGGGTGGATACTGGGTTTTCTGCACAAGCATGACCAGGCCATTGAAGTCTTTGAAAAAGCCGTTGAATGCTCACCAAGCAATGCAGATGTCTACGCCTATTTCAGTGAAATTTTGAACTACGCCGATTTGCCACAGCAGGGTTTGCAGATGATTGAGACAGGAATCCGGCTCGATCCACTGGGACCACCGAACTGGGATTTTCACCGTGGCCACTCCTATTACAAGCTGCGGCGCTATGATGATGCCATTTCTGCCATAAAACAGTCCATCAACCGTGGGCCAAATTTTCCCGTTCCTTATCTGTATCTGGCGGTAATTTACTCCGAATTGGGTCTGCCTGACGAAGCAGCAAGGGCCGCGCAATCAGCCGTTGAGTTCAATCCGCTGTTCAATCTTGAAAATGCGCGCCGCGTTATTCCTCACAAGCCGGACGAGCAGGATCGGTTCCTCAAGGGGTTGAGAGAGGCCGGG
>CAJQPW010000065.1 GCA_905480295.1 uncultured Rhizobiaceae group bacterium | reverse complement strand
CTTTCATATCTTTGTTCCTTCCTTATTTGTCTCTGCTTCAAGCGGCAGACTGCCTTCCCACTCCTGCGCGTCCATAACGACCTTCGACAGGAGCTCAAAAAGCATTTGACGCTCTCCTTCAGACAAGGCCTTGAGCATCCGTTTTTCCTGCGCCTCAAATGCGGGCCGAGTTTCGTTGAAAAGGGCCCAGCCTTTGTCAGACAGATGCAGAGCTTGCCTGCGCCCCCCGCCAGGAGGCTTGTCGCGTGCCTTGATCAGGCCCATGCCTTCTAGCTGGTTAATGGCACGGCTGAGCGTGTTCTTGGGAAAGCCTGAGGTGCGCGAAACGTCCCGCGCACTGCCACCGTTGGCAAGGGCAAGCGAGTAGAGCACCACATATTCGGGCCGTTTCAACCCGTATTGATCGCTGATCCAGCTGTAAAGCGGGGTGTTATACAGAAGAGCGAGGTAGTTGATTCGAAAGGTGAAAGGGCAGGGATTCGCCCAAAGCTTAGCCTTCAGCATGTCAGGGGCCTCTTCCTGATCCTGATTGCCGTGCTCGTCATCACGCGCGGTCTGCGGAGCTAACATTGGCTGCAAATTCCCAGTTTTGAAACGTTAAGTTCCAAATTGAACTTGACTGACACCTTAAGTCCGCACATTCTGCAAAAGCAAGTTCCAAATGGAACTAAAATCAGAACAATGCAAATAGGATGGGGCCCACTGCCTCTTCCACCAACGGGAAGGAAAAATTATGAAATTCCATAAATTCCTAGCACCACTGGCCTTGGCGCTGGGCCTGAGCGCGGCCGGAGCTGCTGCGGCACAGACGCTAACCATGGGTGTGCGCGGCGGGCCTGAATCGATGGATCCGCATTTCTCTGCACTTGGCCCGCACGCCGAGGCTGCCAAGCACATCTTTGATACGCTGGTATGGTCCGGCACGGATCTCCAAATTGAACCGGGACTCGCGACAAGCTGGGCACCGGTGGACGATGACACCTGGGAGTTCAAGCTGCGCCAGGGCGTGAAATTCCACGACGGGTCGGACTTTGACGCCGAGGATGTGAAGTTTTCCATCGAGCGTATCCCGGTCGTGTCAGGCCCCACCACGACAACGATCTATGTGCGGCGGGTTGCCGGTGTCGATATCGTCGATCCGCATACCATCCACATACACACGAACGGTCAGGCCGCGACGCTTCCCAATGACTTCATCCGTCTCTTTATCGTTTCTTCCGAAGCCGCAGCCAATCACTCCACGCCGGAGACGGCAGCCGAAGGATTCAACTCAGGCGCCGCCACCATTGGGACCGGCCCCTACAAGTATGTCAGTTGGGAGCCGAAGGGCGACTTGGTATTGGATCGAAACGACGGCTACTGGCGTGGCAAGGGTGCCTGGGAAAGGGTGATCCGCAAGGAAATCCCTAACGACAGTTCGCGTCTTGCAGCGCTAAAGGCAGGTCAGGTCGACGTGATCAACTACGTCTCATCAGTGGATTATCTAGCACTGGAAAAAGACGCCAACATCGATGCAATAAAGGGCGATTCTGTTTACATAATGAACCTGCAGCTCGACCAGCGCGAAGACACGCCTTTGGTTCGGGCAATTGACGGATCCGACCTGGCTGAAAACCCCTTCCGGGATTTGAAGGTACGTCAGGCCATCGACCATGCTATCGACCGCGAAACCATGGTCGAGATTGTCCTGGAAGGTCTCGGCAAGCCTGCCAACCAGATGATGCCTCCGGGCTTCTTTGGTTCTTCTGAACAGATCCCTGTGCCGGAGTACAACCCCAACAAAGCCAAGGAATTGCTGGCTGAGGCAGGCTATCCAAACGGCTTTGAAGTTGATCTTTACTGCACGGCAGACCGTTTGCCGGGCGACGGTGCCATCTGTCAGGGTCTCGGCCAGATGCTGACACAAGCTGGCATCAAGACCAACGTCAACGCGATTTCCAAAACTGTCTACTTCCCCGCCCAGGCCCGGCTTGAATATTCCATGTTCATGAACGGTTGGGGCACGCTAACCGGTGAGGCCTCCTATACTTTGGGCGGATTGGCTCACTCCAAAAATCCCGAAGTCAAGCTGGGTGCCTTCAACCGCATTCAGTACAAGAATGACGATGTGGACCGGTTGTTGCAGACAGGTGCCACTATGATGGACCCGGATAAGCGGCGGGCAACCTATGAAGAAGCAATGGAGAAGGTGATGGCGGACAAGGCCTATATCTCTCTGGTGCAGCTTCAGACGGTCTGGGGTGCCAAAGCAGGCATGCTGGAGCTCAGTCCACGCTTTGACGAAGACACACTGGCCTTCTTCATCAAGCCCGCATCTTGATGCAAGTATAAAAAAGGGGCAGGGCGGCCGCGACACCGCTCTGCCTCTATTTCTTTGGGCCTTAGGAACGGGCGATGCTTGGCTTTATAATCCAGCGCTTCTTGCAGGCCGTCGGCGTCATGGCCGTCATGTCGGTGATCGTCTTCTGCGGCGTCTACGCTATCGGCAATCCAATTGACATTGTCATCCCACCCGAGGCGACCGAGGAGATCCGCCAGGAAGCAATCCGCCGTCTTGGCCTGGACCGACCACTTTACGAGCAGTACCTCATATTCCTAGGCAACCTGTTGCAAGGCGATCTGGGACGATCTTTCGTCTACAACATTCCAGTGCTGGAATTGATTGGCGGACGCCTGCCTGCAACGTTGGAATTGGTCCTGATTTCCGTCATCTCAGCGACGGTGGCCGGGGTCACACTTGGCATCTATGCAGGCTACCGTCCGGACAGCTGGGTGGCCAAGACCATTATGGCGGTTTCTGTTCTGGGATTTTCGGTCCCATCCTTCTGGGTGGGTCTCATCCTAATCCTGACTTTCGCGGTAAATCTTGGCTGGCTGCCCGCTGGCGGGCGAGGCGATACGGTTCAAATTTGGGGTGTTGAGTGGTCTTTTCCCACTGTCAACGGCTTCTCTCACATCATCTTGCCCGCCATCAATCTTGCGCTTTTCAAGCTTGCCATGATGATCCGCCTTGCCCGAGCCGGTACGCGCGAGATCATGCTAACCGACACCATCAAGTTCGCCCGCGCGGCGGGCCTGTCGGAGGGGACGATCCTACGCCGCCATCTGCTAAAGCTCATTTCCATCCCCATTATCACTGTATTTGGGCTTGAGTTGGGCTCGACCCTCGCCTTTGCCGTAGTAACGGAGACTATTTTTTCCTGGCCTGGTGTGGGTAAGCTGATCATTGACAGCATTGGCGTGCTCGACCGGCCAGTCATGGTTGCTTATCTGATCCTGGTGGCCTTTCTCTTTGTCACGATCAACTTCGTGATCGATCTTGTTTTTGCCTTGATCGATCCGCGCGTGCGACACGGGGCATCGTCATGAGCGGGCAGAGCACACCCATTGGCCTGTTCTGGGCCGAATTTTGCGAAAACAAAATTGCTGTCTTCGCGCTGATCATCGTGGTGCTGATGATCCTGCTGGCGCTGTTCGCTTCTATTATCTCACCACAGAACCCCTACGATTTGGCAAATCTTTCCCTGATGGACAGTCGCCGTCCGCCGGGATTCGTGGGTTCTGGCGGGTATACGCATGTCCTGGGTACAGACCCGCAGGGACGGGACCTCCTTTCGGCCATCTTCTACGGGCTGCGGATCTCTATCCAAATAGGGCTCGCCGCAGGGTTTGTCTCACTCACCATCGGTACGACCCTTGGGATACTTGCCGCCTATGTCGGCGGCAGAATCGAAGCGCTGATCATGCGATTGGTGGACCTGCAACTGTCTTTCCCGGCAATCCTGCTGGCGCTCGTGATCGTGGCGTTGCTCGGTCAGGGCAAGGCGCAACTGATCGGTGCACTGGTCGCTGCCCAATACGCCTATTTTGCAAGAACCGCCTATGGTGCAGCCAAGGCGGAACGCGGCAAGGACTACATAGAAGCGGCGGTCGCCACCCCCTTGTCTACGCGCCTTGTGATTCTCCGACACCTGCTGCCCAATTGCACGCCACCACTGATCGTCGTGGCGACGGTGCAGATCGCCAACTCCATTTCTCTTGAGGCGACGCTTAGCTTTCTGGGCCTTGGCCTGCCGGTTACGGAGCCGTCTCTCGGCATGCTCATCTCAAACGGGTTTCCTTACATGATGAGCGGGCGCTACTGGATCTCGGTCTATCCCGGTGTTGCGCTGATCATCCTGATCGTGGCGATCAACATCGTGGGTGATCAGGTTCGCGACCAGTTCAACCCGAGGCTGCGGCGATGAGCGGACCTGTTCTCAGCGTCCGAAATCTGCGCACCCATTTCTTCACGCGCGCGGGCGTGGTGAAAGCGGTTGACGACGTTTCATTCGACCTGGCCCCTGGTGAAATCATGGGTCTGGTTGGCGAAAGTGGGTCAGGCAAGACCGTGACGGGTTTCTCGCTGTTGGGTCTGGTCGATGAGCCAGGACGCATTGTTGAGGGGTCCATCAAGCTCAATGGAACCGAGTTGACGAGCCTTTCTGATGGAGAACTGCGGGCGAGGCGGGGAAGGGACATTTCGATGATTTTCCAGGATCCCATCGCAACGCTTAACCCGATGCTGACTATCGGCCAGCAGATGAAGCTTGCCATCGACGCCCACGAGCGGCTTGGCAAACGCGCTGCCGATGCACGCGCGGCCGAACTGCTGACGCAGGTTGGCATACCTTCTGCCGCCGCGCGGTTGCGTTCATACCCTCACGAATTCTCGGGGGGAATGCGGCAACGCGTGGCCATTTCTATTGCGCTCCTGCACCGACCTGCTGTGATCGTCGCGGATGAGCCGACCACCGCGCTCGACGTCTCCATTCAGGCACAGATCCTTTTCCAGATGCGCGA
>CAJQPW010000064.1 GCA_905480295.1 uncultured Rhizobiaceae group bacterium | reverse complement strand
CATCGATTTCAAAGCCAAACCGAAGATTGATATCAGGATGATAGACACAGTAAAACGGTTGTCGCCAATGGGTTCCGTGCTGCCCGGCATCCGGGTTGGTTTCCAACCAGCGTTCCAGTTGTGGTGCGGCAATTACTTCATGGTTGGTCGGCAATTCTTCAGGGTTTAGTGGCGCGATAAAATTGACTTCATTGTTCGACGTCGTTTGTTTGCGAACAGGAAGAGAAAACGCACTGTTGGTTAGATTAAGCGTAAGTTTGGCGGCAGTGGGGCTGGGCCAGATGATGGGCCAGTAAGAACTGGAGATGGCAATTCTGATTTGATGTCCTTTGGCAAATCGATAGGCCGTGTTGGGGAAATCCAGTGCTACCGATAATGGCTTGTTGATATCCGGTTGTTCAGCTTTCTCGCCATTTTGATTCAGGATAAGGTTTTTAATCGCGTAGCAGACCCGGGCAACACTGCCATCGGCATGCACATCACTCAAGCGCACCACAAGAGTTGTGGGTAACTGATCAGCAGTCAGATTAACCTTAATTTTTGGATTGCCTAATACGTCAATATCATCTGCCAATGCATCAGTTTGAAAAACCAACGACTGTTTATCATCCACACGTTGATCCATGGGAAGTCCGCCTAACCTGCCGAAATAGCCCGTGTCTCCTGCAGCACTGCCAACGGATAGAGACCAAGGCACTTCCGCAAGGGCATCTTTTTCGGGTTTAAATTGCACCAGACTGTTCTGTTCAAAATAGAACATTTGATTTTTGATATTGGCGGAGGGCCATTGTGCTTCGCTGATCCAATGTCCCGGTCGCGTCGTAATGAAATTTTCAGGCGGGGCATATTCCTGCATCCAGACCCGCAGCTGGGGTTCCTGATCAATGCCATTTTCTTTTCCCTTTAACCAATGATCCCACCAACGCACTGCTTCCTGTTGGAAGCCGATACCGGGGCCGGGACTTGCCTGGTCCGGATAGTGATGTCCCCAGGGGCCGACAATTCCCCAACTCTGATCCTTTGACTGGTTGAGGAAATTCATTACGGTGTTGCTGTAACGATCACTCCACCCCCCCACCATCAATACCGGACAATCAATGGACTCCGGCCCTTCGTTAACGCTGCCCCAGCGCCAGTATTTATCCCGGGACTCGTGGCGTACCCAGCTCTCCAATGGAAATTCCAGGTGCTGCAATCGCTGCAGCCAAATCTCTCGCCATTCAGGTCCGACGGTTTCCACATCCGGCGGTGCGGCAAGAATAGCGGGGAGAGTCGCGCCCCATTCCACGGAGTCGACAAGTAAACAGCCGCCCATATGATGTATGTCGTCATCAAACCGATTGTTGTTGGCACAGACCGCGAGCACCGCCTTCAATGCTTCCGGCCGTCTACTGGCGGCCTGCAGGCTGGCGGTGCCGCCCCATGATGTCCCCATCATGCCTACCCGACCGTTACACCACGGTTGCGTCGAAATCCATTCAATGACTTCGATGGCATCATCCAGTTCCCTGGGGGCATACATATCGGGCATGGTGCCTTCTGAATCGCCGGAGCCACGCATATCAACCCGTATCGACACATAGCCATGTTTGGCAAAGTAGGGATGATTTCTTTGATCACGCAAACGCACCATGTCCCGCTTGCGATAGGGAATGTATTCAAGAATTGCTGGCACGCTCTGGTTTGATTGATGGTCCTCCTGCAAAGCCGGTAACCATAGTCTGGCAGACAGCCTTACGCCGTCAGACATAGTGATCCATTGGTGCTCAATTTGCTTAATTTGAACCAACACTGGTGCCTTCTTTTCTGTCGCTGGCTAACCCGTCGAAGCAATCAGAGGATTACGTCGAGAGTATTCTTGCCATGAATAATAGCCTAATATCCCGTTAGAAGTCTCCGGAAAAATTGTTATGGTCACGACCCAAGCCATCCAACCCACCGCCTCGTTGTCCCAACATGCGGATCATGACTATCGCCATATTGAACTGCGCCCACTGAATGGCGCATTGGGTGCGGAGCTGGGAGGTGTGGATTTGTCCCAACCGCTGAACGGCGACCAGCTTGCGGAAATCACTCAGGCGCTGAACAACCATCAGGTCATCATGTTCCGGCAACAGTCTTTGCTGCCACAACATCTGGTTGCCCTTGGCAAACAATTTGGCAGCTTGCATCAAAACCCGTTTGTCAGAGGGTTGGAGAGTTTTCCGGATGTGATTGAAATCCGATCTGAAGAAAACCATGAGAAACAATTCACTGGTCTGTGGCATAGCGATATCAGTTGGTCCGATACCCCGTCCATGGGTTCGTTGTTGTATGCCGTGAATGTGCCTGCGTTTGGCGGCGACACTTTATTCGCCAATATGTATCAGGCCTTTGATGGTCTTTCTCCCGGTATGCAGAAAATGCTCCAGGAGCTGCGGGCAGAACATCGAGTGGATCGGCACCACAAATCCAATGCAGATTTTGCGGACATACCGGAAGATGGCGTGATCCATCCTGTTATCACCACCCATCCTGATACCGGGCGCAAAGTTTTATTCGTTAACGAATACTTCACCACCCGGTTTGAAAACATGACCGAACAGGAAAGCGAGCCATTGCTGAATTACCTGTTTCAACATTCTGTGCGACCGGACTT
>CAJQPW010000063.1 GCA_905480295.1 uncultured Rhizobiaceae group bacterium | reverse complement strand
GCATTACCCGGCAGTTTATTGCGCTGACCATCGGTGGTAAATTCGGTCACTGATACAACGCCGTTTACCCCCGGATTGAGTTTTCGTGAAACGATGGTTTGCAAAGCTCCCACCATCTGTGCGCCGACGGTAATTGCATCAACACCCATGTGGGGCATTGCGGCGTGGCCACCACGGGCAGCAATGTCAATTTCAAAAAGCGCTTCACTGGCCATTATCGTGCCCTGACGCAGGGCGAAACTGCCAACTTCGAGGCCGGGCATATTATGCATGCCGTAAACTTCATCGACCTTGAAGCGATCAAAAAGCCCGTCTTTGATCATCGCCGGTCCACCTTTGCCGTGCTCCTCTGCCGGTTGAAATATGAACACAACACGCCCCCGAAAATCACCGCTCTCGGACAGGTATTTTGCAGCTCCGAGCAACATGGCGGTGTGGCCGTCGTGGCCGCATGCATGCATGACGCCGTCGTTCTTTGAGCGATGATTAAACTCGTTTCGTTCCTGAAATGGCAGCGCGTCCATGTCGGCGCGCAGGCCGATCACACCAATCTCATTGCTTCCAGCGGGCAGGGGGCTGCCACGGTTCAAAATTCCAACCACCCCGGTGCCGCCAATGCCGGAAACAACGTCAAGTCCAAATTCCACCAACAGTTCCGCCACCTTTGCAGCGGTACGATGTTCTTCAAACCCCAATTCCGGATGGGTGTGAAAGTCGTGACGCCAGGTGCGCATGGACTCAAATAGAGAGGTGGTTTTCATCGTTTGGTTTCCGGGCATTTTTGCAAGGTGATCACCCACCCCATCACATCATGGCCGGGCAGGTGCTCTCCCAATTCCTTTTTCAGAACTTCAATATTCCCCGAATTTTCCAGCGCGTCGATCTTTTTTGTCAGTTCTCCCTGCTCCCAATAAGGTACATTGACCGCGATGATCAGATGGCCCTTCGGTTTCAGGATACGAAGCAGGTCGTCGCAGGCATCTGGAAATACATGTCCAAACGAAAATACGCCGACACAGGTTACAACGTCATAATGGTTGGCTGCGATGTTGGCTTGGCCCGCATTCAAGTCAGCTTCGAACAAATTTCTGTAACATGCCTTTTCCAGACTCTTTTCGAGCATTTCAGGGGAAAAATCACATCCGTCGATAGTGCTGAAACCAGCCTGTTTCAATGCCAGTCCAGAAAGGCCGGAACCGCATCCAGCGTCGAGAATTTGGATGGATTTGCCCGCGTAAAGCTCAGCCAAAGTGTGTGCCACACGCTCGGGCTGAGCGTAGCCATTCTCTACTGAGACTTCCTGATCATAGGATTCTGCCCAGCTGCTGTAGTGTTCTCGTGTCTGTTCGTTGGTTTCGAGCGTGTAGGCGGCTTTGAAATGGCCTCCATCCTGAGCTGAGTCTCCCGCCACCGGTTTTCTCCGTAAATTTTTGACCGCCGACACCATGAGGCCAGTTTGTAACTCTGTCGAGGCTCGAATATCGGGCTTTATCAATCCTGAATTGTGTCTTATCTGCAACACACATTTAACAAGTTATCCGCTATAGCTGTCTGAAAGCGATTTTGCCGCTTTCACGCCACAAATCGCGCCCACGTCCGCTACAACAGGTTTCTGTGCACGGGCTGGCTGAAGCACAGAACAAAAGGACCATTTTCGCATGGACGCAAAAACTATCGACAAGAGCAAACTCCCCAGTCGTCATGTGACGAAGGGGCCTCAACGCGCACCACATCGCTCTTACCTCTATGCAATGGGGTTGACCGAAGATCAGATAAATCAACCGCTGGTTGGCGTTGCGACCTGCTGGAACGAAGCCGCGCCCTGTAATATTTCCCTGATGCGTCAGGCTCAGGCTGTAAAAAAAGGTGTCGCCGCAGCCAACGGCACACCGCGTGAATTTACTACCATTACCGTCACCGATGGCATTGCCATGGGGCACCAGGGCATGAAAGCCTCCCTGGTATCACGCGACGTGATTGCTGATACCGTAGAACTGACCATGCGCGGCCATTGTTATGATGCGCTGGTTGGCCTTGCTGGCTGCGATAAATCCCTGCCTGGCATGATGATGTCGATGGTGCGGTTGAACGTTCCTTCGATTTTCCTTTACGGCGGATCAATTCTGCCCGGTAATTTCCGGGGGCGTCCTGTTACGGTGCAGGACGTGTTCGAGGCCGTGGGCCAACATTCTGTCGGCGACATGTCCGATGAGGATCTGCACGAGCTGGAACAGGTGGCTTGCCCGTCTGCTGGCGCCTGTGGTGCACAATTTACCGCCAATACAATGGCGACCGTGTCGGAGGCCATTGGCCTGGCGTTGCCCTATTCAGCTGGCGCACCTGCGCCGTATGAAATTCGCGACCGGTTCTGCATGACCGCAGGCGAGAAGGTAATGGATCTCATTGCCCAAAACATCCGCCCTCGCGATATCGTGACTCTGGAAGCTTTGGAAAACGCCGCTACCGTGGTTGCCGCATCTGGTGGGTCCACCAATGCCGCATTGCATCTGCCAGCCATCGCCAACGAGATCGGCATCAAATTCGACCTGTTCGATGTTGCTGAAATCTTCAAGCGCACTCCTTATATTGCCGACCTTAAACCGGGCGGAAAATATGTTGCAAAGGACATGTTTGAAGTGGGTGGCATTCCCCTGTTGATGAAAACCCTGCTCGATGGCGGTTTTCTGCATGGTGACTGCTTGACCGTTACTGGCCGCACAATTGCCGATAATATGGATTATGTAGCGTGGAATGACGATCAGGATGTCGTTTATCCGGTGTCCAACCCGATTACCCCTACTGGCGGTGTGGTTGGTTTGAGGGGCAATCTGGCGCCGGAAGGAGCGATTGTGAAAGTTGCTGGCATGGCGGTGCAGACGTTTACCGGTCCGGCCCGCTGTTTTGACAGTGAAGAATTGGCGTTTCAGGCGGTCAGCGACCGCAATTATGAAGAAGGTGAAGTTCTGGTTATTCGTTACGAAGGACCGAAAGGTGGCCCCGGCATGCGCGAAATGCTGTCCACCACGGCCGCTCTTTACGGACAGGGCATGGGTGACAAGGTTGCTCTGATCACAGATGGCCGGTTCTCGGGCGCAACCCGCGGGTTCTGCATCGGGCATGTGGGGCCCGAGGCTGCTGTTGGTGGGCCGATCGGTTTGCTGCAGGACGGTGATATCATTGAGCTGGACGCAGTTGCTGGCACCATGAACGTTCAGGTTTCCGATGAGGAAATGGAAGAAAGACGGAAGAAATGGGCTCCGCGCGAAACGGACTATGCGTCTGGCGCAATATGGAAATATGCCCAGACCGTCGGCAATGCGCGCGACGGCGCAGTAACTCATCCAGGCGGAGCGGCGGAAAAACACTGTTATGCCGACATCTAATTCCGACAAGAGATTTGATCTGACCCTGGCGGCATTTGCCGCCACGGTTGTTTGGACCTTGATGGTTCTGACAACTGGGTCAGCGCATGCTTTTGATCCGGAAAAAACTTTTAAAAACAATGATGAACCCCGAACTATTCTGCGCTTTGGTTTTCAAGCTCTGAAAGAGGGGAATTTTGCTGATGCGCTGGGAGCGTTTCGGTTCGGTGCGCAAAAGAATGATCTGGCATCGCAGTGGAAACTTGCCCGGATGCTGCAGTCCGGAGCCGGGCTGCCCAAGGATGACCTTGGTGCCTACAAGCTTTACGCGGAGATCACCGCGCGATACCGTGACAAACTCCCGCGCCGCTCAAACTTCCCTTATGTTTCCAATGCCCATGTTGCACTGGGCCGATACCGGTTGTCCGGCATCAAAGGCTCTAGCGTCGGACGCAGTCCGCGCCGGGCTGAGCGACATTTTTATCGGGCGGCTGCGTTGTACAAGGATCGTGAGGCGCAATACGAACTTGGCCTGATGTATCGCAAGGGATTGCTGGGAACCAAACAGCCCAAAAGTGCAGCCCGCTGGTTTGGGTTGTCAGCACGCAAGGGTCACAAACAGGCGCAAGCTGAACTGGGCGAAATGTTGTTTTACGGTGATGGTGTGCGCTCCAATCCGGTTCGGGGCCTGGTGTATATCACCCGGGCAGCTGCAGATTCTGCGCGCTCTGGCCTGAAGTCAATTGATGACATGAGGAAAGAAGCGCTTAAACAGGCCAGTGCTGCCCAGCGCGATGCGGCAGCAAAGATCATTTCTACTTTGAATTTGGACGAAGACAGTTTTGGTGGAGCCGGTTCAAAACCGGGTAGGAAATCCAAGGCAAAGACAACTAAGCCAACGCCTCGATCCAAATAGGCTGACATCGTCCATACCGGCGAACGAATTTGCAAAAATAGTCAGTTTGGAGATTCGTATTCCAGCCAAATTGGCACGTGATCGGATGGTTTTTCCCAATCGCGGACAAATTTATCAACATCGCATCCCACGAAATTCATCGCAGCTTCTGGCGACATCAGCAGGTGATCGATGCGAATGCCATGGTTTTTTGGCCAGGCGCCAGCCTGATAATCCCAAAAGGTATAAATTCCCGATTGATCACTTGATGAACGCAGCGCTTCGGTCAAACCCAGATTCTTCAACGCCTCGAATCGTGTTCGGGTTTCGGGCCGAAAAAGCGCGTCACCCTGCCAGACTGTCGGGTCCCAGCAATCCTCGTTTTGCGGAATGACATTATAATCCCCGGCCAGAATGAACGCTTCTTCCAGGTCCAATCGGGAACGGGCCCAGTCGTGCAGACGGTCCATCCATTCCAGTTTGTGTTCAAACTTGCGGGGGTCGTCGACGGGATTTCCATTGGGAAGATACAGCGAGATGACACGCAAAACTTTGTTGTTGAACGAAAAAACACCTTCGATAAATCGGGCCTGCGGATCTTCGATCGTGCTTTGAGCCAGCATTGGCAGGCCGCGGTTCACTTCGTCAAAAGGCAGTTTCGAGCAGATAGCGACTCCGTTGAACCCTTTTTGTCCGTGGGTTTCCACATTGTAGCCCAATGCTTCAATCTCGCCGCCCGGAAAGACTTCATCCATCGATTTGATTTCCTGCAGACAGACAATGTCTGGCTGTTCCTGCTTCAACCAGGCAATCAGCACATCATGCCGCGCCTTAATGCCGTTTATGTTCCAACTGGCAATTTTCATGACCGGTGCTGTTTCCGTTGTTGGGGCAATCGGACTGCATTTATGCGTCCGACAGCGGCTGTTGAGGAGGATGATTCAGTCTGCAGTAAGCGTGCGGGCCTGTGAATACAATTGTCGAAAGAGTTTTGCACCCTCTCACAGACCGGGTAAAGGAGTGTTTAGGGCCATAAGGAATCGAATCTAACGGTTTTTACAACGAGAAGTGCCCTAGGAGAGAAAAAATGTCTGACAATACACTGGGTACCGCGGCACAGCTACGCGACCCGAATTATACACCACCGCTTGGAAAGGCGGTGCCACTTGGGATCCAACACGTGTTGGCGATGTTCGTCAGCAACGTGACACCAGCCATCATTATTGCCTTTGCTGCGGGCTACGGCTTTGGGTCACCTGATGCATTCACCCTGATTTACATGATTCAGATGTCTATGTTGTTTGCCGGATTGGCAACCCTCATTCAGACAATCGGCATGGGGCCGGTCGGGGCTCGGCTGCCGATCGTGCAGGGGACGAGTTTTGCCTATCTGCCGGTAATGATACCAGCCATGGCAGGCGCCGGTGTGGCCGGTCTGCCGGGATTGATGACCGGTGTGATTGTTGGTGGTCTCTTCCACTTCATTCTTGGTTTTTTCGTCAAGAAAATCCGTTTTGCATTGCCGCCACTGGTGACCGGGCTGATCGTTTTGATGATCGGACTGGCGCTGGTTAAAGTTGGCATCCAATATGCCGCTGGCGGCGTGCCGGCGATGGGCAAGCCTGAATTCGGCAGCCTGCAAAACTGGTTTGTCGCCCTTGTGGTGATTTTTGTTACGCTGGGTATCAAGTTCTTCACCCGTGGATTTATGTCCGTGGCGGCGGTTCTGATTGGTCTGATTGCCGGATATATCGTTGCCGCAATGATGGGCATGGTGAATCTTTCCGGTGTGGGCCGCGCAGGTTGGTTTATGATGCCTTCGCCATTCAAATGGGGATTTGAGTGGAATTGGTCGATCATTATCGGCATGTGTCTGATGGCTTTCATTTCGGCTATTGAAACAGTGGGCGATACATCCGGGATCACCAAAGGGGGTGCCGGGCGTGAAGCGACTGATGATGAAGTCCAGGGTGCAACGTTTGCTGATGGTGTTGGTACCGCTATCGCCGGTATTTTCGGTGGTTTGCCAAATACATCCTTCTCACAAAACGTTGGTCTGATTTCCATGACCGGAGTGATGAGTCGTCACGTGGTCACCATCGGTGCCATTTTCCTTATCATCTGCGGATTTATTCCAAAGATTGGCGCAGTCATCTCGTCGGTACCGATCGAAGTTCTCGGTGGTGGTGTTATTGTGATGTTCGGCATGGTTGCCGCGGCTGGCGTCAACATGCTGTCCGATGTCAATTGGAATCGCCGCAACATGGTGATCTTCGCAACAGCGCTTTCAATCGGTCTGGGTCTGCAACTCGTGCCGGAAGCGCTGCAGCATGTTGGTGGGGATGTGAAAATCCTTCTGACTTCCGGGCTTCTGCCTGCTGCCTTTATTGCGATTGTGCTGAACTTGCTTTTGCCTGAAGACCTAGATGGTAATGATGGTTCTCACGAGACACAGCTGAGTGGTCTCGGCGATACCGGTTCGGCTTCATCGGCCAACAATACGGCTGCATCGCTTGCAGGTACGAGTTCAGCTTCTGCTCCTGCGGCAGCGGTATCTTCAACCGCCGGAGCGTCAGCATCGTCTTCTGGTGCAGCTTCGGCAGCGAAAAAACCGGCCTCAGCATCGGCCGCGAAACCGAAAGCAGCCGCGGCACCAAAGGCCAAGTCCAAGTCGTCCGGTAAGTCTGCTGTCAAAAGCGGTGGTAAACCGGGACCGACAGACGACATCGAACTGATCGATGGCGTTGGTCCGGTTCTGGGTGGCAAGCTGCGTGGTCTCGGTTACGGCACGCTGGCCAGTATAGCAGACGCCAGTCTGCCAGACCTGACCCAGGCGGCCGATACGATCAACTACGCGGAAAAGAGTGAAAAATATGCCAAGGACTGGCAGCAGCAGGCCAAAGATCTGCTTGCTGGCAAACCCGCGCGCGCCAAATCTGACCGCGAGCGTCAGAACGCGTCCAAGTAGAAGCTCCTAGCGAATTGAAAGCCCGCGTGTCGATAAGGCGCGCGGGCTTTTTCATGGCCGTTTAAAGGGATCAGATGGAGAAGCTCGTTCCGCAACCGCAACTCGCCGTCGCGTTGGGATTCTTGATCTGAAAGCTCTGGCCCATCAGGTCGTCAACAAAATCGATAACCGACCCGCCCATATACATCAAAGAAATTGGGTCGATCAAAACCCGGGAACCTTCGCTTTCCAAAACAACGTCGTCGTCCTGAGATTCATTGGTCAGATCAAACTTGTAGGAAAAACCGGAACATCCTCCGCCTTCAACGGATACGCGCAGGGCATCCATATCCGGTTCGCCGGACAGGATTTTTGCAACGCGTTTGGCTGCCGCTGGCGAAACAACCACTTCACCTTCAGGGACAACAATTTCTGCAGTGTCTGTCATCGATCCGTTCCCAATTAACTTACCCGCTATGTAGGAACGCTATCCTATCACGTCAATCGTAAGAATACGATGAATGAAAATTGGCGCAAGCGTCATTCTGAGGTAATGAGCTTCCATGCCCAGCCTGATCGATTCCAATGGTTCTGTTGATTTGTTTGCCACCCGCGCGGTGCCCAGGCTGGAATCCTATGCAGAAGACAGCCGCCACTCTCGCGGGCGCTTGATCGACGAACCGGAAAGCCCCACGCGTTCGCACTTTCAACGGGATCGAGACCGGATCATTCACAGCGATGCCTTTCGCCGTCTGATGCATAAAACCCAGGTATTCGTGCATAATGAGGGGGACCATTTCAGAACCCGTCTTACCCATACGATTGAAGTTGGACAAATCGCCCGGGCATTGGCGCGGGCCTTCAGAGTTGATCAAGATCTCGCCGAAGCACTGGCCCTTGTGCATGATTTTGGTCACACGCCTTTCGGCCACGCGGGTGAACGGGTGCTGAACGAAGCGTTGAAATTCTGCGGTGGTTTTGATCACAACGCCCAATCCCTGCGCGTCGTTACCCAATTGGAACGGCATTATGCTGAATTTGATGGTTTGAACCTGTGCTGGGAAACCCTGGAAGGGCTGGTTAAACACAATGGACCGTTGACCGACAGGGACGGGGACGGCCTGGAGACTCCGGTTCCAACAACGATTGCAGATTATAACCTCAAACAGGACCTGCATTTGTGGTCGTGGCCTTCTGTTGAAGCCCAGTGCGCCGCGATTGCCGATGATATCGCCTATGACAATCACGATTTGCACGATGGGTTGAGGGCAGGCCTGTTTGGGTTTGACGATCTCAAGGACGTGCCATTGACGGGCGAAATACTGAGCGACGTGCGTATTGCTTATCCCAACCTCGAAGACGGACGGGCCATGCATGAACTGGTTCGCCGTCAGATTACATCGATGGTGGAGGACGTCATTCGCGAATCCCTCGGGCGTTTGCGGCATGCCGGCGCAAAAGGTGCTGATGCGGTGCGCGACCTAGATTATGCAGTGGTTTCCTTTTCACCGCGCATGGAGGAGCAGGAAAAGAACCTGAAGGCCTTCCTGTTTGAAAAAATGTACCGCCACGAACGGGTCGTTCGGCCGGTTCAGGCGGCGCAGGCCATTTTGAGCGATCTCTATGATGTGTTCTGGAACGGGCGAGCAGATATGCCAAACAGCGCAGAATGGCGGTTGGACGGGTTGGATGACGCAGCCCGGGCCATGCGCATTGCCGACTATCTGGCCGGTATGACAGACCGCTATGCTGTGGCTGAGCACCAACGTCTGTTTGACCACACACCCGAACTGAGATAACCGGACGCAACGGTTTTGGTGTGATTTGGCCAGTCCTCACGATTTGTCGGCACCACCTGCACCCATAAAATAGAGAAAATCCATGCCCAACGTGTTTTATCAATTTGAGCAAAACATTAAAGAAATAATTCAATCGCTTGATATTGCTAAAGATATAGAGCTTGATTTATCCCGTGTTGCGGTTGAGCCGCCGCGCGATTCCGGTCACGGTCACCTGGCAACCAACGCCGCAATGTTGCTTGCCAAGCCGCTCAAGCAAGCGCCACGTGCGATTGCTGAGCAACTGGTGTTGAAATTAGAGAAGGAACCCGGTGTTCAAAAGGCCACGATAGCTGGACCCGGATTTATCAATCTGGTGCTGGAAGAGTCCTTTTGGGCCGATCATCTGTCGCAGATTTTGGCTGCAGGCAAATCCTACGGTGCCGGTGCTACGGGGCAGGGAGTTAAGGTCAATGTGGAATATGTTTCTGCCAATCCCACCGGGCCCATGCACATTGGTCATTGTCGTGGAGCGGTAGTCGGAGACGCGCTGGCCAATCTGCTGGATTTTGCCGGCTATGATGTGGTGCGTGAATATTACACCAACGACGCCGGAGGACAGATCGAAGTTCTCGCCCGATCCGCGTTTTTGAGATATCGCGAAGCGCTGGGAGAAGACGTCGGAGCCATTCCCGACGGCCTCTATCCTGGCGATTATCTTGTGCCGGTTGGACAGAAACTGGCCGAAACCCATGGTGATGCCCTGTTGGCAATGGATGAGAGCCAGTGGTTGCCAGAAGTTAAGAATGCGGCAATCGATTCCATGATGGATCTGATCCGCGCCGACCTTGCGGCCCTGGGTGTGCATCATGACGTGTTCTTTTCCGAACGCAGTTTGCATGACAAGTCCGCCGGGGCGAGTTTGATCGAAAATGCAGTTGAGCGGCTGACAGCGATGGACCTTGTTTACACCGGGACCCTGCCGCCGCCCAAAGGTGTTGCACCGGAAGATTGGGAAGACCGTGAACAATTGTTGTTTCGGTCAACTGATGTCGGTGACGACATGGACCGGGCGTTGATGAAGTCGAATGGCGATTACACCTATTTTGCGGCTGACGTTGGATATTTCCAGGACAAGTTCGACCGTGGCTTCAAGGAAATGATTTTTATTCTGGGTGCGGACCACAGCGGGTATGTCAAACGCATGGAAGCGCTGGGCAAGGCCATTTCCAGTGGAACCTCCAAGGTAACCATTCGCCTGTGCCAGCTGGTCAATCTGCTGCGCGACGGCCAGCCGATCAAAATGTCGAAGCGTTCTGGTGATTTCATCACATTGCGCGAGGTGGTTGACGAAGTCGGCCGAGATGCCGTGCGGTTCATGATGCTGTATCGCAAAAACGACGCGCCGCTCGACTTTGATTTTGCGAAAGTGACGGAGCAGTCAAAGGACAATCCGGTTTTTTATGTGCAATATGCCCACGCCCGGGTTTGCAGCGTGATGCGTCAGGCCGCGCGTGACATGGGGGATCTCGACATTTCACAGGATGGGTTGCGGCGGGCCGATACCAGCCTTCTGGTTGATGATGGAGAAGCGGGGCTCATTCGAAAACTGGCTGAATTTCCACGCATTGTGGACGCCGCAGCGCGGTCTCATGAACCTCATCGCCTGGCATTTTACCTGTATGATCTGGCCAGCCTGCTGCATGCTCAGTGGAACAAGGGACGGGATTTGCCGAATTTACGGTTTATTCACCAAGAAAATGCACCATTGACGCTGGCCAGGCTTGCTCTTGTGCATGCGGTCTCAACAATTCTCGCCTCCGGGCTTGCAATTATTGGGGCGGATGCACCGGAGGAAATGAGGTGATTTTGCGACCACACGTTGTGTGGTGGTAATTCTGCCGCATTCATTTTGCAGAGAAGCTTGGTCTGTGTAAGGTTAACAGCATGATGCTGGCAGCCCAAGGAAACGTCGGACGCGTTTCGTAATTAAAACATAGGTGCACAATTGTTTGAGTTTAACAATGACTTCCTGATGGGCCCGAAATCGGCTTGGCAAAACGGGGAGTTTGATAATCGGCTATGCCAGGCGTCGAGCAAGCCGGACGATGAAATGGAACAGCTTGCACAATTGGTCGGTCTGGGTTCCACCCTGTCTCCGGCAGGTGCTGAGCCTGCGCCGCGGGTTGATGATGCGCCGGCACTGGAATTTGATCTCGAAGATGAATTGTCCCGGGCCTTCCAGTCTAATGATGCCGCAAATTATCCTTCGGATATGCCACCACCGCGTAGCGCTTTGTTTGACACCTCTGCGATAGAAACTGCACTGGCACAGCCTTCACCGGCACCAATACCCGCGCCTGCACCCGTTGCACCTCCCGCAGCTCCCGCTCAGACCGCCGATCCCGCCATGGATTTCAACGACCTGATCGCGGACGAATTAGACAGGGCCCTTGCAGCAGAAGTGGCTGCTGATGCAGTTCTTGCCGGCACACAGGCTCCGGCCATTCCAATGCACGAGAGTCCACCGGCTCAGTCCCAGGCGGTTGATCCCAATTCCCATGAAGGCATTGAAGCAGAACTGTCAAAATTGATGAGCAGCGCTGCATTGGCTCCTTCGCCTCAACCTGAGCCCAATGCTGCTTCGGAAACTGCTCCAGGCACCGTTGCTTCTCCGGCTGTAACTGATCTGCCACCGGTTCCGGACGCCGTCCTTGATCCCTGGCCTTCATCTGAAATTGTCGCGACCCCCGATTTGCCCGAAGCCCGTGAGCCCGTAGTCGAGCAGACACCGGCGCCGCAGTGGCAACCGCCGCAGATGAATGATTTTTCGCCACCAGACGTTGATTATTCTGACCCGGCGGCGGACTATTTTGATGATAAAATTGCCGATGCCGTGCAACCGGCTCCACCTGAACACGGCAAGCAGCACATCGAAGCGGTTCTGGGAGGAGCCGATGCGCTCGTTGCTGCTGCAACCTTGGATGTGCCCGACGATTTTGCAAAAAAGTCGGGTTCTTCGCCAAGTTCAACCGGCAATACTGATGCGTTTGGGGCTGAGCTGCGGGCGCTGTTGGATTCTCACGGCTCTGATGGTGAACAGGAAAGCGATAACGATGTTTTCGTGCTTGCCGATGCCAGTCAAAAGCGGCAAACCGGACGGCGCGTTGCGCTGTCGATTGTTCTGGTAGCCCTGCTGGGGGGCTCGGCCGCGCTGGGTTGGAATTACGTTAATAGTGATACTGGCGAAACGCCTACTTTGCTGGCGTCAACCGACCCGGTTAAAGTCAAACCGGAAGATGCGGGTGGCAAGGTTGTCCCCAATCAGGATCAAGCCGTTTATCGTTCGGTTGAGGGGGCAAACAACAAAGCACTCGGGCAGGACCGTCTGAAGGACAGCACGGAAGCCCCGATTATTGTTTCAACCGCTCCTGATGCACCAAAGCTTGATACAAGAATTGTCCAAACCGATACCGGTGCGGATGCCGGGCTGCTGCTCAAGCCACGCCGAGTGCGCACGGTCGTGGTTCGTCCAGACGGAACGATTGTCAGCTCGACCAGTGACCAAAACCAGTTGAGTGATAACAGTGCCAGTTTGGAAACACCGATTTTGTCGTTGCAAACACCTGTGCTCAATACTGATCTGACTACCGTTGCCGCGACATCTGGGACAGAAGCACCCAGGGCCGCTGTAACACCGCAGCCAAATCAACAAGACCAGATCGACATTGCCAGAATAGAGCCGAATGCAGTGACGCTCCAGCCGATCGGGGTTACACCGACACCGGTTGAGCCTGTCGTTAAACCCAAACCGGTTGTCGTTGCCGCAACGCCAAAACCGGCGGCTGGAACAGATGGTGAAAACCTGCCAAGCGTATCATCGCCCTTTGCGGTACAAGTGTCCTCGCAGCGTTCAGCTGCTGCAGCCAAGCAAACCTATACCAATCTGACACGCCGTTATGGCAGTATTCTCGATGGCAAGGGGGTCGATATCAAAAAGGCTGTTGTCAGCGGTAAAGGCACTTATTACCGGGTGCGCATTCCGGCTCAAAGTCGATCCGCGGCCAACAGCATCTGTAGCCAGCTCAAGGCCCGTGGTGGCGATTGCTTCGTAACCCGCTAAGGGTGAACTGCAATATTCTGCATGGTCCTCCAGGTGGTAAAAAGAATCACCTGAAGGCAGGTCGGGCCTCCTGGCCCGTCCGACATCGTCTATATCCCCTTGCGAACATCCATTTTGCGACGCTTTCTCGACAAACAGGCGCTGCTGCTGATTGCATCTGAGCAATCCCGCTACGGCCTTGTGTTAAAAAGGTTTCCGAAGCTAAAGCAATCTTGGTCGATTGGATGGTTTCTGCAGCAAATTTCGCATTGTTTCTGGGGATTCATTAAAATTTACAAGGCAATCTTTGGTGCTGTGACAGGACAGCGTGTAGAGTAGGCGGGTAAGGAAAACCGAGTAGACCCTGCCGACTGTGAACAATCCGACCAACCCATCTGCTGACCAAGAAACTGGCGACCTCTGGGAAAGCCCGACGCCGGTCGACCGCACGTTGAGCGACCCGGACTTCACCGTGGATGTGGATGGATTTGAAGGTCCGCTGGACCTTCTTTTGGCTATGGCCCGAACCCAGAAGGTCGATCTGTCGAAGATTTCGATCCTAGCACTGGCCATGCAATATCTGAAGTTTGTCGAACAGGCACGGAAGTTGCGTCTGGAATTGGCCGCCGATTATCTGGTGATGGCAGCGTGGCTGGCCTACCTTAAGTCGCGTCTGTTATTGCCTGCACCGGAAGGGGATCCGGAGCCTTCTGGTGAAGAGCTAGCCAATCAACTCGCATTTCGATTGCAACGGCTGGAAGCCATGCGTGAAGCTGCGGTTCATTTGATGAATCGCAACCGGCTCGGACGTGACGTGTTTTCCCGGGGCGATCCGGAACCGGTGGTGATCGACAGGAAGCAGCACTTTTCCGCCAATCTGTTTGACCTGCTCACAGCCTATGCATCGCAACGTCAGCGCCAGTCGGTCAGCAGCGTCACCATTGCCAGACGAGAAGTCTGGTCGCTCAGCGATGCGCGCGAGATCCTGACCCGGTTAATGGGAAAATTGTCAGACTGGACCCCCCTCGACGTGTTTCTGGCCGAATACATGGTTGATCCGGAAGAACGTCCCGGGGTGATCGCCAGTTCTTTTGCAGCCAGTCTGGAACTGGTGCGTGAGGGGGCCCTGGAAATTCGTCAATCAGACTCATTCGCGCCACTTTATATGCGTCAGATCAATCAAAACCCGGTACCCGCAGCTCAAGGATAGTCCCTCATGTCGAACGCCGTCGAAGCCAATGTGTTACCGTTTCCCCACCTGTTGGAAGGCGCGGATAGCGGCCCTGCGACCGAAACATTGCGCATGGTTCGCATCGTGGAAGCGATGATCTTTGCCTCGCGTGAGCCGGTTGCTGAAAAAGCAATTGCCGCCCGCTTGCCGGAAGGCACAGATATTGGTGAATTGCTGGCCGACGTGCAGATGGCCTATGCCAATCGCGGTGTGAATCTGGTGCGTGTTGGGGACGCATGGGCATTTCGCACGGCCGATGATCTGGCGTTCCTGTTGCAGAAAGAGGCGGTTGAAACCCGGCGTCTGTCCAAAGCTGCGCTGGAAGTGATGGCGATCATTGCCTATCATCAGCCGGTAACGAGAGCTGAAATTGAAGAAATCCGCGGCGTTGTTACATCCAAGGGAACGCTCGATGTCTTGATGGAGACGGCATGGGTGCGGATGCGCGGTCGTCGCAAGACCCCTGGTCGTCCGGTTACTTATGGAACCACGCCTGACTTCCTTGATCACTTTGGCCTGGAGCAGGTGCGTGATTTGCCGGGCTTGGATGAACTGAAAGGTGCCGGTCTGTTGCAAAGTCAGGTTCCGGCAAACTTTGCGGTACCCATGCCGAACGACGATGACGACCTGCAGGATGATGAAGATCCCTTCACGCTGGACGACGTCGAGGAACTGGGCCTGCTGACGCCGGGCGGCGCAGGCGACGAATAGCGCAACGGCCATAGCGTTGGGCGGGACTGGGTATTTGTCCGGTTGCGGGGATGCATCACAACACGATTGGCAAAAGCGCCGCATCACGATAAGCCGGTGAGATGGAACAATCCGCAAAGATCGCCTATTTCGGCTATGGGTCCCTGGTCAATCTTGAGACCCTGAAAACGCCCTATCTGTCGGCCCATCGCGCGCGCCTGACCGGCTGGAAGCGGAGATGGTTGTCACGGCCCAAAAACGTCAACGGATTTGCGCCTATCGAAGGACTGGCCTTTTTGTCGGTTGAGCCCTGTCCCGATACCATCATCGACGGCATGATTATTGTCGATCACCGCAGCAGCCTGCCATCACTGGACGAACGGGAAGTGCTCTATGATCGTCTGCCCATTCAACCTGAGCAGCTCGAATTCCTTGATGATAATCCTCTGCATGCCAGCGGCAACGGCAACGGCGGCAATGTTAACGGCAGCAATAGCGATGGCAGGAATGGTGGCGATTTGCAGGAAGATGGCTTGTTTCTCTATGCGGCCCGACAACCCGCTGCCGGGCCACAGGCACGGATATTGCGTTCTTATCTTGATGTGGTGATGCGGGGATATCACGGCCATTTTGGTGAAGATGGCATTCGTCGTTTTATCGATACGACCGAAAATTTTGATTGCGGCATCCTCGAAGACCGGCACGAACCGATTTATCCCCGATCCATCACCGTTCAACAGGCGGAGGTTGATCTGTTTGCCCGTCATGTGCCGCATGTGCCGCATTTGCCTTAAGGGGAAAATTGGCGCTGGGGAATGACGGTTTTCCTTGCCAGTTCACCTCGGGCAGCCTATGACGTCCAGCAAATTGAGCAGGGTCGCGTTTCGGCCCGAGGAGTAAGTAACATGGCTGCACAATGGGCCCCCAATTCTTGGCGTTCTAAACCGGCATTGCAGATGCCTAATTATCCCGATCAGGACCTGTTGCAGGCCACCGAAGCACGTTTGGCATCCTTTCCCCCGCTGGTATTTGCAGGTGAGGCCCGCGCGCTAAAAGATAATCTCGCTCGCGTCTGTAGAGGCGAAGCTTTTCTGATGCAGGGCGGAGATTGTGCTGAGAGTTTCGCTGAGCACGGCGCTGACAATATTCGTGACTTCTTCCGCGTGTTCCTGCAGATGGCAGTGGTTCTTACTTTCGGTGCGTCAAAGCCGGTTGTGAAAGTGGGTCGTATCGCTGGCCAGTTTGCAAAGCCACGCTCATCGGACATGGAAACCCAGGGGGAGGCGAGCCTGCCTTCCTACCGGGGGGATGTCGTTAACGGAATCGAATTCACCGAAGCCGCCCGTATTCCCGACCCTGAAAGGCAGATCATGGCTTACCGCCAGTCTGCGGCTACACTTAATCTGATCCGGGCCTTTGCGCAGGGTGGCTATGCCAATCTCAATCACGTGCATGAATGGACTCTGGATTTCATCAAAAATTCTCCCCAGGCCGAGAAATACGAAGAATTGGCATCGCGCATTACGGAAACGCTGGAATTCATGCGTGCCATCGGCATGGACCCGGAAAACAATCCGAAATTGCGGGAAACTGAATTCTATACCAGCCATGAAGCTTTGCTGCTTGGTTACGAAGAAGCATTGACACGGGAAGATTCAATCACGGGTGATCCCTATGCCACATCAGGCCATATGATCTGGATTGGTGACCGGACCCGTCAGCCTGATCACGGTCACGTGGAATATTGCCGTGGTGTGAAAAATCCTCTCGGATTGAAATGCGGCCCCACAACCACGCCAGATGGCCTGTTGGAACTGATCGACATTCTTTCGCCTGAAAACGAGCCGGGTCGACTAACTCTCATCGCCCGTTTTGGTCACGATAAAGTCGAAGACCATCTGCCGGAACTGGTGCGCGCGGTCGAGCGGGAAGGCAAAAATGTGATCTGGTCCTGCGATCCCATGCATGGGAACACGATTTCGGCTGCTGGCTACAAAACCCGGCCTTTTGACCGGGTCATGGGAGAGGTTAATCGCTTTTTCGATGTGCATGACGCTGAAGGAACAATTGCTGGTGGTGTTCATGTTGAAATGACCGGCAAAGATGTGACCGAATGCACCGGCGGTGCGCGGGCGGTGACCGATGATGACCTCGGTTCTCGTTATCACACCCATTGCGATCCGCGTCTCAATGCCGACCAGTCGCTTGAACTGGCGTTTCTGATTGCAGATCGACTGAAGCGCAAGAAGAACGGCGAATTGGACAAAGAACAGGCGGCATAAGACGGCGATGGCAGATCCAAAGGTAACGGGTTCCTGCAATTGTGGCGGTGTTTCCTACACCGTCACTGGCCCGTTGCGAGAAGTCATCGCCTGTCATTGCAGCCAATGCCGCAAACAATCGGGTCACTTTTACGCTGCAACCAGCGCTGATGATTCAGATCTGGCGATATCGGACAATGGCAGTCTAAAATGGTATGCGGCTTCAGATGATGCCGGACGCGGCTTCTGCGGAACGTGCGGATCTGCCCTGTTCTGGAAAAGACATGGCAGCGGTCAAACCTCCATTCTGGCCGGATCGTTGGATGGTGATGCCGGCGGAATTAAACTCGACCGTCATATATTCGTGGCTGACAAGGGCGACTATTATTCGCTTGATGACGGGCTGCCGCTGCATGCCAAAAGCGACTGATCAGGCCTGAACACAAAAATCCGGGTTGAAATTACGCTGCCTGTCTCCAATTATCGGGTTCAGGAGAATTTTCATGTATTCACCCACAAGTCTGTTTATTTCCCACGGTGCACCGGATCTCTTAACGGCAGGCACAGAGGCTTCGCAATTTCTGGTCGACTATGGTCAAAAACTCGTAAAGCCCGATGGCATTGTAATGGTGTCGGCTCACCACGAAACGACGGTTCCAACCGTCGTATCGAACCCGGCTCCGGAAATGATCTATGATTTTCGTGGATTTGGCGAAGAATTGCAGCAGGTGATTTATCCGGCTCCCGGCTCACCAACCCTTGCGGGCGCGGTGGTCAAGGCTCTTGATATCGCGTCAATTCCGGTGGAGATCGATGAGAAACGCGGCTTTGACCACGGTGCCTGGGTCCCGTTGAAGCTGATGCTGCCATCGGCCGATGTGCCAGTGGTGCAGTTGTCGATCCAGCCCGATAAGGATGCGCGTTGGCATTTTGAGATCGGGCAGGCGCTGCAACCTCTGACCGAATCTAACATCTTGATCATTGGTAGCGGATCGATGACCCACAACCTCGCGTTTATGTTCAAAGGGGGTATTCCGGCCCGGGACTCGGAAAGTCAGGACTGGGTTGTCAGTTTTGCTGATTGGATCAACGAAGCGCTGATCAGCGGAGATGTCGAGCGGTTGCTCGCCTATCGTGAACTCGCCCCCCATGCGGTGAAAAACCATCCAGAAGAAGATCACATATCGCCCCTGTTTGTTGCAGCTGGTGCTGCCGCTACCAAAAAGGCGGGGAACGGGCGGCGTACGCACCGCATTCACGACAGCACAGAATTTGGCATATTGGCGATGGATGCCTATGCGTTTTCATAATTGCAAAATGACACATTGCCCGTACCACTGATGCAGCTTACATAGCGGATATGACCAATACTCCCGACACGCTGCGCATTGCTGTTGCGCAACTCAACCCCACCGTAGGTGACATTGCCGGCAACCTGGAACTGGCACGCCAGGCGCGCGCCGATGCCGCCCGTCAGGGTGCTGAGCTCGTATTGTTTACCGAATTGTTCTTGTCGGGATATTCGCCCGAAGACCTGGTGTTGAAACCGGCATTTATCGACAAATGTCGACAGGCTGCAGAAACACTCGCCGCAGAAACCAATGATGGCGGACCCGGAGTTATTATCGGTGTTCCCTGGCGCGATGAGACGTCGGGATTGCATAACTCCGTTGCCGTCATGGATGGTGGCAAGATTGCCACTCTGCGACACAAGGTTGATCTGCCGAATTACGGCGTGTTTGACGAAAAGCGCGTATTCGATGTTGGACCGATGCCTGGCCCCGTTAACTTCCGAGGGGTTCGGCTGGGCATACCGATCTGTGAGGATATATGGGGAGAGCTGGATGTCTGTGAGACACTGGCGGAGAGCGGAGCGGAAATTCTGCTGGTACCCAACGGGTCTCCCTACTACCGGGACAAGATGGATGTTCGCCATCAGGTTGTAATCAAGCAGGTGATCGAGTCGGGACTGCCCATCCTCTATGCCAATCAATTGGGCGGTCAGGATGAACTGGTGTTTGACGGTGGGTCCTTCGTCGTCAACAGCGACAACACCATTCCGGTCCAGATGAACCAGTTTGAAGCGAGCGTGGTGACCACAATCTGGCGGCGCGATAAAGAGGATAACTGGGCCTGCGATACCGGTGTTCGGGCCAAGCTGGCCGACATTCAGGAATGCGACTGGCGCGCTTGTGTGCTTGGCCTGCGCGACTACGTCAACAAGAATGGCTTTAAAAACGTTGTGCTTGGCCTGTCTGGCGGCATTGATTCCGCCATTGTTGCAGCCATGAGCGTTGATGCGCTGGGTGAAGAACGGGTGCGCTGTGTGATGTTGCCCTATCACTATACCTCTGATGAATCCCTGAAAGATGCCCAGGATTGTGCTGACAACCTGGGCGTTCGGTATGAAACCGTGCCGATATTTGAACCGGTGGAGGGCTTTCTGTCCGCCTTGTCAGATACGTTTGCTGACACCGATGAAGGTATCACCGAGGAAAACCTGCAGAGCCGCGCACGCGGGGTCATCCTGATGGGGATCTCCAACAAATTTGGATCCATGGTCGTTACCACCGGCAACAAATCAGAAATGTCGGTCGGATACGCCACTTTGTACGGCGATATGAATGGTGGCTTTAACCCGATTAAAGATCTCTACAAGATGCAGGTTTATGCCCTGTCTGACTGGCGCAATAAACATATGCCACCTGATTGTCTCGGCCCGGGTGGCCTTGTGATTCCGCAGAACATTATCGACAAGGCGCCAACCGCAGAGTTGCGTGAGGGACAGACCGATCAGGATTCCCTTCCGGAATACCCTGTACTGGACAAGATCCTGGAGAGCCTGGTCGAAGATGAAAAATCCGTTGATCAGATCGTTGATGAAAACGGCTTTGAGCGGGAAACCGTCGAGCGGATGGAGCATCTGTTGTATATCGCGGAGTATAAGCGACGTCAGGCGGCACCCGGGGTCAAGATAACCCGCCGTGCCTTCGGTCGGGAGCGACGTTACCCGATCACCAATCGGTTTCGCGACCGCAAATAGGATTTTGCCAATGCCGAGCCGGTCACCTTTTGCTGTGCAGGATTGGCACCTTGCCCATGGCCGATTGCTGCAACTTGGGCCGCAGGCGGTGATTATGGGGGTACTCAATGTTACCCCAGATTCATTTTCTGATGGTGGCGAACATGACGATTTCAGCATGGCAGTTCAGCGGGCCGGCTCGATGGCATCAAAAGGCGCTGCGATTATCGATATCGGCGGTGAATCCACCAAACCCAATGCTCAACCCGTGGACGCTCAAATTGAACAAAGCCGTATCCTCCCTGTCATAGAGACATTGAGTGGTTCCAGTCAGGAAGATGCCGACGCCGATCGAAAGGGGTTTGTGCTGTCGGTGGATACGTACCGTGCCGAAACCGCTGCGATGGCTGTCGCAGCCGGTGCCCATATCATCAACGATGTCTGGGGATGCCAACGCGAACCCGCTCTGGCGGAAGTTGCCGCGTCCACCAATGCCGGACTGGTCATCATGAACACGCGCCGCGAGCGGCCGGTGCTGGATGATCTGTTGGAAGATGCGATGCGTTTTCTTGAAAGGTCCGTTAAAATTGCCACGCGGGCAGGGGTGCGTCCTGAGCAGATCGTTTTGGATCCCGGGTTTGGGTTTGCGCCGACCATTGATCACGATATTCCGATCCTGCAGCGGTTGGAATTGCTGCATGGTCTTGGATTTCCGCTGCTTGTCGGAACGTCACGAAAACGCTTTCTTGGTGCGCTGACCGGGCGGGACGCAGAAGATCGGGGAGCAGCCACGGCTGCGACAAGCGTTGTCGCCCGTCAGAAAGGCGCGGCAATTTTCCGGGTCCATGATATAGACGTGAACAGAGACGCGCTGATTGTTGCCGATGCTGTGATTGAACCGGATGAGAGCCATGAGTGATCGAAAGACACACACCTATGAGATTACGCTGAAAAACTGTGCGTTTTTTGCCCATCATGGCGTGTTTGAAGAGGAGACCAAGCTCGGTCAACGCTTCTTTGTCGATGCAACATTGAAGGTGGAACCGAAAGGGGCGCTGGAACTCGATCGCATCGAGGGAACTGTTCACTATGGCGAGGCATTTGCCGTGATCGAAAAGCTGGTGACGAAACGCAACCGCTATCTGATCGAGGCGCTGGCGTTGGATATTGCACAGGGTCTGTGCGAGGCGTTCGATCAGATCCTGCACGCCCGTGTGACAGTGCGCAAACCCAACGCTCCCGTGCCCGGTATACTGGACCATGTCGAAGTTACCGTGTGTCATCCCGAATGAGCCGCACACAACGTCATGCCTGGCTCGGATTGGGGGGCAATATTGGTGATGTGCAGCAAGCCATGGCCGAAGCATTACGGTGGCTGCATGGAAATGCGGAGATAACCGTTGAAACAGTATCCGCGATTTACAAGACGCCTCCTTGGGGATTTGAGGACCAGCCGTGGTTTTTGAACTGCTGTGCCCGGATCACAACCAGTCTGTCGCCGGAAGATTTATTGTCGGCCTGCCAGGAGGCCGAGCGTCTGGGCAAACGGGAACGGACCGTGCGTTGGGGCCCGCGCACGATCGATATTGATATTATTGCTTATCAGGGGGTGGAACAGAACGAGCAGCGTTTGACGATTCCCCATCCCAGAGCAACGGAGCGCGCTTTTGTTCTGGTGCCGTTGGCGGCCATCGCGCCAGAACTGATGCTACAGGGTCAGACCGTGCAGGACGGCCTTACGGCCATAGACATTTCAGAAATCGAAGTGGAAAATCCCACAACCGACTGGTGGCATTAGTCAACAGTCAGGCCGGTGCGGTGGACATTGCCCTTGCGGTTCAGGCTCAGGCCGATAAAGGGCATCAGCTTGCCATTCACCCGCACCGAGATGGTGATGTTCATGGCGTTTTTGCCTTTGAGATTGGCAACCATGGTGCCGCGCAATTGTTTGCGCTTGATACCGAGCACCAGCTTCTGTCCTCTCAGGCGGCCAGATACAATATCCAGCCCTTTGCCTTTGGCACCGTCCAGAAATTTGCCCCGATAGGAACCGCCGCGTTTGGAAACAGTCGCCTCAATGGACTGGGAAAACAGTCCAACCCGACAGGATCCCGCCAGTTTCATACCGGCGCGCGCAGGCGATTGACCCGCAAGATTGCAGGTGAAACGAGTGTTTTTATAGGGTCCGGCCACAATGCGACCAGCACCAGACCAGCGACCTTGAACGGCTTTGAAATAACGGGATTCGCTGGCTTCGGCCTCACCGGTTGTGAGGGAAGTGCCTGCGACAATCGGAAAAAGCGCAACAGAAGCGGCAATAAGGGCCGTTTTGGCCAGCATTGCGGTTGCTTTCGAAAATAGGGACAGAAAACTCATTACATTAAAACCTAATCTGTTTCACGCGCGAGTATTAACCATAATGGTTAACGCATTCCTGCCACGAGTGAAACGATTAATTAAGAATCAGTTGGAAATGGGTCTATTTGTCCCCATTGGCCGATGGTTTTTCACCAAAACGGGTAATTTCACCGACGAAATCCCGGACAGACAGGCGCGATTGAGCCGTAAAGGGCAGGGGACGGCATATATCGATGGCCGCTATGCCTATGCGGGCTGTTAACAATCCATTGATCACGCCTTCCCCCAACCGGGAAGACAATTTTGCAGCAAGACCCTGGCTGACAATCTGTTGTATCAGTCCCTCGCCGACTGCGATGGACCCGGTCACCGCCAGATGACCGACAACATTTCGGGTCAGCCGCAACAGGCCGAGTGTTCCGGGGCGTCCGCCATAGAGATCGGCGAGACGGCGGATCAACCGCATGTTCTCATACAAAACGAATGCAATATCCAGAACCGCACGGGGGCTGACCGCAGTGACGACACTGACCTTTTTGGCTGAGTCCATGACCAGGCGCCGGGCTTGATCATCCAACGGTTTGATCAGATCACGCTCGGCAAGCCCGACAATATCACGACCGTCGATGATATGGTCCCGATGTTCGCTGAGCGCAGCGCGACCCCGCGCTGTATCCGGGCGGCCCGAATAGATGTCGATTAACTGCGCGCTCAGTTGTCGGGCGGATTTCAGGTCATTGGTTTCAATGACCCGCGCGGCGCGTTGCTGCAAGCGGTCGATTTTTGCCATGCGGGAAAGTCCCCACACTTCTCTTCCCACCAGCACAAGGGCGGCAAGGGCTAACAATGCGGTAAGTGCGGTGGCGACCCAGCCCAGCCAAATCTGTTTGGCAAAGAGGTCTGCAATCAATTGGTCGATCCATAGGCCGAATCCAAGTGCGACCAACGCGGCCAGACAGGAAAAGAAAAGCGATGACCAGCCAAATCTGCGCTGTTTTGCTGCAACTTGCTCTGCACTGGGTGGTGGCGGTGTCAGCAGGGAGCCGATATCCCCTTTTGATTGAAGATCATTGTCAAACCGTTGAGCCGCCTCCAGTGGAATTTCTCGAAAGTTGTTTTTTGCTTTGACGGCACGGGGCTTTCGAGCGGCATTCGGCTTTTTTGCAGTTTGGGATACCGATTTGACGGTTCCAGGCTTGCCTGCATTTTGGTTGCCGTCGCTGTCACCACCAATCGCAAAGGCACGGGGTTTGCGGGATTTCGTCTCTGGCTTGTTATCACTGGTCACTGCAATTGGTCTCCCAGCAAAAATTCCAACGCCTTATCAAGACGGATGTGAGGTAAGGACAGGGTTACGCCTTCGGCGGTTTTTTCCAGTTTCGGCGGAGTAAAGCGTAAGAACCGCAGGTCGCCAGATTTGTGACTTTCTTTGAAGACCGCATCAGGATTGCCGGGCAGGTCTCCGGGAAATATTGCTGTTTGCGTTTTACCATCATAGGCATTCCCATCCATGGTTTCTCCAGCAAGCGGGTGGCCAAGAATAACCGGCAGAATTTCTTTTCCTTCAGATACTTCGCCTTCACGGGTTGCCCGCACGGCTGCCATGGCGACAATGTCGGTTTCTGCACCGCTGAACTGGGCCCGCTTTGTAGCGCGTTCCACCAAACGGGCCAATATCGCCTCCAGGCGATCGTGATTTTCGTGATGAAGATGATCAGCTTTGGTGGCGGCAAAAAGTATTTTGTCGGTGCGGGTGCTGAACAATGAGGTCAACCAGTTTCGTTTGCCATGGTTGAAACAGCCGAGAATGTCCGACAAGGCGGTTTCCAGATCAGCGACGGCCGGGCCACCGGCGTTGAGCGCCTGGAGCACGTCAACCAGCACGATTTGCCGGTCGATGCGGGCAAAGTGCTGGCGAAAAAACGGCTTCACCACGATTGTTTTATAGGCTTCGTAACGGCGCTCCATCATGGCATGTAAAGTATCCGGAGCAGCCCGTGTGCCTTCCACCAGGTCCAGTGGTGCAAAGGTGAGAGCAGGGGAGCCTTCGAGATCACCGGGCATCAGGAAGCGACCAGGGGGCAAAGTCGACAGGGCAGTCTTGTCCGCCCGGCAGGCGCGCAGATATTCTGTGAAGGCGACGGCCAGCTCCCGCGCCTTTGTTTCATCTGCGGGTAAATCACCTTCTGCCCCGTTGCCGACGGCCTTCAACCAGCTCTTTGCCGCGTCCCGGCGGGCGGGCAGGCGCGACAGTTGCATGGTCTCTTGTGACCACTCGGCATAGGATTTTCCCAAGAGAGGAAGGTCGAGCAACCATTCACCGGGATAATCGACAATATCCAGCGTCAACCGTCCTGCACCAAACCTGCGCGACCACGCGCTGGCTGACTCGTATTCAATATTGATGCGCAGTTCCGATATGGCGCTGGTTGACTGGGGCCAGGTCCGTTCCTCGATCAAGGCTTCCAAATGGTTTTCGTATTGGAAACGGGGAACCCCGTCGTCGGGTTGGGGTGCCAGATCAGCGCGGGCGATGCGTCCCTGCGCCATGGCAGAAAACAGGGGCAGGCGTCCCCCATGGATCAGGTTGTGAATCAGGGCGGTGATAAACACCGTTTTGCCTGCCCTGGCCAGTCCTGTCACACCAAACCGCAATTGTGGGTTGAACAGGCTGGAAGCCGTGTCTAATAGATTGTCGATTGCAATCAGCGCGTTGTCAGAAAAGGATGTAATTTTTGCCAACAGAGCGTCCCACAGGTTTCAGAAACCCAGATATAGGGTCTGGCAGACGATATTACACCGTTTAAGTGTCGCTGAGTTCCTTTGGTCGCAACAGCTGGATCAGGTTTCCGCTGCCCTGACCGAGCTCAGACCATTTGTCGATCTCGCATTCGAATATTGCCAATGTTGCGGTGCCAAAATGATGTGCCATCAATTTTTCAGCGGCGGGACTGTCCGGTGCCGTGAGATAGCGCGCCAGTTCATCGCATGTTGGATTATGGCCGATGATCATCAGTTTTTCCGCATCCTGACCCCAGATACTTGCCAGATAAGCGTCAATAACGCCGTGATAGAAACCGGGTTCAATTTCCATCACTGCGTCAGGCATGGCTTTGCTGATTCCTGTCCATGTTTGGCGGGTACGGACGGATGGAGAGCACAGCACCAAATTTGGTTTATCCTCCCTGTTGGAAAACCAGTGGTGTAGATTTTCTGACTGTCGAAGGCCGCGCGGATTAAGCGGCCGCTCGATGTCACCAAGTCCCGGTTGTGCCCATGAGGATTTAGCGTGACGGAGAATATAAAGTGTCTTCATGCAAATTCCCTAGCGTCAAGGCAACACTTTGCCAAGTGGGAGCCTGTCCAACCTGCAAATTCAGCTTTTGTACACAGCCCGGCTATCCAGCAATTGGGGGTTTTCTGGCCCTCAATACACATGATTGCGTTGATTCAATTTTTGGCGCTTGAAGCATGAGCAGTGGGTCGTTATACCGGCCCATAAGACGCAAAGAGGGGGACGGCACTGTTTCCTGTTATGTGCGAAAACGGGAAGGGAGCCCCGATGGCATCAAAGACCAAAGAGTATAAGCCCTCTGAAAAAGAGAAGTTCATGAATGCGCGTCAACTTGCGTATTTTAAAGAGAAATTATTGGCTTGGCGCACGGAAATTCAGCGTGATTCTGCCGAAACAGTTGAATCTCTGCAGGAACATAATCTCAATGCTCCCGATCTGGCTGATCGCGCCACGTCGGAATCGGATCGGTCGATTGAATTGCGGGCCCGCGACCGGCAACGCAAATTGATTTCCAAGATCAATCAGGCGTTGAAACGCATCGAAGACGGCGAATATGGATATTGTGAAGATACCGGAGAGCCGATCAGCTTACAGCGTTTGGATGCCAGGCCAATAGCGACCCTTTCGCTCGAGGCGCAGGAGCGTCACGAACGACGCGAAAAAGTCTATCGCGACGACTGATCCTGATTGCAGATGAACAAAAAAGGCGGCCAATATGGCCGCCTTTTTTGTTTGTGGTCCGGGATTTCGATTATCCAGCTGAATAGCAGGAAGCGGCCCGTCCACTCATTTCTTGGTGGTGATTTCTGAAAGCAATGCGTCCATGTCCTGACTGACCGAAGACTTGCCCTTGGCCGGTGCTGGGTCCGGTTTGCCGGCGCCACCTGCAATCACTGATGTCGCGCTGCTCGCAGCTGGCTTCACTTCTGCCGCTATTGGTGCAGCGGCCGTTGGTGCTGCAGGGGGCGGGGCGACGATGGACGGAGCGGCGGCGACTACGGGAGCCGGAGCTGGAGGTGGCGGCGCTGGAGGCCGACTTGGAGGGGGTGCCGCCCGACTTGGAGGCGGTGCCGGTGTAAAGCTTGACGGAGCCGGCGGTGGTGTCGACCAGGCATAAGGTGCCGGCGCACCAGCCGTTGGTGGGGGTGCAAAGGGAGGGGCGGATGGTGCTGAAGGCGCACTATCTTGACGCGATGCAGGTTGTTGCGGAGCGGCGGACCGCTTGCGACCTTCCTTGCGAATGTCACTCTCGATAACGATATCGTCTGATCCGCCAATCATTATCAGGTGTTCAACATCATCGCGGCGGACCAATACAAGCCGCCGTCGATCGTCAATCGATGCAGCGTCGGTAATGGCCAGGCGCCGGTTTTTGCTGCGGCGACTGCTCGCCATGCGTGGACGGGTCAGCATCTTGTACAGCATGAAGAGCAGAAAGATGACAACCAGGGCCAGAACACCATTGACAATCCAATTGGCGGTTTCGGCGGGGAGGCCAAAAATGTCAGAACTAAAAAACTGGTACATTAAATATTCCGTAGATCGTTGATTCCGCAACGCGGTATCGCGTTACGCATCGGCAAGTACAACGTCAGTTAAGCCCATTTACTACACGTTAATTATGTCATTGTCAGGCTCCCCCCGGGGGTGATTTGTTAATATATGGTTAACGCAATGAGCCTGTCGGTTTGGGGGCTTTCCAGTCGTGTTGTAATATGATTCAAGCGTCTGCAACGCTTTTTCGGTGTCGAAAGTGATTCCATTATGAGTGAGGCCATCAAGGTTCGCGACGACAATTTTTCCCAAGATGAGCAATCTCGGCCCGAAAAATTTTCGGTTGCCAGCCCGCAAGACCCGCCAACGACTGACAATGCCCCGCTCATCGACAGGGCGGAACGGGGTGGCAATATCGGGCGTCTGCTGCTCGTTGGTCTGATTTTGCTGGGTTTGGTTGGTCTCTTCACCATACTGCCAGAGCACATGGCCAAACAGGTAACACTGGGCCTGCTTGCCTTTTTATCGATGATTGGGGTGTTTTTCCTTTTCACGGTTGCGATCGGATTTGTTCACCTGTCGTCGCGCAGCAAGGGTGAAGGGTTCGCACGCGCTTTTGTTGACGGCTTGAACCACGGCTCGGTTGTGACCGACTGGGAAGGGCGGATCGTCTATGCCAACCGAGCCTATGGCGAATTGACTGGCGCTGACAACGCCCGTGATGTGGCGACGTTGGAACGGGTCTTTTCAGGCTCTGATGAGGCTTCCGAAATCGTCTACCGGATGAATCAAAAAGTGCGCAGCGGCTCGTCCGATACGCAGGAATTTCGCATGGTGCGCGATCTGCGCGACATGGAAAGCGGCAATGGAACGCTGGCGCCACACTGGTACCGGCTTACCACCCGCCCATTACAGCATCCTGATTACAAAAAACCATTGATTGTCTGGGAAATCAGCGACGTTACCCAGGAGCGGTATCGGCAGGAAAGCGTGTTCATGGAACTGCAACACGCCATTGACTATCTCGATCACGCACCGGCCGGATTTTTCTCAGCCCAGGCCGATGGCGCGGTCATGTATGTCAACGCGACGCTGGCGGACTGGCTGGGCATTGATCTGACTCAGTTTCGCCCCGGCGAAATCAACATGAACAATCTTGTGCTGGGTGATGGCATGGCGTTGTTGAATACGCTGGAGGTTGAACCTGGGGAAAGCAAAACCGCTGTCGTCGATCTCGACCTGGCCCGTTCCAACGGCCAAAGCCTGCCGGTTCGCCTGTATCACAAAGTGCCTTTCGCACCCGATGGTGCGCCGGGTGCTACGCGGACGCTGGTGCTCAACCGCAGTGCCGGGGAAGGCATTTCAGAAGAATTGCGGGCGGCGCAGGTTCGGTTCACCCGCTTTTTCAATAATACACCCATTGCTATCGCGTCGTTTGCGGAAGACGGCACCATGGTGCAGTCAAACGCGCCGTTCCAAAGGCTGTTTGCCGAAGTGCTGTCCAAGGCGAAGCGGCACAACAAGGATGGCATTACAATCGATCAGTTGTGCGGTGAAAACGAAGCACCGGCTTTGCTGAAGGCGATGAATGACGCCAATGACGGTAAGGGTACGATTGATTTTGTCGATTCCGTTTTGCCTGGTGTTGCAGCGCAGATTGATAATGAAGACTGTTCAATCCGGTATTTCATCAGTGCCGTGGCGGATGGTGAGGCGGAAGCTGAAGATGGTCAGAAAAAAGAACGCGCCATTTTATATGCAATTGAGATGACAGAGCAGAAAGCGCTTGAGCGGCAGATGGCTCAGGGGCAAAAAATGCAGGCTGTCGGTCAACTCGCTGGCGGTATTGCGCACGATTTCAACAATGTTTTGACCGCGATAATCGGTTTTTCCGATTTGCTCTTGTCCAACCACCGGCCTTCCGATCCGTCCTTCCCCGACATTATGAACATCAAGCAGAATGCGCATCGGGCTGCTTCGCTCGTGCGGCAGTTGCTGGCCTTCAGTCGCCGCCAGACTCTGCGACCTCAGATTCTGTCTGTTCCCGACGTGATGGCAGATTTACGCATGTTACTGGCCCGTTTGGTGGGGGATAAAATCAAGCTGGAAATGCACCACGGCCGGGATCTTTGGCCATTGAAGGCCGATATCGGTCAGTTTGAACAGGTGATCGTCAATCTCTGTGTCAACGCCCGGGATGCCATCAACGATGTGGAAACGGAGGGTGGCACCGTTTCCATTTCCACCAAGAACCTGAATGCAAAGGAAATTGAAAGCGATCATTTCCGCAAAGAAATGCAACTGGCTGACTATGTGATGATCGAAGTGCGGGACACGGGTACCGGGATGAGCCAGGCGGTGATGGACAAGATCTTTGATCCGTTTTTCTCAACCAAGGATGTCGGTAAGGGCACCGGCCTCGGGCTTTCCACGGTGTATGGAATCATCAAGCAGTCGGGCGGCTTCATCTACGCGGATTCCGAACTCGGTGAAGGGACCAGTTTTAGAATATTCCTGCCGCGGCATGAGCCGACAATGGCCGAAATAGAGGCCGCCGACGAGGTTGCCGAAAAGAAGGAAGAGAAGCCGAAGGATCTGGCAGGAAGCGCCACCATCATCTTTGTTGAAGATGAAGATGCCGTGCGTGCGGTGGGATCACGGACCCTGCAGGCGCGCGGCTATGACGTGCATGAGGCCGAAAACGGAGCCATTGCGCTGGAACTGATCGAGGAACTCGGCGATCAGGTGGATCTGGTTGTGTCAGATGTCGTGATGCCGGAAATGGACGGACCATCCCTGTTGGATGCGGTGCGAAAAATGGGCAACACGGTGCCGTTTATTTTCGCCTCTGGTTATGCTGAAGATGCGTTTGAGAAAAACCTGCCTGAAGCGGAGCACGGCAAGTTTGGTTTCATTCCCAAACCCTATTCGTTGAAACAATTGGCAACCGCAGTGAAAGAGCAGCTGGATGGTGAAGAATAGCACTTTGCTTCTGTTATCCGATGCCACCAAAGCTGTGTGCGGTTAGGCCGTGCGGGGCACCGTGCAGTCCTGGCAAACTCCCCTCAGTTCAACAACCGAATGCTGCAGCTGAAAACTATGCCCATCCGCCAGATTGTTCAGGCGCGAGGACAATTCAGGGTCGGAAACTTCATTTACATGATCGCAACTGTTGCAAATGGTGAAAGCAACGGTCTTGTTCTGGTCGCAGTTTGAATGCTGGCAGGCGACGAAAGAATTGAGACTTTCCAGCCTGTGCACATGACCGGCGAGTATCAGCTTTTCGAGCGCACGATACACCTGCAGAGGTGCCCGCAATCCATGGGACCGCAAATTATCGAGAATGGTATAGGCGCTGAGCGGAATATTGGCTTCACTCAGGGTTTCCAAAACCAGCGATTGATTCTTCGTCAGCTGGCCTGCCGATGGGTGGTGATGCGGCGTCATTTAATACTCCTTTTGCCCGGACCTGTTCGGCTTTTGCTTGTGCACAAGTGGGGTTTGGCTGAGGGCGAACAAAACAACCGCTGCAACCACAATCGTTGGGCCCGATGGTGTGTCCAATTCCAGCGATCCAAACAAACCGGCTGTCACCGATATGATGCCGATGATGGCTGCAGCAATTGCCATTGTCTCTGGTGTTCGTGTCAGTCGTCGCGCGGTCGCCGCCGGTATGATCAGCATGGCGGTAATCAACAGCACGCCGACGATTTTTACCGACAGGGCGATCACGGCTGCTGTGAGCAGGGTGAAAATGATGTTTACACGCTGTGGGTTTTGTCCTTCGGCAGCAGCAAGGTCGGGGCTGACTGTTGCGGCAAACAGCGGCCGCCAGATGCTCGCCAATACGGCCAGAATGACAATACCTCCCCCGTAAGTGACCGCGAGGTTGGTCTTTGACACGGCCAAAATGTCACCAAACAACAGCGCCATCAGATCCATCCGTACCCAGGCCATCATCGCCAGAGATACAAGCCCCAGCGCAAGTGCGCCATGGGAAAAAATGCCGAGCAATGCGTCGGATGAAATGTTTGATCTGCGTTGCAGAAACAATAATATGCCGGAGACCAGGATGCAGACTGCAAGCACGGCGACGGTGAGGTTGATTTCAAACAGGATACCCATTGCCACACCCAACAGGGCTGCATGGGAAAGAGAGTCGCCGAAATAAGCCATGCGCCGCCAAACAACGAAACAGCCCAGTGGGCCGGTTATCAATGCCACACCGATTCCGGCGAGCAGAGCGCGGACAAAAAAGTCATCCAACATTGCTCACCCTTTCCCCGGAGCCTGAGTTTTTCACACCTTCTTGGTGGTCTGAATGATCTCCATGATGGTGATGACCGTCGTCGGGATGGCAGTGATCGGTTACAGACCCGTCGGCATGTTGTACACGTCCATCCGGCAGGTGGGTATGATCGTGATGGTGCTCATACCGGGCAAGTCCAACGCGGGAACGCGCGCCAAACAAGGATCTGTATTCTTCGCTTTCGGCAACGGCCGAGGGGGTGCCGTGGCAACACATATGACCGTTCAGACACACCACCAGATCGGTGGCAGCCATTACCAGATGCAGGTCATGGGAGATCAATAGCACGCCACAGCCGAGTGTGTCGCGGATCGAGACAATCAACTCGTAGAGATCAATTTCACCATTGTAATCGACCCCCTGTACCGGTTCATCGAGCACGAGAAGATTGGGATCACGGGCGATTGCACGGGCCATGAGAACCCGTTGGAATTCGCCACCAGAAAGATCATTCATTTCCCAGTCCCGTCCCTTGCTCATGCCGACAAGATCCAGTGCGCGGTCTGCTTCACGGCGGGAAATGCGTCCGGTGAGATGCAGGAAACGGTCAACGGTCAGGGGAAATGTCCAGTCGATGTTCAATTTTTGCGGAACGTAACCCACGCGCAGGTCCGGCCGCCTTTGAGCATGACCTTCCGTGGTCGGCATCAATCCCAAAGCGAGTTTCGCCGTTGTCGATTTGCCTGATCCATTCGGGCCGATCAGCGTGACAATTTTCTTTTGCGGCACAGAAAATGAAACACCGCGAACCAACCAATGGTCGTTTCGCTGCAGTCCCGCATTTTCCAGTTGAACAAGGGCAGGGGTGGTCAAGTCAACTCCAAGTCTCCGGTGGATCGAAGTGATCTTGATTCCGGCATGTTATATCATTACAAGATGGTTTGTCGTGTTTCAACCCAGGTGCGCCATCACCATGTTTTTCTTCGTCCGCAGTTTTTTGTTTGCCTTTGCGATTGTATTGACCGGCATCGGTTCAGCCCATGCTGAATTTCGTGTCATCGCCTCCATCAAGCCAATCCACTCCCTTTTGACCTCGATTATGGCCGGGGTTTCTACACCCGATCTGCTGTTGAGCCGGAGCGGTTCTCCTCATACCTACAGTCTCCGTCCATCCCAGGCGCGACAACTTCAATCCGCTGATCTCGTGTTCTGGATCGGACCCGGTCTGGAAACATTTCTGCAAAAGCCCATGGCAGCAATTGCCTCAGGGGCAAAGTCTGTCGAACTGCTTGAAGCTGACGGTGTTCATCAAATCGACTATCGCGATCTCGATCTTGGTGAGGAACATCATCATGAAGAAGAGGATCATCATGACCATGGGCCAGAAGACCACGATCCACACATATGGCTCGACCCGGAAAATGCCGTTGCAATGGTTCGGCAGATGCAGGCTGAGCTTGCTCAGCGCGATCCACAAAATGCGGAGCTCTATCGTGAAAACGCCAACAAGTTGGTTGTCGATCTGACGGCGCTTACCGGCGAATTGCAGGTGGCTATGCAGCCTTATTCCACCAGCCGCTTCATCGTGTTTCACGATGCCTATGCCCATTTTGAGCACCGTTTCGGACTGCAGGCTACTGGTACTCTGACTGTAAATGTTGAAGTCAGCCCCAGCGCAAAGCGGTTGCGCAAGATGCAAAACCTGATCAGTGAAAGTGGGGTAACGTGTGTGTTTTCTGAACCGCAGTTTGATCCGCGATACATGCAGGTTGCAGCGGAAAGCGCCGAACTGAATGTAGGCATTCTCGACCCGATCGGTCAGAATCTGGATGCCGGACCGCAACTCTATTTTCAATTGCTGCGGCAATTGGGACAGACCATGACCAACTGCTTCCGGGGGTCTTGAGGGCGAGGACAGACGACGGAACTGGCCGTTCGGTCAGGCTGCATCGTCCTGTTGCAATTCACCACTGCGAATTTGCTCTTCCTCGATACTCTCAAACAGAGCTCGGAAATTGCCTTCACCAAATCCTTCATCACCCTTGCGCTGGATGAATTCGAAGAAGATTGGGCCGATGACGGTTTTGGAGAAGATCTGAAGTAGTATCCGGGTCATGCGGTCGCCGTTGATATCGTCGATCACGCCCTCACCATCGATCAAAATGCCATGCCTGCGCATGCGGTCCAGTGGTTCGGTATGCCCGCTTACCCGTGCGGTGCTCAGATCATAGTAAGCCTTCGGCGGACCAGGCATGAACTTCAACCCATTTTCGTCAAGCTGGTCGGTGGCATCATAAAGCGCGTCTGTGCCGACTGCGATGTGCTGAATGCCTTCCCCTTTGTACTTGTGCAGATAGGCCTCAATCTGACTTTTGTCGTCAGTGCTTTCGTTTAGTGGAATACGGATTTTGCCACAGGGGGAGGTGATGGCCCGGCTAATCAAACCCGTCAGCTTGCCCTCAATATCGAAGAAATGAATTTGCGTGAATCCGAACAGGTCACGATAGAAGTGCCACCATGTGTCCATATTGCCGCGATAGACGTTATGGGTGAGGTGATCGAGGTAATAGAAGCCGATGCCCTCGGGTTTTGGATCGCGATCGCCGATCCACTCGAATTCACGGTCATAAACAGAACCATCATCACCGTATTGGTCGACGAAATAGAGAAGAGATCCGCCAATACCAACAATGGCCGGCACATCGATTGCCTTATCATCTGCCAGATAAGGTTCGGCGCCACGGGCAACGGCGTGATCAAAGGCGTGTTGAGCGTCAACCACGCGCCATGCCATGGAGGGTGCGCAGGGGCCGTGTTCGTCAACAAACCGCTGGCCGTGGGATCCTGGCTCATTGTTGACCAGATAGTTGATATCCCCCTGACGCCACACAGAAATCGATTTGCTGCGATGCCGCGCCACTTCCACATAGCCCATCTGGCTGAATAATGCGGTCAGAACCTGCGGATCGCTATGGGCAAATTCAACAAATTCAAAACCATCCGTGCCAACCGGGTTGTCGCTCGAGATGACTGCTTTTGCGGCGTGGTGCGGGAACGGACCCATATCAATTTCTCCAACAGGATTTTTCTGCTCCCAATATAGGCGTTTTGCCACGCACGTTCCTTGCAAAATGTGTAATATTTTGTCATATTTCACATGAGTCGTGCATGATTTGGTAAAAAGACAATAAGTATGGATAATTTGGATAATTTTGACCGGAAGATCGTTCATGCTCTGCAACAGGATGGTCGACTCACCAACAGCGACTTGGGAGAGATTGTTGGATTGTCAGCGTCCCAGTGTTCGCGTCGGCGCATGGCGTTGGAGGAGGCGGGTGTTATCCGCGGTTACACGGCTCTGATCGACCCGGAAAAGATTGGTGTTGCCTTAACCAGCATCATCTCTGTAACGCTGGCGCGTCACAATGATGACAACGCTGAACGGCTGAGCGCTTTGCTGTCGGGATTGGAAAATGTTCAGGAGGCATTCTCACTGACCGGTGAAATGGACTATTCAATCAAGGTGGTGACACCGGACCTGAAGGCTCTGTCGACATTTATCAATACGGTGCTGCTGCCCCATGAGGCGGTGCAGAACGTCAAAACCGCCATTGTGCTGGACACGATAAAATCGACAACTGCATTGCCGGTCAGCACGTCTGCAGTCTGAGAACGTCTATTTGTCCGCTGCGGCTTTGCGCAGAGATTGGGTCAGGGAAAGCGCTGTGTCGAAATCATGCTGGCCGAGTTTTTGTGCCATCTGTCGATTATAGGCCTGTGCGAGTTTGCCGAGACGTTGATAGGTTAAGCGCCCGGCTTTTGTCAGATTCAGGATCTGTACCCGACGATCAGTTTCATCGGCCTGTTTGCTCAACCAGCGGCGATTCTGCAAATCTTGAACGGCTCTGGACACTTTGGTTTTGTGCAGACCGGCCGAGGCACTAATTTCCGTTGCGGTCATCGCACCATATTGTCCCAGATGGGCGAGAACCCGCCACAGTGAACGGGTCATTGAATATTCTTCCCGATACACCGCGCGAAAGGATTGGCTGACTGCCTCTGACGCCTGGTGCAGGCGAAATGGGAGAAATGTTTCAAGATCAAATTCGAATTCGGACATGGGGCTTGATGGTTACAAAACAGATGGTCACAAATGTAACAAACATGCGCTTAAGGAGAAAGAACCATGTCCAGTTCTGATAATCGGTCCAACAGGTTGGCTTACATGCCCGGCTTTGGAAATGATTTTGAGACCGAAAGCCTGCCTGGCGCCCTGCCGCCGGGGCGCAATTCCCCGCAGAGGTGTAATTACGGTCTTTATGCAGAGCAATTGTCCGGTTCCCCCTTCACAGCGCCGCGGGGAACAAATGAAAGGTCCTGGCTGTACCGTATTCGACCCAGTGTTCGCCATTCCGGCCGGTTTTCGGAAATTGAGCTGCCGAATTGGAAAACGGCACCGCATATTGTCAAACATGGCCTCGCGCTGGGACAATTACGCTGGTCTCCCGTTGCCATGCCTGAGATCGCGACCACTTTCATCGATGGAATCAACACCATGACAACGGCGGGGGATGCCCTCGGCCAGTCGGGGATCGCGGCCCATGTCTATGCGTTCAACAAAGACATGGAGGACGACTATTTCTTTAACGCAGACGGCGAGCTGATGCTGGTGCCGGAAGTTGGCAGTTTGCTTGTATTCACCGAAATGGGAATCATGGAAATTGAGCCGGCGGAAATCTGCGTCATCCCGCGCGGGATGATTTTCAAGGTAACTTTGGGAGATGGAGTCACGGCGGCACGGGGTTACATTTGCGAAAATTACGGCGCGAAGCTGACACTGCCCGATCGCGGTCCGATTGGAGCAAATTGCCTTGCAAATCCCCGCGACTTCAAAACCCCGGTCGCGGCCTATGAAGACAAGGAACATCCGTGCAGGTTGACGGTGAAATGGTGTGGGAGTTTTCACCGAACTGAAATTTCTCAGTCTCCACTGGACGTGGTGGCCTGGCATGGAAACTACGCACCGTATAAATATGATTTGCGCACTTATTCCCCCGTGGGTTCGGTTCTGTTTGACCATCCCGATCCGTCAATTTTTACCGTCCTGACAGCCCCGTCAGGGGAAGAGGGGACGGCCAATGTGGATTTTGTGATCTTTCCACCCCGGTGGCTGGTTGGGGAAGACACGTTCCGACCCCCCTGGTACCACCGCAACATCATGAGTGAATTCATGGGCCTGATTTATGGTCAGTATGATGCCAAGGAAGAAGGTTTTGTGCCCGGCGGCATGAGCCTGCACAATCTGATGCTGCCTCACGGACCGGACTTTTCCGGTTTCGAAAAGGCTTCCCAGGGCGAACTCAAACCGGTCAAGCTCGACAATACGATGGCGTTCATGTTTGAAACCCGCTTTCCCCAGCAACTGACGCAATTTGCGGCCAATCTTGAAGGGCTGCAGGATGACTATATGGATTGCTGGCTTGGGCTGGAGCGCAAGTTTGACGGCACGCCCGGATTGAAATAACGGCGCGGCTTCAGCGTCGGCAAAGAACAGGAATACTCAATGTCATTGATCACTTCATGGGTGGAAAGCGCCAACAAAACCGACGGCGGTTTTCCCCTCAACAATCTGCCCTTCGGTGTGTATTCAACGGCGGGCCAGGAGCCCGTGTGCTGCACCGCAATTGGTGATTTCGTCCTGGACCTGGATCGGTTGCAAAAGGCAGGTCTGGTGGATGGAGGGGCGGCAAATGTCTTCTCCTCCGACAGCTTGAACGGATTCATGGCCCAGGGTCAGGTGGCCTGGGATCGGGTTCGACAACAATTGATCACGCTGCTGCAGGTTGATGGCATTGATACCGGATCGGATCAGCGATCGGTGATTGAACAGGCCATGACGGCAATGACGTCGGTTCGGATGCATCTGCCGTTTAAAGTAGCAGAGTACACGGACTTTTTTTCGGGGCGTCACCATGCGGAAAACGTGGGGACCATGTTTCGGGGCAAGGAGAATGCCCTGTCACCCAACTGGTTGCACATTCCAATTGCTTACAATGGCCGTGCCTCAACCGTCGTGGTCAGCGGAACCGATGTTGTGCGACCTCAGGGGCAATTGAAAAGCCCGCAATATGATGCGCCCATATTTGCCCCGTGCAGACGGTTAGATATCGAATTGGAAATGGGTGCGGTGATCGGTCAGCCAAGCACGATGGGTCAACCGGTTTCGGTTGATCAGGCCGATGCCATGATTTTCGGTTATGTCCTGCTCAACGACTGGTCTGCGCGCGACATTCAGGCCTGGGAATATCAACCCCTTGGTCCGTTTCAGGCCAAGGCCTTTGCCACGTCCATCAGCCCGTGGGTGGTCACACGGGCGGCGCTGGAACCATTTCGGGTATCCACACCCCCGCGGGAGATCCCGCTCTTGCCCTATCTGGAAGAGCGAAAGCCGCTGCTCTATAACATTGATCTGGAAGTCGCGATCCGACCTGCCGAAGCTGCGGAAGAATCGGTGATATCACGGACCAATTATCGTGAAATGTATTATTCCGCTGCCCAGCAATTGGCGCACCACACGAGCAGCGGTTGCGCAATGAATACGGGAGACCTGCTGGGGTCGGGTACCATATCGGGTGCAGACAAGTCTGCGCTTGGCTCGTTGCTGGAGATGAGTTGGGGGGGGAAGGAGCCGCTTACCCTGCCCA
>CAJQPW010000062.1 GCA_905480295.1 uncultured Rhizobiaceae group bacterium | reverse complement strand
AAGGGTGAGACATAAAGTTCCTTGTCGCAGGACTGCGCAACAACTTCTCCCTCCGCACCCTTGGCGGGCAAGACATAGGTGTGGCGCTGGCCGAACGTATTGTTGACTTCATAAACCAGCAGGACGATCTGACCGTCTTTGTCGACGCCATAATATGTGGTGAGAGGGTTGAACGAATACCCAAGAATTCTCGGGTAGCTCAAGATATAAAACTTCGCGACGTCGTCACCATATCCCGCGCGCTCGGCAACTTTTCGGACATAATCGCCCAGCGCACTTCCATCACCGTGGTCGCTATCGTGCAGGCTGAACAGGTTAAAGGAATTATAGGAAAACAGGCGCAGGCCGCTCAAAGTCTGTGGCAGTTTTTCGCAATCCAGGAACGATGCAAATACCCGGTAGCTCAATTTGTGGCTGCGCGGGCGCAACCGCTTATGCGATACCTGACCAACATAGAGTGCGGTTTCCGGTTGGCTCATTCCGCTGCTGCCAATGCTGCATCCGGGCCAAGCTTGATACGCCCCGATTCATTTTCCACCTGCCAGGGACGCCGCTCGCCACCCAACTGTTCTGCAACGGCCAGACCGGATTGCGCTCCATCTTCGTGGAACCCATAGCCAAAGTAACTGCCACAGAACCATGTCCGGTTGCGGCCCTGCAGCGACCACAGATCACTTTGTGCCTGTACTGCTTCATATGAAAAAACAGGATGTTCATAAGCGTAGCTGCCATCAACTGCTTTTTCGTTGATATCCGACATGGGATTGAGAGTGACAAAAAGTTCGGTCTTTGTATCCAGGTTCTGCAACCGGTTCATCCAGTATGTCATGCACAATTGTGGTTCGTACCCGCGGCTTTCTTTCAGGTAGTTCCAGCTCGACCACAGCTTGCGGCGCTTTGGCATCCAACGTGGATCGCGGTGCAGGACAGCCATGTTAGTCTGATATCCAAACGCACCAAGAATCTTTGATTCCTGCTCATCGGGCTCACTCAGCATCCGCAATGCCTGGTCCGCGTGGGTGGCAATTACAACATGGTCAAACGGCCGGATCACTCCGGACTTGTCGGTGATATACACATGATTTTCGACCCGCCTGATATGCCGTACCGGCGCATTTAAGAGAGTTTCGAAATTGCCGTCACTTGCCACCCGGTTGACGTAGCTGCGGCTGCCGCCGGAGACCGTGCGCCAATGGGGGCGTTGATTGAATTGCAGCATGCCATGGTTGGCATAGAAATCGATGAAGCCGCTTGCGGGAAATTCCTTCATCCTTGACATGGCTGTGGACCAGATCGACGCGCCCATGGGAATGATATGATCAGATACGAACGCGTCGGAATAACCTTCCTGCGATAGGAACGAACCGAGGCTGGTATAGGCGGGGTAATGGCGGATCCGGTTCTGCGCCGTCTTGAAGAACCGCGAAATTTCGTTCAGCAGGCGCCAATGACGCGGTCTCAGCAAGTTGCGTCGCTGACCAAAATAGCCATCTGCATTGGATGCTGCATATTCATACTCACCACCGTTAAAGGACAGGGCAAAACTCATTTCGGTTCCATCAGTGGGAACGTCGAGATGATTGAACAGCGCGGTGAGATTGGGATAATTCTGTTCATTGTAAACGATGAACCCCGTATCCACCGCGACAGGGCCATCGGGAGTGGAAACATCAACCGTATTGGCATGGCCTCCCAATTGGGATTCCGCTTCAAAAACTGTTACCTGGTGCCGTTTCGACAACAACCATGCGGCGGATAGCCCTGATATGCCGGAGCCAACGACCGCTATTTTTAATTTGTCCATGATCATCTCATTCGTGTCTGTTGTTTTGATTACGCTCGAAGCGGCAATCCGGATCACAGATTAAATAATTTGATTGCCGTTTGATCCAAAAACCAAGACACGCCGTACCAACGGTACAACGCTGACAAAATCCAAGAGAAATTCCGATGACCCAATACTCGATTGCCTATATCGCAACTGCCGTGGTGTTCCTGGTGGTAGACCTGGTCTGGCTTACTCAGATTGCCCGTCAGTTCTACGCCTCAATGCTCGGTGATCTTCTGCTGGAACAGCCCAATGTGGGCATCGCAGTCGGCTTCTATCTGGTCTACGTTCTGGGGATCATCATCTTTGCTGTTGCTCCTGCACTGAAGACCGGAGAGTTGCAGACCGCACTGATCTACGGCTGCCTGTTCGGCTTCTTCGCCTATGCCACCTACGATTTGACCAACCTCGCCACACTCAAGGGTTGGCCCGTCATGATGGCCGTTGTCGATATCGCCTGGGGCACTACGGTGACCGGCATCTCCGCCGTTTCAGGGTTCCTGATAACTCGGACCGTTTTTGGCAGCTGATGGGATCCAGAGCTGGTTCAGATCGCCAACTCGGCCCACCTGTTTCCTGAAATAAATTGCCCACAAACCGCACCAAACCAGAGAGCTCGACCAATCACATTTGATTATTTGATTGGATTACTCGGATTAATTTTTGTTATCTGGCGCTGAACCCTGTCAGGAACAGCCCCATGGCCCGTGTGAACATCAAACAACTGGAAGCATTTGTGCATGTGGCCGATCAGGCCA
>CAJQPW010000061.1 GCA_905480295.1 uncultured Rhizobiaceae group bacterium | reverse complement strand
CACCACTGTTTTTAGAATAATTTTCATATCCAAATTTTGATTTGAGAATATTCAAATCCAACAAACCGGAGCACAATTGAATGGCAAAACCAGCGTCAAAGAGAGCAGACAAATCTACCTCATCGAAGGTCGATCGCGAATTGGATAAGTGGAGCATCACCAGAGTTCCAATGGATGATCGGTTTCAATTCGAAGATTATCAATATTCATCGTTGGAACACGCAGTTGCGCAAGCAAAGCGTGAAAAAGTTACTGGCAAGTGATTAAAGAGCGGGCTGCTGATTGCGCGCTGAGAGCAACTGTTTTGAGGACCAAATTTTGGCGTCTACAGTCCAAGCTTCAATGGCTAGGTGTTGCTGCCGTGATCATGGGCGGATTAAGCCCGGCAATCGCCGACGAGGGAATTCCCGCCAACTCCCATCAACGCGCTTCTGGTGCTGGCTGGACTTGTGACCGAGGCTATCATCGGATTGACCAATCCTGTTCCGCAATAGATCTACCAGAAAATGCGTACCTCAATGGTTACGGATATGGTCGAGGCTGGGATTGTAAAAGGGGTTACCAACAAATTCGGGATGGGTGTGAACAGGTAGTTGTACCTGAGAACGCTTTCCTAAAGGCAGGATTTCCAGGCACGACATGGATCTGTAAGCGTGGTTTCCAAAGACAAGATAAATCGTGTACCGCAATTTTGGTACCACCAAACGGTTATCTCGCTTATGCGCGTGATGGATCGGGGTGGAAATGCATTCGTCCCCTGCAAAAAAGCAACGGTAGATGCCTGCCAGTGCAAATTCCAATCAACGCGTATCAGGTGGATTCTGAATATAGTGACGGTTGGGAATGCAAAAGAGGCTATCGAAAAGTAAAAAGTTCATGTTCCGAAATTGCGATTCCTGAGAACGGATATTTGACGGATTCAACTTTTGGCACAGGCTGGAAATGTGAACGCGGATTTAGAGTCCACAACGATAGTTGCCAATTCATTCAACTACCCCAGAATGCCCATCTCGACTATTCGGGCGAAGATTGGAACTGCAACAGGCCCCTTCGAAGAAAGGGAAATGGTTGTGAGTGATGATGATTTTGGCCTTGAGCTTGCCTTTGGCAGAAGTTTTTTGCCACATCGCACAACTCATCGAATTGTGCCGTCCATCTTAATCCAATTGCAGATACGTTGGATCGCCGGGGAAACCCAGTTTGTATAAAAGGCTAGCGGCCAACGGACCTCAAACCGGAGCGTTGGGACGCCCTTGCGCTGATTGCAGGTTCTATATGTTGTCCAGCGTTACGCAGCTATCAAAGTGCTCAAAAACGGGTGAATTTGCAGCTTTGGAACGAGACCCCAAGTTTACCACGCTTCGAAGATGCGGCCCTGATGGGAAGCTCTGGGCCAAATATGACTAATACAATTTTCAGGAATACGGATGCCTGGCAGCCATTGCCAATACTGAAATTCAGCAAAATAGGATGTAACCTTGGTGATAATTATCCCGCGTCGGTGCCAGCGATGACACTGCATTTTCCCAACCAAAGCCGCAGCTTCGATGAGGCAAAAGGTTGTATCAGATTCATCGGTCACGATGATGTATTCGAGGTCGTGTTTCGTCTGGATATTGATGCCCTGATCGAAATCGACGCAAACCTGATTCAAAATGAGCAGGGCTATATAGCCGTATTTGACTTGGCACGCATCGCGATCGAACGCGTTGCTCGAAGAGCCTATATTCGCAGGAAAGACCGGGTTGTATTGTTAACGGCTTCAGACATTCATTGAAATCGACGGATGTACCCCTCGTCGAAGAAACCAACGGAAGCAAAGAAAGAAGTAATGAAAAATATTAAACGAACGCAGGCGGAAATGCGCTTTGCGGCCATCGAAAAGCGCCAACGTGAGGTTTTAACCGAACGAGTTCGAGCTGCTGATGAAGTCCGCAAGAAGACTGCCAAACTTAGAGCACTGAGACTCTTGAGGGAAGCTGAGGATGTGCAGGCCAAATAATACGCCTTGAAGCTGTTGCTGACATTGACATATTCCGCAGCAGACCACGCACTACAACAAGGTCCAACCATATACAAAAGTTATCGTTAAGGTGTAAATTGCGAGAAGGGCAACGTTGACGGGATTTCCTGAAAGTTTGGGTGTTTTTATTTGTGAGACATTTAAGATCGCAAGGCAAAGGCCACATGCACCGAGAATGATCGAGAACATAGCGCGATCAAAATACCCAGCAAACAAAAACACAAAAACAATAATTATGCTGTTATTATCAATTGCCAATCCAGTATATTTTGCATCGTCCGACAGTCCGAAAGTGCTGAAATAGCTCAGCCGGATCGCGCCAAAAACCAGCATTATGAATGCAATTGGCAAATATGCTGGATCAAAGCTGGCATAGCTCAATATCAAAATTGCGGGCGTTACGCCGTAACTTACGATGTCAATGAGGAGATCAAGTTGACCTCCGAATTCCCGATCAGCACCAGTTCGTCCTGACATCCTGCGCGCAATGAGCCCGTCAGCCCAATCAAAAGCGACCGCCCAAATCATGCTAATCATGGCTGCTGCATAGACACCAGTGACGATAAAATAAATCGCAAAGAGAGTGCATCCCAGTCCCGCTAGGGAGCAAATATTGGGAAGGTCCCTAATGTAGGACAGGATGGACGGGTTCGGGAGTTCCTTCGATGCTACTGTTTCAGTTGTCATGGCAGGTCCTTTGGGTTACTGAAGAGGAGCCTAAGTCGATGTTGGACAGGCAATCTCTGCTTCTTATTCTGGGCGCAATTGAAACTGGTTGGTTTCAAGACTCAGACACTCTCCGGACTCATATGAGCCTCGAGAAATGGCAGCCTAATTGTATGAATCTATTGATTAAACGTCGCGTGATCGTGGAGTTGAATCCCGATCCCGTATGCTAGCACCATTCATAGGCTGGCAAAAGGATAAACTCAAAAATGATCATCTACACAGTGGGTACCTTTGATCTACTGCACGTCGGCCATCTTGCTTTGTTGAACCATTGCAAAACCCTGGGCGATGTTCTTGCGGTTGGGGTGGCATCGGACGAAGTCGTAAATCTTTACAAACCAAACGTTCCGGTTGTTCCTTTGGAACAGCGCGTGGAAATGTTGCAAGCGTTAAGCTGTGTCGACATTGTGCGCCCGTATCACGAATTAGAGTATGTTTCAGGCTGCAAAGCGGTAAATGTGGATGTTTTTGTGATTGGCGAAGACTGGGGCAAAAAGCCACACAATTTAGACGTCGATGCCTATTTGCAAAAAATGGGAAAGGAGATTGTCCAAGTGAGTTACAATCCCCGGACATCATCAACGAAAATAAAGCAAAAGGTTTTGGCTCAATCTCAGCACCCTGGCAAACTGAATTAGAGACAACTCCATAGCTGAGCTAGCCCAAATACCCATGATCCTGATAGCAGTTGGGTGTTCGCAGCACGCAACACCATTGCACGTCGGCACGGACTGGTATGATTGGACTTTCCAGAATTTTCATTCAGGCCTTTAATCTGAAAGTCTAAATGATGATGGTGCATTCGATACCCAATGCCTTTAGCGCAGACGAATGTGATCGAATTATCGCTGCAATTGCTTCATCGGCAGTCGATGAGGCTTTTCTTATTGGCCATAACCGGGAGAAGAATCTTCGCAACGCCGAATTGGTTTGGATTGATGAAGTGCGTGGTATGGAATGGGCAATGGAGAGACTGATTGACGTTGTTCGAAAATCCAATACCAACCATTATGACTTCGACATTCGAGAATTTGCGGAAAGTCCACAAGTAGCGAGTTACAATGCTTCGATAGCGGTATCTGGGTCGGCTGTCACGTTGTTTTCTGGAAGTTCCAGGGCATGAGTTCGTCGATTTTGGCGGCAGGATGCCCGGCGGCGATGGCC
>CAJQPW010000060.1 GCA_905480295.1 uncultured Rhizobiaceae group bacterium | reverse complement strand
AGTCAGCTGAAAGCTGGCTGCTGATAGCACACATCAAGATCGTCACAAGGCGTATCGCAAGAGCTTCTAATCATTGAAACAGTTTCGAGTCGGACTCTAACTGCCAGCATCACGCGAGCCCGATAGCTACACAACCTGAAGTATCCGTTCTTTGACCGCCGCGCGGGTGGTACGCCCCATAATGTCAAGCAATATCCAGATTCTTTGATCCGTCTGAACACTCTCCACTGTAGCGACAAAGTCGGAAAACGGCCCTTCCAACAATCGCACCTCATCTCCCTGTTTCAGGAGTTTGGGCGCTGTAATGGTGCTGCTGTCGTCGCATCGCAGCATCAGATCTTCCACCAATTGCGACGGCACTGCAACCGGATCGGCACCAAAGCTGACCAATCTCGAGACACCATAAGTGTTGTTTATTGACCTCCAGCCGCCTTCCAAAACGTTGATTGAAACAAACAGGTACCCCGGAAACAGCGGTTGTGTTCTTGCAACAAATTTGCCGCGATGGCGCCGAGTGACATTGTGGTTGGGGGCAAAAGTCTCAAAGCCCTGACGCGTTAAGTTTCGTAGAGCAATGTCTTGGCTGTTGGGCTTTATTTGAGCCAGATGCCATTTGCAATTTTGATTAATCAATTCGGTGCCCTCACATCTTCCGCTCAAGTTTGAGCAGCTTTTGACAATTAACAAATCCAATTCAGATTGTCAGCCCGGTAGGTAATAACTTGTGTGCATAGAGGGCGTGCGGATGGATGAGATTTATCGGACCAAAAGCCACAATCTACCTTTTTTTCATCTTTGCGATGCGTGACCATTCCTGTTCGAGCTAAATCCTGGGGTTAATGTTCGTTAACCAAAATAATTCATCGTTAAAAAAACGAAACGCAATTTGCGTTCGAATCAATAGGTGATTCGCCTGATGCAGGACTGGTTACGGACCTTCTGGTTCGAATCGAAGGATTGGCTAAAAGTTGACCTCGGTATCGAGGGCCATCATGCTCATATCTATGTGGGCCTGGTTTTGTTTTTTGCTGCAGCGATGCTGTTCCGCAGACACAAACACCAGATGCTGTGGGCATGGCTTTTTGTTTTCGTGTTGCAATCCGTAAACGAATTACTCGATGCCCGCGATTGGATATACTGGACTGGAATGGTGAATTGGTCGGAAACCTCGGCTGATTATGCTGCGACTTTGTTCTGGCCAACCACAGCGTGTTTTACTTGGATAACCTACCTGCAAATGGTGTCGCCGCAATGGCGGTTTCGACGCCTTAGTTAACCGCATTCGAATTCCGTTTGGCTCGATTTCTGTTGATCGACTAATACACCTGCATTCGTGCTAAGAAATCATTTCAATTAGAAACTGATTCCCGCATTTGACAGGGTTGATTGATGCACATCCTCATGACGGTGAATGCGGCCTGGAACATTTGGAATTTCCGTCGTTCCGTCGCAGATGCATTGATCGCTGATGGACACAAAATCACGATATTGGCCCCTCCCGACAAGAGTGTGGCCGACCTGAAGGCGTTGGGGTGCCGATTTATTCCCCTTACGATGAACGTAAAGGGGCTTAATCCACTGAGTGATTTGATGCTTGTTTTGCGGTTTCAAAAATTATTCAAAGAAGAGCAACCCGATCTGATTTTGAGTTACACGATCAAAAACAATATTTTCGGGGCGCTCGCTGCGCGCAGGAACCGCATTCCGTTAGTTCCCAACGTTTCCGGACTTGGTACGGCCTTCTTGTCGGGCGGAATTATCCAACAAGTTGCTGAGATGCTTTACCGTCATGCGTTCAGCCCCCTGCCCCAAATATTTTTCCAAAACGATGATGACCAATCCTTCTTCGTTTCGCGGAAGCTTGTTCAGAAGCACCAGACACAACTTTTGCCCGGGTCGGGGATAGACCTCGATCATTTTTCGGCAACCAAATTGCCCGAGAAATCGGAAAGCCCCGTGTTTCTGTTGATTGCGCGCTTGTTGCGCGACAAGGGGGTGATCGAATATGTGGAGGCCGCCCGATTGGTGAAGTCAATATACCCGAATGCCCGATTTCAGCTGCTTGGCGACGTCGGGTCGAAAAACAGGACGGCGATAGACGCAGACACCGTTAAAAAATGGCAGATGGAAGGTGCGATCGAATATCTCGGCACCACATCAGATGTCCGTCCGTTTATCGCGGCCTCCACCTGCGTGGTGCTGCCATCCTACCGCGAGGGCGCCCCACGGACGTTGATTGAGGCCGCTGCGATGGCGAGGCCGTTGATTGCAACCGATGTACCTGGTTGTCGTAGCGTCATCGACGATGGCAAAACTGGATTTTTGTGTGAGGTACGGAACGCACAAAGTCTGGCAGATGCCTGCCAGCGGTTTCTTGAAATGTCACCCGAAAACCGACAACACATGGGATTGGCCGGCCGCACAAAGATGGAACGGCAGTTTGACCAGTCCTTCGTTATCGAAGCCTATCGAAAAGTCGTGCGTGAGCTGACGGTAGCCAAAGAGTAGTTGATGGACACCACGCTCTTCATCATTGCCAAGCTGGTGGGCTTTCTGATCCGCATCGAGAGTTGGGGCGTGGTTTCCATTGGCGTGATCTGGATTAGCCTTGTTCTCGGTCGACAACGAATCGCTCGCGCTGTGAGCTTATTTCTCCTGCTTTGCCTAACTGCTTTGTCGATCTTCCCTGTTGGAGACATTGCATTGCGACAATTGGAAAAAGTTTACGCGCAGGCCGAAACGCCTCATCAGGTGGATGGCATCGTCGTGTTGGGCGGCAGCGAAGACGTAACGGCGTCAGTTTATTGGAGCCAACCTCAACTCAACGGCGGCGCTGACCGAATCATTGCGGCGATGGCACTTGCCCAGAAGTTTCCGGAAGCGCGTGTCATCCTGACCGGTGGAAGCGGCCGCCTTCGCGATGCCAATGGTATCAGCTTATCGGAGGCCGAGATCGCCAGACAGATATTTAAAAACCAGGGACTGGATTTGTCCCGCGTGTATCTCGAATCTTCATCGCGCAACACCGCAGAAAACGCACGCGCGTCTCTCAAGATTGCGCAACCCGTGGCTGGCGATGTCTGGGTGTTGATCACAAGCGCCTTTCACATGCCCCGGTCCATGCAAACATTCAGGAAAGTCGGATGGCAGGATCTGACCCCCTACCCTGTTGACTTTCGCACCCGCGGATTTGTTGATGGCATGGGTTGGAACTTGCTGCACAATATCAGCTTGCTGAACACGGCAATATCAGAACTTGTCGGGTTGTTGGCATTACGCCTTCTCAAATAGCTTCATGTCTTTGGATGCGCAGGAGACCGGTCTTTCAGCGATCGACATCTGGTTTCCATTGTGACTCAAGATGTCCACAGCTAATCCCACGGGTGTCAAATAATCTGTGATAAAGATACCTCAGGCTTTCCATCGAATCTCAAAAATGATATTGCTCAAACTTGAACAATTATGACTGTTCGAGACGACATAGCTATTGAACGTTCCCCCAGGCAGCTTAAAGGCAGTACTGGTGCGGTAGCCTGCCAGGATGGTTTTTGCTGATGGCCGGCCAACGCAGTCAGATGCAGGAAGATGTTCGGTTTCGCGTCTTGAAGCACCTTGAAGACAACCCAGAACTGACACAGCGACAATTGGCAGAAACCGTTGGCGTCAGTGTTGGCGGCATCCACTATGTTTTGAACGCGCTGGTAGACAAGGGATTGGTGAAGCTGGGTAACTTTTCAGCTGCCGAGGACAAACGCCGGTATTCCTACATTTTAACACCCAAGGGAATCGCTGAAAAAACGGCCCTCACCCGCCGGTTTCTGGTTCGAAAAATGAAGGAATATGACGCATTGAAGGCGGAGATTGATGCCTTGCGGGATGAAGTCGGTGAGGAACAGCTAACCCAGGAACTAAGCCGATAGTTCATGTTATCGCGCATTTGGTTGGGTAATGAGCTGAAAGGTGAAACTTTATTATTCCGCACAGATGTACGCAGTGGAAGAATTTGGTTCATTGCCTCTGTAAGGTTTGGATATGCTTGACATACTTGTTTACCTTCGCGCTAAGCTCGAAAGGACGAAATAATGCAAAAGCCTAAATCTAAACCCGAAGTGAAAACTGCCGTATCAAAAGACCCGCGCAAAGCACTGGAGCTGTCCGGAATGTTGAAGCGCCCAGGGCAAAAAACAGTGTCACTTGAGGAAATGGATGAGGCAGTTTCTAAGGGGGCCAACGCTTAAGACATATCACCAATTTCGCCACCGGTGTCCTTGCGCGGTTCCTAACGCTGAAGCTCAATCCTTGGGTGCCGTTAAATTTAGATGTCGAGTAAGACTGAAAAAGTATATACTTCAAGGATTTTTTGATGGAACGCGGATCTGTTTTTATGAACAATAAAACGCAGGGCTATTTGGCCCCCCAAGTCGTTTCGCCTGCCCTGGGAAACAAAGATGGTTGATATAGTAAAAAAGGGTCGGGCGTGGGTAATTGTACCAAGTGCACAGAGCTGGACTGAATGGTTTGAGAATACAGAGGTCAGCTCTGATTTTATGGATGAGCGCAAACAGCCTAAACAACAGGAACGCCAGCCACTGTGATACTTCGCTTCCAGCGTGATACAGATATTTTGGTTTACACGATAAAAAACAAATCGGAGATGGTAAGGCGACAGTTTGAGCAACATAACGAAGAGATGTGCGGGTCATCTGTTACAGCAATGGAACTTCGCTACGGTGCCCACAAATCTCAGGCAACACGTCGATGTTGTTGTTTCTGGAATCACTGGTGTCCAGCCTCCTCCGCTCTGTTCCAGGTTAATGGCAATTCTTGTAATTTATCCATATTATAGATATTATAGATATTAGAGGAGGCCGATATGGCTACAGTGACATCAACTGAGTTCCAGCAAAATGTTGGAAAATATAACGACCTCGCAATGCGTGAGCCGGTTGTGATCACGAAGCAAAACCGCGAGGCTCTCGTCCTGCTGTCCGTGGAAGATTATAAACGTTTGAAACAACCAGAAACCTTGCCTGAAAACTTGGAGGGCGACAAAATGACAGACGAAGACAAGAAGCGCGTCCGTGAGTTCATGGAAACGCATCGCCGCACAATGGATAAACTTGCTCTTTAATGAGCAACATCAATTGGCTTGACCGTGACATGGTGGACATGATCCATCATCAATCCATCGAATTTTCTGGAGGCTCTCTTGGTTTGAGGGATCCCGGTCTTTTAGAATCGGCACTTGCGCGCCCACGCAACCTTCATGCCTATGGCGAAAACGATATTTTTCAACTCGCCGCCAGCTTTGCCGAAGCCCTGTCTCAAAATCATCCCTTTGTCGACGGCAACAAAAGGGTGGCTTTTACCAGTGCTGGTATTTTCCTCAGTGACAATGGATATGAACTACTGCCGAGCAAAGGCGATGAGCATGCAGACATGATCGAGGCTTTGTCGCAGAGTAAAACCACACGTGAAGAAGTAGCTCATTATTTGTACGATAACAGCCGCGCCATTAAGCTGGAAAAATCGACCGACTAGAATGGATCATCCAAGAAAGAATGGTCATAAAAAAGACCGAACGGGTTAAGGGTGCTAAGAAGGCTCCGACAGCTCACGGCAATGTCGATAGCGGTCGGTAAAAATAGGATATGAAAACCGATACAGGATTGGGAATTATGGTTTGCGTTATCGGACATTTGGCAGTGGAGTTGTTATGAACATTGTTGTGAAGACACATGGCCATTTCCGTGAATCCATCTGTTAGAAGGGGCGTGGGGTCCAAGTTGCATTGTTTTGATGGCCGGTGCGGTCAACCTTGGATCAGGGGGAAAAACCATTCCTGAGCTGGTCATAATACCGAGACATTAATAATAACGAAAAGAAACGCTTTGATTTACGAGTTTATTGACCAAGAGAATTGCAATATGTGCCATGCGCCG
>CAJQPW010000059.1 GCA_905480295.1 uncultured Rhizobiaceae group bacterium | reverse complement strand
CGATCATTTTGCTGCCCAGCGTCAGGCGCATCGTCAACAAAGTCGATGCGAATTTCTAGAAAATCCTCAAAATCGACCTTCACCTGATCTCCCCACTCAATCAAAGTAAGATGGGTGTCAAAATATTCATCCAGACCCAATTGGCGGAATTCATCAATGGAGGAAAGCCGGTATGTGTCGATATGCAAAATAGGCATCGAATCTGATGAATAGAAATTGGCCAATCCATAAGTCGGACTGGTCACAGATTCATTGCTACCCAATGCTGTAGCGATAAATTTGACAATCTGTGTCTTACCGCTTCCCAGCGGACCGTTCAGCAATACACAGTCCCCAGCCTTCAACCGAACCGACAGCCGCTCGCACAGGGATCGCACCTGCGCCATATCGAGCGTGGCCTTTCTCTGGGGTGAGAAATTCTCAGTATTCGTCATCGAAAATCAACCAGGATTTTAACGGTGCAAATTTCAGCGTGGGTATGACCTGATCTTTGTACAAATTGCAATTGCGAACCCACCCAAATATGCGCTGCAGGTTGATTTTTCTGAATTGGCAAAGTCTCACCAAGCAAGGAAGTCGCTATTTCAGCCGATCATTATCCAAAGTTAACTATCAAAACCCGGTAAAAAACCTAATATGCGGACCAACCATCGAATCCGATTGGAATAACAACTTGGCTCTCGAACCGGTACAATCATCGGCACAAAAACAACGCCGCAGTATTTCATTGCGCATGCTGATGATCTGTGGCTTTGGCGGGCTGGTATTGCTGTCGATTGGCGGTGTGCTCTACATGTCGGTTGCAGCCAATTTCACCAATACGTTTTCTTTGCTCAACACCCGCACCCTGCAACTGATTGCCGGTATGGAGCGATCGATCGCAAGCGAAACCAATCAGGTGGAGTTCGCTTTGAGGGGGCTGGAGCGGTTGCACAACGATGGCACCATTGATCTGGAGAACGAGGCTGATCGCAAAAAGATATTGCCGACCACATTGCGGTCAACCCAGGTCATTGAAGCCCTTTCCATTACTTTTAAAGACGGAACCATTGCTGGGTTTTTACGCGCTCCAAACGGCCAAATTCGTTCTCTGAATACGGAAACAGCGTCGGGAGTTGACGTTGAAAAATGGCCAAAAACAACGGAAGCTGGCAACAAACCGATCTGGACGGGAAGCGTGTTGCGAGACAATGTAATGTTCCACGAAGCGGTGCAGACTTTGCATCGCGACGGTCAGCCCATCGCCCAGATAAAGGCCTCCGTCGGTGGCCGCTCCATCAACCGACTGGTCGCCTCATTTGCCAATGATGAGATAACAACCGCCTTTGTCCTAAACGATCAAGGCAAGATTATTGCTCATTCGGAGATCACAAGCCTGTTTAAAGAAACTCCAACGGTCGCAGTTGGTGATTTCCCCACTATCGCCATGAAACAATTCTCCGGGGCAAAACAGTTGCGGGGATTTGTCGAAGGAGAGGCAGACAAAGATACCTTTCAAGTCAGCAGGTCACGCAATGAGTTTGGCAATTATTTTTACATAACCAAACTAAAGCCGATCTTCTCCAACGTGCCCTACACACTGGGCGCCTATTTCAAGGCGTCCGACATGACGGCGGAACTGCGACGGGCAGGCACTACCGCAACGGTTGGCCTGATCGCGCTTTTTCTGACTTTGTTGGCAGCGGTCATTCTTACCAGCTATCTGTCCAAACCCATGCGCAGGATCTCCGATGCTACACGGCGGTTTTCACGGTTGGAACTGGATGGATTTGAACCCTTGCCACGATCGCGGGTGCAGGAGCTTGATACCCAGTCTGCTGGCATTAACAGCATGCACACTGCCCTCAATCAATTCAGCCGCTATGTTCCGCAAAAGCTGGTGGCGCGAATACTGGAATCCGGAAGTGAGGTTACGCGACCGGTAGAACGCCCAGTCACCGTCATGTTTACCGATATTGCCAATTTCACAGCCGGTTCCGAAAACCTCGACGCTGCTGAAATCACCACGATGTTGAACGAGCATTTTGAATTGATTTCCCGACAGATTGCCCGATGTCATGGCACGGTGGACAAATATCTTGGTGACGGCGTCATGGCTTTTTGGGGCGCGCCGGAGACCGACGACAACCATGCTGCCCACGCCATACAAGCGGCGACGGCAATAAAGCATGCCTTCGAACTGCAATGTGACAATTATCGGGAAGAGAAACGACCACCCATGCAACTCCGTATCGGTATTCACTCCGGCAGGGCCATTGTTGGCAATGTAGGGGGCGATGACCGCACCAATTATACCGTCATTGGACACACGGTGAACGTAGCCAATCGCATTGAACAATTGGGCAAGGAACTGATCAATTCATCCGATGTAGTCATCTCGATTTCCTCAGACTGCTTTGAAGCAGCAGGCCAACCCGATGGTTTTGCATCTGCTGGGGCACACGTGATACGCGGCAGTTCAAAGCCTCTATCGCTGTATGTCTATCAGCCGGGACATGATGAGAACGTTGTTTCGTTTGACTCAACGGGCAGCTGATACCGTTGTTGTGATTCCAGGCAGCACTTGCAGCCTATATTTCTGAACAGAAGACGAACTCAGGGCTTCCATTGATACATGGACTTCATGCGTTTGACGCTGTCGACAATCATCTCCTCCAGTGCTGCCCTATCCACCCGCTCGAGACGGGTGATATATAGACAGGATCTGGAATGGCGGTGTGGACCGAGACGGCGCAGCTGATCGGAATATTGATTGAATCCAGGCATGATGTAGATGGTAGTCGCCGCTTTGCGGGGGGAAAATCCAGTCAGAAAATAGTCCCCCTCCCGGCCACTGGCATATTTATAATGATAATGACCATAGCCTATCAGGGACTCCCCCCACATCACCGGTTCCATACCCGTCAACCTGCCGAACATTTCAAGCAGAATCTGCGCATCACCCCGGCGGATGAGGTTTTCCACCGAAGAAACGAACTCTGTGGCAGATGCTTCAGTTGGTTTTGTCTTGTTTTCAGCCATTCCTTTTCAACTCCCTTCTGACCAAGACTAGCCAATTGCTGATGGTGAGAAAAGCCGGTCGGACCGGACAGGCGCCAGCAAGTTTTTGAGCGAATTCGCAGGAGGGTTTTCATGCAGAACCCAAAAGAAACCCGCTTGGCTGCGTGGGGCGCATGCAACCAAGCGGGGTAGCCCCCACGTGCTTCCCTGTGAATACAGGGAAGATACACATCAGGTGTGTCGAACTATTCGGGGAGGGTATTTCGACACAAACCCATAAGATGGCATTTCATCGAATTGCAGTGTGCGAAATTGCACATCTCGTGCTGATTCACCCCGAATCGGCTGGCAAAATGGGCAAAACAGCCAGGTTTTCCCCAGTTGGTGGCAAGAACGGGATTATTTTAGTTTTTCTGAAATGGCCGAATCGTACCATTTCACCAATAAATGGCGTTCGGCCCCCGTGATTCCGGTCAAATTACCCGGCGGCATGGCATGACTGCGCCCGGCCTGAAGATAAATTTCACGGGCATGGGCAGCAATCTGTTGTTTGGTTTCCAGAACAACACCCTTGGGTGGGACAATGAGGCCTTCCCAGACCGGCTCTTCAGCATGACACATGGAACATCGGCCCATCACCGTGTCTGCGGCCTGACGAAACCCCGGAGCTGACATGAACTGTTGCTGGCGCACGGTAACACCGGCTGCATCGGCAACACCGGTCGGCATTTTTGGAACTGTCGATAGCCATGCGGCAATGACGAACAACAGCGCTGTGGCCAACCACGTCCAGGTCGGATTTCCGGATCGGGCATGGATGCAGTTAAAATAGTGTCGGATCGTCACACCCATAAGAAAGACCAGTGCGGCAATGATCCAGTTATATTCCGTGGCAAAAGCCAATGGATAGTGATTGGACAGCATCATAAACAATACCGGCAACGTCAGGTAATTGTTGTGGGTCGATCTCTGTTTGGCAATCTTGCCATAACGAGGGTCAGGAAGACGCCCCGCTTGCAGGTCGGACACCACGACCCTCTGATTGGGCATGATGATAAAGAATACGTTGCCGGACATGATGGTCGCCGTGAATGCACCAAGATGGAGAAACGCTGCCCTGCCGGTGAACACCTGAGTATATCCCCACGCCATCAACACCAGCAGAAAGAACAGCAGTACCATCAATCGGGTATTGTCATCACCAAACCGCGACTTGCAGAGCTGATCATAAATGACCCAGCCAAGGGCAAGAGAAACAAGCGACAGGGACACTGCCTGCCATACTGACAAATCTGCAATCGACCGGTCGATCAGGAACAATTCGGCACCGGCGTAATAGATGATCACCAGCATGGCGAAGCCGGAAAGCCAGGTGACGTAACTTTCCCATTTGAACCAGGTCAGATGATCTGGCATCGAGGCCGGAGCCACGAGATATTTGCGAATGTGATAGAAGCCACCTCCGTGAACCTGCCACTCCTCACCATGGGCTCCCTCAGGCAGATCATCAGCTTGACGCAGTCCAAGATCCAACGCGATGAAATAGAACGATGAGCCAATCCAGGCGATACCGGTGATGATGTGCAACCAACGCACAGCAAGCGCCAACCAGTCCCACATCACTGCAAAATCGTAATACATTCTATCCTCCCAAAGGGCATCATTCGCAACTTGCCAGATGGAGAGAGAATGCCAGACACGGCTATCTCAATTAATGCCAATTAATTCCAAGCACTTTCAAGAAAATCAATATAATGGTAGTGAATACCATGTCCTACGTTGCAAATCTGAAAACCTTTGTCCGAGTCTACGATCTCGGCAATATGTCGGCTGCCGGGCGTGATCTGCGTGTCTCAGCCGCGGTTACCAGCAGTCGCATTGCCGAGCTTGAAAAGCACCTTGGCGTCCGCCTGTTCAATCGAACCACCCGCAGTCTGAAACCTACCGAGCATGGTGAGCTGTTTTATACCGGGGCGACAAAAATTCTCGACACCATCGCTGAAGTGGAAGGCAGTATCGCCGATGTTACCGCCAGTCCGAGAGGTTCGGTATTCGTTTCGGCTCCACTGGGCATTGGCAAAAAGGTGATTGCTCCGCTTGTTCCTTCCTTCAAGGAAAAATATCCGGACGTAAAAATCCGACTGCGGTTGTCCGACCGAAAGGTAGACATCACCAATGAAGGACTTGATGCGGCATTCGTATTGGGTGAATTACAGGATTCAGAAATGCGGGTCCGCGTGCTGCACGAATTTGAGCGGGTTCTGTGCGCTTCGCCGGACTATCTTAAATCCCACGGCACACCTGAAACCGATGAAGCACTGAAGGATCATCAATGCCTGTTGCTCCGCTTTCCAGGGTCGGAAGAATATTTCTGGACATTGATGGTTGACGGTGAGCGGCGGCGACACGATCTGACCAGTCCCCTGGAATCGGACGACGGGGATGTGCTCACCAACTGGGCGCTGGACGGGTGTGGCATCGTCAATAAGAGCCGGTTTGAAGTAGCCGACCACCTGCGGTCCGGTGAGTTAGTTGAGATCCTCCTGGATACGCCACCAACCCCCTTGCCGTTCTCTTGTGTGTTTCCCCATAAACGATTGCAGGATCCAAAAACCCGTTTGCTGATTGATCACATGATCACCGGCTGTCGCACCATTCTCGGCTAACTGCCCCGATAGGTGGAGTAACTGTAGGGAGAGACGAGCAAAGGCACATGGTAATGAGATGTGTGATCGTCGATCCCAAAGCGAATGGGTATGATATCGATGAACGGATGGGCGCTCTTTGGGCCCGATGCGGCAAAATAGTCGCCCACCTGAAACACAAGTTCGTAGGAACCGCACTGCAAAGCCCCTTCTGTAATGAGCGCAGCATCGGTTCTGCCATCACTATTGGTGGTAGCAGTTTTCATATGTTCCCGGCTGTCGCCATTCACTCGATACAGGTCAATCGTTACTCCAGCGGCGGGTCGGCCTCCAGCGGTATCCAAGATGTGAGTTGTCAAACAGCCCTGCTCGCTCATTCGATAAATCCTTGACCTCTTCAAACTTCATCTGTGCCCGGCTGTTTTCCTGTCGAATAGAGCAATTTAACCTAGGCTTCTTCAATTTTTTTTTGAAATTCTCAAAATTCAATTGAGATTATTGTGAATAGAAATGCGTTATGGAGAGCAGTTGGTGCACTATCCAAGAAATATGCGGGGCTATGGGGCAACGCCACCTGCCGCGAAATGGCCAGGAGGCGCGACAATCGCAGTGCAATTTGTCCTCAATTACGAAGAAGGAGGCGAAAACTGCATCCTTCATGGGGACGAGGCATCTGAAGCTTTTCTATCAGAAATCGTGGGAGCCGCTCCCTGGTTGGGGCAACGCCACTGGAACATGGAATCGATTTACGAATACGGTGCACGCGCTGGTTTCTGGCGGTTGCATCATTTGTTCACGAGCAGCAACATTCCTGTTACGGTCTATGGGGTTGCTGCCGCCCTTCAACGGGCACCGGAACATGTTCAAGCCATGTTGGACGCAGATTGGGAAATTGCGTCACACGGTCTGAAGTGGATTGAATTCAAAGATTTTTCACGACAGCAGGAAAAGCAATATCTGCAACAGGCCATTCAGCTTCACGAGGCTGCCACCGGCTCACGTCCTCGCGGTTGGTACCTGGGCCGTTGTAGTGAAAACACCGTCGATTTGTTTACGGAAGAAGGCGGATTCGACTATATCTCAGATGCCTATGACGACGACCTCCCGTATTGGCGTCACCACGCTGGTCGAGAGCAACTGATCATCCCCTATACACTGGACTGCAACGATATGCGGTTTGCCACTCCCCAGGGCTTTAATTCTGGTGACCAGTTCGAAGCCTACCTGCGCGATGCATTTGATACGCTGTATGCGGAAGGCCTTGCCGGGCAGCCTAAAATGATGAACATCGGACTGCATTGCCGCCTGATTGGACGACCGGGTCGTATGGCAGCGCTTAAGCGGTTCATCGACTATGCAAAATCACATGAGTCCGTCTGGTTTGCCCGCCGTATCGACATTGCCCGGCGCTGGTCCGATCAACACCGGCCGGTTGTGCTGCCTCCGCATTTGAGAGTTGCGTTGGGTGATCGGAGAAAATTTGTCTCAACATTTGGTGGTGTTTTTGAACATTCCCCCTGGATTGCTGAACGGGCTTTTGACAGCGGACTTGGAATGGCCAATGAAACCGCGTGGGGTCTGCACCATGCGATGAAAATCCAGTTCCGGCTGGCTAACCCAAAAAAACGCCTGTCCGTGCTGAACGCCCACCCCGACCTTGCCGGCAAACTGGCCGCGACAAAGCAACTCACCGCAGACTCAACCATTGAGCAGGCGGGTGCCGGATTGGACAGGTTAAATGACAGCGAGAGAGCGACATTTGCCCGGCTCAACAGCGATTATGTGAAAAAATTTGGATTCCCCTTCATCATCGCGGTAAAGGGACACGATAAAGACGCCATTTTGACTGCATTCAAAAAGCGCATAGACAATGACCGGGAAACCGAACTGGCCACAGCTTGCCAGCAGGTTGAAACGATCGCCCTGCACCGACTGAGAGAGCTTTTGCCATGACCAACAAAAAAACAAACCAAACGCCACCAGCGAGATCTTATCATGCGCCCGGTGGTGGCTTGCCACCCCAGACCGCATTGATGGATGAGCGGGCCGTGTTCACGGAGGCATATGCTGTCATCCCCGCCAGCACCATGAGCGACATCGTCACAAGCTTTCTTCCGCATTGGGAAAATACCCGCCTCTGGGTGCTGTCCCGTCCATTGTCTGGGTTTGCGGAAACCTTTTCGCAATACATCATGGAGGTCGCTCCGGGTGGTGGCAGCGAGCATCCCGAAACCGATTCCACTGCCGAGGGCGTGTTGTTTGTCGTCAGCGGCGAACTCACTTTGACACTCGATGGCGCGTCGCATCTGATGTTGCCTGGTGGGTATACCTTCATTCCTCCGGCCAGCAATTGGCAGGTAAAGAACGCGGGAAACGAGAATGTTCAGTTCCACTGGGTGCGTAAGCAATACGAGCCGGTAGATGGTATCGACACGCCTGACGCGTTTGTGGTGAACGAAACCGACTTTGAACCGATTGCAATGCCCGACACCGAGGGCAGATGGGCCACGACCCGGTTTGTTGAACCGACCGATCTTCGCCACGACATGCACGTCAACATCGTGACATTTCAACCCGGTGGTGTGATCCCATTTCCAGAAACCCATGTCATGGAACACGGCATCTATGTTCTGGAAGGAAAGGCCGTTTACAAACTGAATCAGGATTGGGTTGAGGTCGAGGCCGGCGATTACATGTGGCTCAGGGCATTTTGCCCTCAGGCCTGCTACGCAGGCGGGCCCGGCCCGTTCCGCTATCTGCTGTACAAAGATGTCAACAGACACGCGAAACTCGGGCGTTAGGCTCTCACCACTATTTTCGGGCTGTTTGCGGCAAGTTGCGCCGACTTCTAAAGATCGATGACGCTTGCCTTACCCTGCTTCAACGCCAGATCGGCGGCTGCAGAAGCGACGGCCAGATCCTGCAATCCGACCCCTGTTCCATCAAACAGAGTGATTTCATCTGCGGAAGTCCTGCCCTTGTGATCGCCGTTGATCACCGCACCGATCGGTACGATATTCTGTTCTGAAATCAAGCCCTGGCTGAAGGCATGCTGGGCCTCACCAATGGATACAGATTGTGCGACTTCATCGGTAAAGACCGTGGCACTGGCAACCAGATTTGCGTCTACCTCCTGTTTCCCGGCTGTATCCGTTCCCATGCAGGCAAGATGCGTTCCAGCGCTCACCTGAGCAGACATGATAATGGGGTCGAAGCTTGACGTGATGGAAATGATGACATCAGCTTCCGCACCAAGACGGTCGAGGTCAACGGCCTCGAAGGGCAGTCCGGCTTCCCTTGCCGTCTCATCCAGTCTGGACAACATCTCCGGATGAAGGTTCCAACCGATCACCTTTTCGAATTCACGCTGCTCCAGAGCTGCGCGCATTTGGAACGCTGACTGAAAACCCGCACCAATCATGCCCAGGACTTTGGATTCCGGTCGCGAAAGGTGTTTGATCGAAATTGACGATGCAGCAGCTGTACGCACGGCAGTAAGGTAGTTCCCTCCAACCATGGCTTTTGGCTGGCCGGTATCGGCGTCGAAAAGAAACACGGTGGACTGATGATTAGTCAGTCCCTTGGCTTCATTGCCGGGCCAGTACCCACCCGATTTCAATCCCAGAACCAGTCCGGCCCGGTCGAAACCGGACTTGAAACCATAAAGGGCATCTGCGTGCCCGATGGCTTCGCGGATAACTGGAAAATTATAAGCATCGCCTGCAGCCATGGCTGCAAATACGTTTTGAACAGCTTCGAAGGCTTCGTCCCGACCGACAATTTCGCGGCAGGTCTCTTCTTTGACGATTATCATGACCTTGCCTCAATATGCCTTGCCGCGTGCAGAAACCGGCCACAATGTCTCAACTTTGCCGTTGCGAACACCGACATACCAGTCGTGTACATTGCAGGTCGGGTCACAATGTCCAGGCACCAGTCGGAGTTTGTCATTCACCTTCAACACACCGTTGGTGTCTTCTACCACGCCATGTTCATCCGAACATTTTATGTATTCCACATCGTCGCGACCAAATACGAAGGGCAAACCGCTGTCGACAGACTGCGCCTTGAGACCGGCATCAACAATCGCCTTGTCAGCTTTGGCGTGGGACATGACTGAGGTCAAAATGAACAGTGAGTTTTCCCACTCACCCTGATCGATCCGCTTGCCGTCCTTGTCAAGAATGCGGCCATAGTCGGCATCCATGAAGGCGTAGGAACCGCACTGCAGTTCGTTGTAAACTCCTGAATTGCTTTCAAAATAATAGGAACCGGTACCGCCGCCACTGACCAGTTCAGGTTTCAGTCCAACCCCGGTCAATCCTTCAACGGCGTCTTCGACCATGGCGATGGCCGTATCGAGTTTTTCCTTGCGGGCTTCATAACTATCCAGATGCTGCATCGCGCCCTGATAGGCCTGAATGCCAGTGAATTTCAGATTGGCGGCAGCATCAACCGCCTGGGCGATCTCCACAACAGCTTCGGTTTTCGTCACACCACAACGGCCAGCACCGCAGTCGATCTCAATGAAGCACTCTATCTCAGTATTGTGTTTTTGCGCCGCTTCTGAAAGTTCAGCAACATTGTCGACATCGTCCAGACACACGATGATGCGGGCACCAAACTTTGGCAGCCGGGCCAGCCTGTCAATTTTTGCCGGATCACGAACCTGATTGGAAACAAGCACGTCCTTAATTCCACCACGAACAAAGACTTCCGCCTCACTGACCTTTTGACAGCATACGCCAACGGCACCTCCCAGCTTTTCCTGAAGCTTGGCGACTTCCACCGACTTATGCATTTTTCCATGCACGCGATGGCGCATGTTGTGAGCCTTGGCATAATCACCCATTTTCTTGATGTTTCTCTCGAGCGCATCAAGATCGAGGATCAGGCAGGGGGTCTGGATGTCCTGTTCGGCCATTCCGATCTGAGCTGGAATGTTGTACCCAACCTCAAATTCGTTGTTACCGGTCATTGGTTGAAAGATGGTCATGTGTCGTCTCCAGTTCAAACTAACCAGGGCAGTTTGCCGAGATCGACATTCCCACCCGTAATAATCACGCCGACCCGCTGGCCGGCAAAGTGCTCTTTGTTTTTGATAATTGTCGCCAGTGTAACGGCGCTTGAGGGCTCCATAACAATCTTCATGCGTTGCCAGATCAGAAACATTGCATCAACAATCTCTTTTTCTGACGCCAGCAGAATATCGCTGACATGATTTCGCACAAAGTGCCATGTCAGTTCCTTCAACGGAACTTTCAACCCATCAGCGACTGTTACAGGCGCGTCATCGGCAATAATGTATCCTGCTTTGAACGAGCGACAGGCATCGTCTGCTTGCTCGGGCTCTGCAGCAAATATTTTGGTCTTGGGCGCCAGATTGTGCAGGGTGAGGCAGGTACCTGATACCATGCCGCCTCCACCGATTGGCGCTACAACCGCGTCAAGTTCAACGACCTGCTCCAATAACTCCTTTGAACAGGTGGCCTGACCGGCAATCACCCGCGGGTCGTTGTAGGGGTGAACAAAGTCGGCACCAGACTGCGCGACAACTTCGGCAAACACCTCTTCGCGTGATGATGTGCTCGGCTCGCACTCAACCACGGTCGCACCATATCCACGCATCGCCTGTTTTTTAGCTTCCGGCGCGCTTCTGGGAACAACAACGGAAACGGGAATTCCACGCCGCCCGGCGGCATAGCTTAAACAAAGACCATGATTGCCAGAAGAATGGGTGGCAACGCCACTGGATGCCCTCTTTTCGGTCAGACCGAATACGGCGTTTGAAGCACCACGAACTTTAAAAGCGCCAGCCTTCTGCAGGTTTTCGCATTTGAAGAACAGTTCCGCACCGGTGAGCTGGTTCATGTACTCGCTGGTCAGCACCGGAGTGCGGTGAATGTGCGGCTCAATTCGACTATGGGCAGCCAATACATCCTCATAAGTCGGGATGACAAGCTCCTGAAAACTGTTCTTTTCCATCATCTCGGTCATGCCGCATCCTTCACGTGGTGCGCATCGGTGAGGTGGCTGTCACGGAAACATTCCTGTGCAGCGGCAACGCCAGAGCCAGCCTTGATGGGTAAGTTCATGTCTCGCATCGCCATTTCAGCTGCAGACAATCCAGCACAGACCATGACGTCGGTGAGCATGCCAAGATGGCCGATGCGAAACACTTTGCCTTCTACGGCACCTAATCCAACACCGAAAGCAACGCCGTAATTGTCAGCGGCGTGGGTGACAAGTTGTGTACCATCCAGACCGTCAGGCACAACGACTGCGCTCACCGTATCGGAATACAAATCAGGTGAAGAAGCACACAGCTTCAGCCCCCAGGCAGATACCGCCTCCCGCACTCCTTGAGCCAGTCGATGGTGGCGGGTAAATACATTGTCCAATCCTTCGGCTTCCAACATATCAATGGCATGGTTGAGGCCGCGAATGAGCTGAAGCGGGGGGGTATAGGGAAAACCGCCCGCTGCATTTGTGTTCAGCATGTCACGAAAATCAAAAAACGTGCGGGGAAGTTTCGCCGTCTCCATAGCTGCAATGGCCTTCTGGCTGACACCAAGGATCGCCAGGCCCGCAGGCAGCATGAAACCTTTTTGCGAGCCGGTTATGGCAATGTCGACGTTCCACTCATCCATCCGGAAATCCATCGATGCAATGGAACTGACACCGTCAACAAACAGCATGGCAGGATGTTTGGCATCGTTCATGACACCACGCACGGCAGAAATATCCGATTTTACACCTGTTGCCGTTTCATTGTGGGTGACCAAGACAGCCTTGATCTGATGATCACGATCGTCAGACAGAATATTGGCATAGTCGGCCAAGGGAACCCCATCGCCCCAGTTGGCTTCGGCGATAATCACCTTAAGCCCGTGGCGCTGACACATATCAATCCAGCGATGGGAAAACATCCCCCAACGCCCGATCAGAACCTTGTCGCCTGGTGACAGGGTATTTGTGATTGCAGCTTCCCAGGCCCCTGTTCCGGTAGAGGGAAAAATGAAGCTTTCAGCATCGCTGGTTTTCAGCACCCTTTTGACACCAGCAAGAGCCGGTTTGAACATTTCAACAAACACGCTTGAACGGTGGTCGATCGTGGCAAAGTCAATCGCCTGACGCAGTTCATCGGGAATATTGGTGGGCCCTGGAATAAAGACCGGGTTCTGTGAAGACATGCCTCGCTCCTCGTTATGAAAAACTATTTCAATATTGATCATTCCCGATTTTCAACGACTGATCAATTTTTTCGAAAAACTTTTTCTTTTTTACAGTTCTCCACCTATCCATATGATTTAATGTAATTAATATTTTTTCATTTGATGAAATTGATTTTCAAAAAATATGTACAACTGTATATCGTTCAGCTAAAAACAGGAAAGAAGGGGGATTGAGATGATTGAAATCGAAGCACGCAAACGGGGACGACCACGATCATTTCACAATGAGACCGACAGCAAAATCGTGCAATCCCTTGATAAAGCGATCGTTGTCCTGAAGGCTGTTTCCGGCGGTTCCGGCCTGTCTTTGTCAGAGATTGCCGACTCCGCCGGCACAGCTGCCCCGACGGTCTACCGTGCCCTTATCACCATGCAGAAACATGGCCTGGTTGAATTTGACGAAACCGCCCAATTGTGGCGCATCGGCGTAGAGGCATTTCGTGTCGGAAGTTCCTTTCTCAGCAACACGGGCATTTCCCAACAGGCCAGGCCCGTGATGAGCAAATTGATGCAGGATACCGGTGAAACCGCCAATCTGGGTACTATCTCAGGGGGAGAGGTTGTCTTTCTAAGTCAGGTCGAAACGCATCAACCCATTCGCGCATTCTTTCGCCCTGGCACCCAGGGCGCGATCCATGCATCTGGCATTGGAAAGGCATTGTTTTCCTTTCAAAATGCCGAACAGGCGCGTCAGATGGCATCGCAGATCACGTTCGAGCGTTTCACCGACAAGACGATCGACAACATTGAGCAATTATTGGCCATGAGAAACCAGGCGCTGCACGACGGCTATGCGGTTGACGACGAAGAAAGAACGCCCGGCATGCGCTGTGTGGCTGCTCCCCTATTCAACAATTTCGGTGAGGCGGTGGCTTCCGTGTCCGTCTCTGGCCCGACGGTTCGCATCGACGCGGATACCGTTGCCCGTTATGGCAAAATGGTTCGCACCGCAGCCGACGAGATTACTCGTAATATCGGCGGAGTCCGACGTGAGTTCAATTGAGACTTTGCCGACATCATGTGCTGTCGCGAACTTATTCGAACAGACCAATGCGGCCAGCCGTCAAAACCGGATGATCGTGCGCAGTTGAATTTCTGCGCTTAACTCGATGGATGAGACGGCACACCGGAGACATAAACGTCCACAACCGATCGATCATCACCCATTGTTTGTAAAACAAACAATTCTTCGCTCAGTGTCGTCGCAACTTCCATGCGCAATTCCATGCCGGGCGTTGCGCGACTGTTGAGAACGACCAGATCGGCCTGGGTGCCGCTTTCCAAGGTTCCAATTTCGTGCGCCAGAGACAAGGCCCGTGCATTGCCCAGGGTCATCATAAAAAAAGATGCCAGCGGATTGAGATTCTGGTTTTGCAATTGCAAAACTTTGTAGGCCTCTTCCATCGTCCGCAACATGGAACAGGAAGTGCCTCCACCAATATCAGTTGCGACTGCTACCGGCACACCCTGTTCACGCGTTGCCTTTTCGTCGAACAGACCACTGCCGATAAACAGATTTGAAGTTGGGCAGAATACCGCCACTGAACCCGTATCGGCCATCGCCTGCCGTTCGCGGTCAGTCAGATGAATGCTGTGCCCAAACAGGCTTCTCTCGCCGAGTAAACCGTAGGATTCATATATTCCCAGATAGTCCGGTGCATCTGGATACAATTCCAGAGTAAATTCGATTTCCTTCAGATTTTCAGACAGATGGGTCTGCATGTAACAGTCACCATGTTCTTGAAACAGTGCCTGCGTTGCTTCCATCTGTTGCGGTGTCGACGTTATGGCAAAGCGCGGCGAGATGGCGTAATGCCCCCTGCCCCGACCATGCCACTTTGCAATCAAGCTCTTGCTTTCGTCATACCCGCTTTGCGGCGTGTCCAGAACACCGGCTGGCGCATTGCGATCCATCATCACCTTGCCACCGATCACGCACATGTTGCGCCGCTCTGCTTCAGAAAAATAAGCTTCAGCAGACGTCTTATGGACCGAACAAAAGGCAACGGTCGTCGTCGTTCCATTGCGCAACATCTCGTCAAAATAAGCGCTGGCTATGCGTTCGGCATGCCCGGAATCTTCAAAGCTTGCTTCTGCAGGAAATGTGTAAGTGTTCAGCCAGTCCAGCAGTTGAGCACCGAAAGAGCCAATGACCTGCATTTGGGGCAGATGGTTATGCGTGTCTATAAATCCGGGTAGAATAAGATTGGGTCGATGATCGATCACCTTTACCCCACTCTCCTTGCCGGACAGTTCTAAATAATCTCCGGTCACCGCAATTTTTCCATCGCGGATCAATACGGCACCATCTTCGAAATAGGAGTAGCTCTCGATGTCATCGATGGAATTAGGCCGCGACTTAAAACTCAATACGCGACCGCGAAGCAAGAGATCTGTCATTGGTTCTGGTCTCATCGTTGTTGCAGTCGACAGAGCCAGTCCAACCCGAGGTTGGCCCACGCCGTTTTCGTTTTGACTTTGCCAGAACTCCACTAATCAAAATACGCAGGGAATTGGTCAAACACTTTCAAAATTATCTTGATAGTTATAGGTTTCACACGATGTCTTACCTCAACAATATCCGGATATTTGTCCGGGCCATGGAGCTTGGTAATTTTTCAACCGCCGGTCGCGATCTGCGGGTTACGCCGGCGGTTGCCAGCCATCGCATCAAGGAGTTGGAAAAACATTTGGGCGTCAGGTTGTTCAACCGCACAACACGCAAGCTGACACCAACAGAACAAGGTCGGATTTTCTATGAGGGTGCGATAAAGATCATTGAAGCCGTCGACGCAGCCGAAATCGCAGTGGCCGAAATATCGGGAAAACCCAAAGGGAGCATTCGGGTTTTGGCCCAGTTGGGATTGGGCAAGCGGATCATTTCGCCGCTGATTCCTCTGTTCAATGATATCTACCCAGAAATCGAAGTCCGGCTGCGCCTGTGGGATCGGCCGGTTGATATTACCGAAGAAAGCATCGATGTGGCGTTCAAGCTGGGCCTGATCGAAGATTCAAATCTTCGCATGCGCGGGGTTGCTGATTGCCAGCGTGTATTATGCGCCGCGCCGGACTATCTAGAAAAATATGGCACCCCCGACACGATTGATGAATTGATTGACAAGCAGCACCACTGCCTGCTCCTGCGCTTCCCAGGCTCAAAAGAATATTATTGGACGCTTACAACACCCGACGGTTCGCGCAAGCTGGAAGTGCGTGGCCCCTACGATTCAGATGATGGCGACGTCCTCACGGCATGGGCGCTTTCCGGACGCGGTATCGTCAATAAGCCGGTGTTTGAAGTTGCCGATCATCTGGCAAGCGGCGACCTGGTTGCCATCTTGACTGACAATCCGCCTTTGCCCGCCAAATTTGCATGCCTGTATCCACACAAACGGTTTCAGGATGCCAAGGTCCGCTTGTTCATCGATTTCATGAGCGAAAATTGCAAACGCAAAGTATCTGAAATGATGCAACCAATTGAAAACGTGCCCATATAGGGCCCGCTCAACGTATAGTACCTGTATAAGGTGCCTAGCTTTGCACGCCCTTGACGTACCAATCCATCGCATGAAGATCTTTGTCTGACAGGTGGCTTCCTGCGGCCAGCCTCTCCTTGCCCTCATTGTCGATGATCGGCCCATCAAAGGCGTGGCCTGATCCGTCGATGATTGCCGCCTGCGTAGCCCGTGCTGCGGCCTGAACATCGGCTGGAATACGGTCGTTGAAAGCTGACATTTCCAGGATACCATCCTTCATGCCCCACCAGGAGTCTCCCGAGCTCCAGCTTCCGTCAAGAACCGCCTGCACCCGTTTGATGTAGTAGACACCCCATTTGTTTTGAATGGCGGTGAGGTGGGCTTTCGGTGCAAAGGACGACATGTCCCAACCCTGACCAAAGGCCATCAGACCGCGTTGTTCGCAGGCCTGCAAAGCTGCCGGACTATCGGTATGCTGGGCGATAATATCTGCACCCTGATCGATCAGCGCTTTTGCAGAATCAGCTTCCTTGGCCGGATCATACCAGCTGGAAACCCATAGCACGTTGGTTTTGAAGTCGGGATTAACCTTCTGCGCTGCCAGCGTGAAGGCGTTGATGCCCTGCACAACTTCCGGGATCGGGAAGGAGGCAATATATCCGGCAACACCGCTTTTGGACATGTGACCGGCAATGGTTCCGCAAACGGCACGCCCTTCATAAAAGCGAGCATTATAGGAAGCCATGTTCTTGGCCCTCTGATATCCCGTGGCATGTTCAAATTTCACTTTTTTGAAGCGCTTTGCCACCTTGAGCGTCGGGTTCATGTAACCGAACGACGTTGTGAAGATCAGTTCATTGCCCTGCTTGGCGAGATTACGGATTACCCGTTCCGCATCGGGGCCCTCAGCAACATTTTCAACAATCGTTGTTTCGATCTTGTTGCCGAAATGTTTGATCAGATCCTGTCGGCCCTGTTCGTGCGCATAAGTCCAGCCATGGTCCCCGATCGGGCCCAGGTAAACAAATGCGATTTTGAGTGGGCCGGCGGCCCATGCTCCTGTACCCACAAGCGGCAGGGTTGCTGCTGCAGCGGCTGATTTGATAATTGAACGTCTGGTAATAAATGCCATTTTGTTTTCCTCCCGGAAATTGAGTTACTAGGTTGACGGCTTGAAGGGTTTTGCGAGACTGGCAGGAGCCTGCGAGCCGCTTGATTTCCGCAATGAGATCAGTGCGAGAACCAGAATTGTCGCCAGATAGGGCATGGCCGCCAGAAATTCCGGCGCAACCAAAGAAAACCCTGCGGCTTTGGCGTGGAGTTCGAATGTCATGACGGCACCGAACAGGTAGGCACCGAGCAGCAATCTGCCTGGGCGCCAGGCGGCAAAGACAACAAGGGCAAGGGCAATCCACCCCCGACCGGCGGTGAGTTGTTCTGCCCACATCGGCGTCAGAACAAGCGAATAGTAGCACCCTGCGATGCCAGCCATCGCACCTCCGAAGGCTACCGCAGCATAGCGAACACCGATCACGGAATAGCCGATGGAGTGAGCTGAACTGTCGGATTCACCAACGGCCCGCAAGATGAGCCCGGGGCGCGTGCTCTTCAGGAACCAGGCAACGGCCACCGTCATGAAAATTGAAAAATAAACCACAGGGCTGTAGCCGAACAACACTCGCAAGAAACTGTGTTCCGCTAACGCTGCGGGAAAGATGCTGTCAAAAATATCGACCGTTTTACCCACATATCCTTCCCCAACCAGCGAAGACAGGCCGATGCCGAAAATGGTCAGCGCCAATCCGGTTGCGACCTGGTTGGCGGTCAGGCTGAGAGTCAGATATCCGAAGATCATTGCGGCCAGAGTGCCGGCAATCATGGCCGCGAGAACACCCAGCAACGGGCTGCCGGACACAGAGGTAACCGCAAACCCGGTTACCGCGCCGATCAACATCATGCCTTCGACACCAAGGTTGAGAACACCGCTTTTCTCGACAACGAGTTCGCCCAAAGCAGCCAGCAGAATGGGTGTTGATGCACCGACCACGGTCATCAAAATTGAAATGAAGATGGTCTCGTTCATGACGCACGCTCCAGCTTAGCCGGTGTCACAATGCGCAACCGGTAACGAACCAAAATGTCTGTAGCCAGCAGGAAAAACAGCATCATCGCCTGAAAAATTCCCGTGGCCGCATTGGGAAGGCCAATTGTGGTCTGAGCAATTTCTCCACCAACGTAGGAGATGGCCAGGATGATCCCGGCAAGGATAATGCCCAGCGGTTGTAGCCGCCCCAGAAATGCAACGATGATTGCTGTAAATCCATACCCGGTAGGGAATTGCGGAACCATCTGCCCATAGGGACCGGCAGTTTCGAAAATTCCCGCCAACCCGGCAAAACCACCGCCAATCAGCAGGGACATCCAGACCGTCGTATTGGCATTAAACCCGCCGTAACGTGCCGCATGAGGCGCAGCGCCGACCACCCGGATCTGAAATCCGAACACCGATTTCGCCATGACGAACCAGGCCACAATTGCCAGCAGAAAGGCCAGCGGCACACCCAGATGCACAATTGTGTCGCCAAAATAGGGAAGGGTTTGCGACTCGGTGAACAATCGTGATTGCGGAAAGTTGAATCCTTCCGGGTCCTTCCACGGCCCACGCATCAAATAATTCAACAGCTGAATAGCAACATAGGTCATCATCAGACTGGTGAGTATCTCATTGACCCGCAAACGCGTGCGCAAAAATGCGGGAATGGCGGCATAGACCATGCCCCCAATAACACCGGCCAGACACATCAGCGGTAAAATCCACCAGCCTTCCATGCCCCAGGTGGCCAAAGCTACTCCGGTTCCGGCAAGCGCGCCAAATATGTACTGTCCCTCGGCACCAATGTTCCAGACATTGGCCCGGAAGCCGACGGAAAGACCGATAGCGATCAAGATGAGTGGCGCGGCTTTAACCCCCAGATCTTGCCAATAATTGGTATCAAGAACCGGTGTCAGAAAAATTTCTCGGACAGCACCGGGGCCGTCGTAGCCGATAAGTGTGAACACGATCGCACCGACGATCATTGTCAGCAGCACGGCGATCACCGGCGTCAGATAAAGCATTGAACGACTGGGTTCGCGTCTGAGTTCTAAATTAAGCAACATGGCGCTTCTCCGTCTGTTTTTCCGTTGCGACAGGATCGCCATGCACGCCACCCATTAACAGGCCGATTTCGTCGATTGACGCATCTGCTACACTCATGGTTTTCGAGAGGCTGCCCTCGTTGATCACAGCGAGCTCGTCAGCGATGGCCAGCAACTCATCCAAGTCTTGACTGATAAGGACGATCGCCGATCCGTTGTCCGCGAGGTCTACGAGTGCCTGATGAATGGCAGCAGCCGCACCGGCATCTACACCCCAAGTCGGTTGGGAGACGATCAACACCTCCGGAACCTGCATGATCTCGCGGCCCATGATGAACTTTTGCAAATTACCACCTGACAACGAACCGGCTGTGGCTGAGGGCCCCGTTGCCTTGACCGAAAATTCTTCGATAACACTACTGGCATAACCGGTTGCGGTCTTGGCGTTGATAATTCCCCAGCGCACCATGTCCTGGCGGTTCCGCGCCGTAAGCACGGCGTTGTCGGAAAGCGAAAAGTCCGGTACCGCGCCGTGACCATTGCGCTCTTCGGGAACGGCGCATAGTCCAAAATAGCGCCTTAACGAGGTACCCAGCGTACCCAGCGGCTTACCATCCAGTTTGATCGTGTCGGCAACAGACGCACGGACTTCACCACCAAGTGCCAGCAGCAATTCGTTTTGTCCGTTGCCCGCAACACCGGCAATGCCAAATATTTCTCCAGCCCGCACGGTGAAGGAAATATCATTGAGTGTGACGCCAAAATCGCCCTCACCTTCAACAGATAATCCATCAACGACGAATTTGGCATCGCCAAACTCACGCGAGTCACCTTTTTCAATTTGCTTGAGGTTTCCACCGATCATCATCTCGGCCATCGAAGTGCTGGTTTCCTGTCTTGGATTGCACTCTCCAACCACTTGGCCGCCGCGCAGGATTGTCGCCCCGTCACACAGTTCCTTTATTTCGTGAAGCTTGTGAGAAATGTAGAGAATGGAACATCCGCGGGCGGAAAGTTTGCGCAATGTATCAAACAGCTGCGCCACTTCCTGCGGTGTAAGAACCGAAGTCGGTTCATCCATGATCAACAATTCAGGTTCAAGCAGAAGCGCTCGAACAATCTCAATTCTCTGACGTTCCCCGACACTTAATGTGCTGACCACACGGTGGGGATCAAGGGTCAGATCATAGTGCTGCAGCACCTGTCGAATTTTGGTTTCAAGTTCCGACTGAGACATGCCCCCATCCATGCCGAGGGCAATATTTTCAAGGACAGTCATCGCTTCAAACAGGGAAAAATGCTGGAACACCATCCCGATGCCCATTTTGCGTGCCGCTTTTGGATTGGCGACATGGACCTTTTCACCATTCCAGACGATGCTGCCCGCATCGGGTTGCATGACCCCATAAATCATTTTCACGAGTGTGGATTTACCAGCACCGTTCTCACCCAAAAGGGCGTGAATTTCACCCGGCTGAACCGCAAAGCTGACCTGATCATTGGCCAGAACGCCGGGAAACTGTTTTGTTACACCCTGCAGTTCGAGCCTGTATTTTGAACTCTTGCTCATGCGTCCTCCTGCGCGACGCCCAAAGCGCGTGGCATAGACTGTGTTTGACTAAATTGAATAAGGCACTCCATGACTTCAGCCGCGACAAAGCTTGCGATGACTTCCGGCCGCTTGTCCTTTGCTGAAGTTTTTCCGATCGGGCAGACGAGTTGCTCCAGCGCGACCGGATGGTCAGTTTCCTGATCGAACCATCGGGCGAATACCGCCCGCTTGGTCTTCGAACCGATCATGCCGACATAGCTTGCGTCCGCCCGGTTCAGAGCCTCCGTGGTGATGAGAAAATCCAGTGAATGATCATGGGTCAATATAATATAGGCGCTCCCCGGTCTTGCAGATCGCACGACGTCCTCGGGCATTGGTGTAAGGCAGGTGTCGATTCCATGGGGCGCTGTCTTCAGTTCCTCTGACCGCGTGTCGACCAGAACCGGGTGGACCGGCAGCAATGACAGAGCCTCTACTAAAGCATTGCCGACATGACCCGCACCGAAGACATATACGTCCACCAGAGCGGCGTTTTCATGATCGATCAGATTAACGAATCGGCGTTGCCCTTCGGGCGAGAGTCTTTCCAGTTTCAGGCAAACATGCCCTCCACAACATTGTCCGATTTCCGGGCCCAAAGGAATTGAAAGCATGTCGTGGTCGCCACCCTGCCGGAGCAAGGCGCGCGCTTTGTCGATCGCCATAAATTCCAGACTACCACCACCAATGGTGCGAAAAATTCCGGTTGATGAAACCAACATCCAGGCGTCAGAGTTGCGGGGAGTTGACCCCTTTGTGTTATCAATTGAAATCGCAACGACGCCATCTGATTTGGCAATGAAAGCTCGAATGTCCTGTCGGTTAGAATACATGATCATTGCTCCCCCGTGCGCATACGTTCGACCGCAAACAGGACGCGTTCCGGCGTCGCCGGTGAATCCAAACGGGGGCAGGTTGCATAATTGCCAACACTTGCGACCGCCATTGACAGGGCTTCAAGCACTGAAACACCCAGCATGAAGGGTGGCTCCCCCACAGCTTTTGAACGGCGGATCGTCGGCCTGGCGTTTTCAGACCAGTCCGCGAGCTCAACATTGAAAATGCGTGGCCGGTCCGATGCCAGTGGGATTTTATATGTCGATGGAGCGTGGGTGCGAAGCTGACCCTTTTCGTCCCACCACAATTCTTCTGTGGTGAGCCAACCCATGCCCTGAATGAATGCGCCTTCCACCTGTCCTTTGTCCAACGCCGGATTCAGGGAACGACCCACGTCATGCAAAATGTCAGTCCGGTCGACTTGGTATTCACCGGTCAGTGTATCGATGCTGACTTCTGATACCGCGGCGCCATAGGCGAAATAGTAAAATGGTTGGCCAGTTCCCTTCTCCCTGTCCCAATGGATGTCGGGGGTCTTGTAAAAGCCTGCTGCAGACAATTGCACCCGAGCCATATAGGCCGCTTTGATAAATTCGGGAAAGGACAGGGTGCGCTCACCAAGCACGACCGTATTGGCTGAAAACAATACGTCGGCTGGATCAACACCATATTCTTCGACTGCAAAGCTGATCAGGCGATCCTTGATCTGGAAACAGGCATTTGCGGCTGCCATGCCGTTGAGATCTGATCCGGATGAGGCCGCAGTCGCAGACGTGTTGGCCACCTTGTCGGTTGCTGTCGCCGTGATCTTGATGTGTTCAAGGTCAACCTGAAACTCATCAGCAACAACCTGCGCCACCTTGGTATTCAGACCCTGCCCCATCTCGGTGCCACCATGGTTTAAATGGATCGAACCATCATTGTAGACATGCACCAGAGCACCCGCCTGATTGTACCAGGTTGCCGTGAATGAAATACCGAATTTCACCGGCATCAACGCAATGCCTTTGCGAATGATGCTGTTATTCTGGTTGAACTCGATAATAGCGCGGCGACGGTTCTGATAGTCGCTTGAAGTCTCCAGCTCATCAACGAGACGCTCGATGATGTTGTCCCTAACCGTCTGGTGGTATGGCGTGATATCGCGCCCTTCTCCGCCATAGAAATTCAATCGCCGAATTTCCAACGGATCCTTGTTCAGGGCATAGGCGATTTCCTCGACAATGCGTTCAGCGATGATCAGTCCCTGTGGGCCGCCAAATCCACGAAAAGCCGTGTTGGACACCGTGTTGGTCTTGAGCGGTTGGGATTGCAGTTCAACATCGGGGTAAAAATAGCAATTGTCCGCGTGAAACAGGGCACGATCGGTAACCGGGCCGGACAGATCAGCGGAAAACCCACATCGGGCAGCAAAATTGCCGCGCACGGCCAGTATCCGACCGTCATCATCGTAGCCAACTTCGTAGCTGTTGACGAAATCATGCCGCTTGCCGGTGGCAATCATGTCATCATCACGATCGGGGCGAATTTTTACCGCCCGATTGTATTTTTTGGCGGCAACCGCCGCCACGGCTGCAAACAGGTTTGGTTGTGTTTCCTTGCCACCAAATCCGCCACCCATGCGTCGTGCCAGAATCGTTACCGCGTTCGACGGCACGCCAAGAACATGGGCAACCATATGCTGGACTTCACTGGGGTGTTGGGTTGAGGAATGCACGGTGACGTCGTCATCTTCACCGGGCAAGGCAAAGGCAATATGCCCCTCTAGATAGAAGTGGTCTTGTCCCCCCACTTCCATGCGCCCGGTCAGACTATGAGGTGCATTTTTTAAGCCGGCATCCGCATCACCGCGTTTCAAAGTCAGTGGTTCGGTTACATTGGGATAGTTGGCAGCAAGTGCGGTTTCCACATCGATGGCATGGGGCAATTCCCGGTAGGTGATTTTTGCCGCATGGGCTGCACGTCGGGCCTGATCCCGGGTTTCTGCCACTACAGCAAAAACCGGCTGGCCGTAGAATTCGACCTTGTCGACGGCGAATATCGGATCGTCCAGTTTGCCGGTAGGGCTTACATCATTGTGGCCGGGAATGTCATTCGCGGTAAGCACGCCAAGTACGCCAGCCGATGCCAGAGTCGCGGAAAAATCAACTGCAGCGATTTCACCATGTGCGACCTGCGACAGCCCCAGATAGGCATGCAATGTGCCTATGGGTTCGCTGATGTCATCGACGTAAATCGCTTGCCCTGTGACGTGTTTGGACCCGGAATCATGGGGTTGAGAAGTGCCAACCCGACCAGCAATGGAGGGTGTAGATTTGGAACTCATGTCATCCCTCCTTTCATGCAACCTGAATGCGTTGGATGCGGGGGGATTCACCGATTGTTTCGCGGTAAAACCGTTTCAGCAGATTGCCTGCAACAAGCGCCCGGTAGCTGGCTGAAGCTCGCATATCCGAAATTGGCTGAAAATCTTCGGCCATTGCAGCGACGGCCTTGTCGACGGCGCTTTCGTTCCAAGCTTGCCCGATCAGCGCGGACTCAGCGGCGGCTGCCCGTTTTGGTGTGGCCGCCATGCCACCAAAGGCAAGTACCACTGATGTCACCGTATTGCTTTGCAAGGAGATGCGGAAGGAACCGCATACGGACGAAATGTCCTCGTCACGGCGTTTGGATATTTTATGAACGGCAAAATGATCATCGGGATCAAGAAAGGGTATGTGGATGGATTCCAAGAATTCTCCAGGTTTCCTGTCCTGTTCCCCATAGGCGATAAAATAGTCCTGAAGTGGCAGCGACCGACGGTCTGCAGCGCGCCGAACTGTGATCGTTGCACCCAACGCAATCAGAGCAGGCGGTGTGTCTCCAATCGGGGAACCGTTGGCGATGTTACCACCAATTGTCCCCATGTTGCGCACCTGTTCGCCACCAATACGCGACCAGAACTCGTTCATCTGCGGAAAATATTTGGCCACAACTTCAGTAAAATCAGAATAGGTCACCCCCGCGCCGAGTGTGATACCGTCGGCGTCTGTATCAATGCGGTGAAGCTGTTTCAGATTGCCAATAAACACCGCTGGTGTAATCGCGCGCATGAATTTGGTCACCCAAAGCCCAACATCGGTGGAACCCGCAACGATTGTTGCCTTGGGATATTGCTGCAACAGGTGACTAAGATCATCCACATTTGCCGGCAGGAAGAAATGATCGGTGTCGGATTTTATCTCCACACCGGTTTCATCATCCCAGGAAGTCAAAATCCCGGTCATCCTCTTGCGCTCTTCAACCAGCACATCCATCTCGGGTGATCCATGGCTGGATATTGCGTGCGCAGCTTTGATGATTGGTTCGTAACCGGTGCATCGGCACAGGTTACCCTGCAACGCCTGTTCGACTTCTTCGACCGCGGGATGGGCTGAACGCATCCACAAACCGTATAGCGACATGACGAAACCCGGCGTGCAAAACCCGCATTGTGACCCGTGCTCGTCGACAAGTGCTTGCTGAACGGGATGCAACCGACCATCCCTGCCGCGAAGATGCTCCACGGTGACCACGTGGCAACCATCGAGCGAAGCGACAAACCGAATACAGGCATTGACCGACTCATAAATCAGTCCATTTTGACCCAACCGTCCGATCAGCACCGTGCAGGCGCCACAGTCACCTTCGGCGCAGCCTTCTTTGGTACCTCGCAAACGTTGGTCCAGTCGAAGATAGTCGAGCAACGTATCTGATGACGTCACGTCATACAGTGTGACTTCCTGATCATTGAGCATGAAACGGATGTGGTTGCGTCTTGACGTCATCTCACGCACCACCCGTCTTGCAGAATGCCAGGGGCAGAGTCAGGCTCTTAAATCCAGTCGAACTAAACAAATTAACGTCCTCCGCAAGCAGGCCACCCGCTTGTCAGAGTAGAAAACCAGAAACCCCAAGTCGTTCGGAAGTCCGAAAATATGAGAAGACTTTCAAAAAAAATTTAGTAATCACGATCGATTAGCCACGATTGTTGGATTATCTGTTGCAATTCAACGCGTCTAACCAATTGCTTAGCATTGTTTCCCTGCAGGTCCGGTGATGCTCCCAATCCGCGTGCAATCACGGCAACAGCGTCAACAAATCCTGAATCCAATCGTGCAAATGCGAGCAAGCCACCAAAACAGTTCTTCACGGATGATCTGTATGAATGTCTTCGACTGAAAATTGGGCGAAGACCTAAAGGGCGAATTTGGGGGACGGGAACAATGAGCTACACAAAGCTAGACAATCCAGGATATATGCACGGCAGCGATGCGTTGATCGAGGGCACGGTGTCAGCGGATAAGCTGACCGGGTTTATGAACGATGACACAATCATTGGTGGCGATGATAACGATGTGATCAATGGCGATTCATCGGATTACTACGAACTGAGCAACCCGGATGCGCCTGGCAATTCTGGCTCTCACTCGAATGGTCGCTGGAACCTGTTTTCCGGTTCAAATGCCAACAATTCCAACGGGGCATCTAAGAAGGATGCAAAGCAAAACGGCAATAACGGCAACAACGGCAACAACGGCAATAACGGAAATGCCAATGCTGAACCAGGCACGTTTGAACTGGATTCAACAGCAGAAATAACAGTCTATCGGGACGTTTCCAATCTCGATCCGACGATGACCTATAGGGCGCCTCTAAAAATACCCACACCTGAGCCTTTATCGGGTAGAATCACGATAGCGCAACGCAGTGATTAGGGGAATAAGAAATGGGACAGATGGGTTTTTTCGACATCGCCAACCGATATGCGGGTCTGGACGCCAAG
>CAJQPW010000058.1 GCA_905480295.1 uncultured Rhizobiaceae group bacterium | reverse complement strand
ATGAAACACCACCTCCATGGTCATCAATTTGGCCAATGAGGCCGGGGGCATATGTTGGTCAGCATTTTTCTGAAACAGCACCGAACCGCTGTCGAAGTCCATAACAAGGGCCTGTTTGGCCTTGGTCTGGAAATTCTGCGCGCTAACAGTCGATTGTAGTCCAAGTGTTGCCACGGCGACCCACAAAATGGTCGCCAGCAGTTGATGCACGCGCGAAATAAACAATGGAACGATCCTTGTCGGATGCCTCGGGAAGTCGGCACTATAATGGGAGTTTAGGCAGCCAGGCGCCCAAATTCAACCGACTTGAACCAATTGTGCGTGATCAGTTCAGTGCTTTTTTTGCGTAGCGCTGGATGCGGGCTTGAAAATCTTCTTCAAACGAAGGGCAAGCGTGCTGCCGGTGTCTTTTTGTTCGCGAACCGCCTGCAATTCTGCAAGAAGCGGATCATCCGTCAGCGCTGGTTTCTTTATGCTTCCGGTTGTCAATTCGGTAAATTTTACCCGTCGTGGTTGTGGTGTTTGATTAGCCAGGGCCAGACTGACGGGCATGGGGTTGGACCCATCCGAATAGGATGCGCTCAGCACTTTATCATCAAGGCCGTGAAGCGGCGCCTGACGGATATACTCTACCCGCACATTGGCGATCCCAAGATGTTGATAATTCAACAATGCTGACGCCCTGGCAGACAGATCGATGATCCGTCCTTCATGATAGGGGCCGCGATCATTGACCCGGACGATAACAGAACGGCCATTGGCAAGGTTGGTCACCCTTGCGTAACTGGGCAATGGAAAGGTCGGATGGGCTGCCGTTAACGCATATTGGTCATAGATTTCGCCATTGGCTGTCAGGCGTCCATGGAAATTGGGGCCATACCAAGAGGCCTGCCCGGTTCGGTCATAACCAAAGTCCTCGTTTGGCGTGTACCACTTTCCCTTGATTTTATAGGGACGGCCGATCTGGCGACGCCCCCCACCCTTGCGCACCACGCGCGATGTGGTCACCCGAGGGCTTGCTGCCACGCCATAGGCGGCCTGTGAAAACTTGGTCTTGTTGTTGATATGCGCGCGCTTTGACTTTGGAACGGCTTTGGAAAAGAAGCCGCCACCACAGGCTGATACAGCCACGCCCATGGCCAATAACAAAGGATAATGGAAGATCCGCAACTTAAATTCCCGAGAACGCAGGGCACACAATGAACGCAACCTAGATGGACCTACTTACGATCTTGTTAATTCGCCACCGGCGCGGGTGATGTTTATGCAGATGTGCACGGCTTTCTGGCTGGCATGCTTTTCAACATGTTCCGCTGCGCAGCCGATTGACGGAACATCATGTGCGAAAAATCGATCTCAATTCGATTGGAAATGGAATTGAGCCCGCTCTGCCTTGCGTTGGGGATTGCCGAGAATGAAATCTGCGGCCCGAGCGGCAATCATCTGCACAGGGGCGTTGAGATTGGAGCTGATGATCCGCGGTAATACAGATGCATCGACAACCCTGAGCCCGGCAATGCCGCGAACCCGCATTTCGCCGTCGACAACCGCTTCCTCGTCTTCCCCCATGCGGCACGTGCCGCAGGGATGGTAGTCGGTGCCGCTCATGTTGCGGATGGCATTTGCCAGGTCACGGTCGGTTTGGGCGGCAATGCCGGGGACAATTTCCTCACCGCGAAAGCGGTCAAAGGCGGGCTGCGCAACCAATTCACGCGCCTTTCGAACACCCTCCACCAATTCGGTAACGTCGAAATCGGTGCTGAGATAGTTGAACTGGATGGCAGGCTTGTCGGCCGGATTGGCTGATCGCAATTGGATGTGCCCCCTGCTGCGGGGGCGCAACTGGTCCACATGCAGCGTAAAACCCTGTTGCAACTGCAACCTGCCATTGCTTTCGGTGAAGCCCACCGGCCCGAAATGATACTGCAGGTTGGGGTATGCGACCCGGTCATTGCCCCGGATCAGGCCACCCGCTTCCCAGATGTTGGTGGTGGCCAGTCCGCTGCGGTTAACGAGCCACCGCAAACCCGTCCACGCCTGATGATGCAGGCGGGAAGCATTGTGCATGCTGACCGGTTCAAGGCATCGCCATTGCATGACGACGGTCGCGTGATCCTGCAGGTTTTGACCGACCTGCGGCGCGTCATGCAGCGGATCAATGCCCACTTTCCGCAACTGGTCGGCGGGGCCGATGCCCGACAGCATCAGCACCTGTGGTGAGTTGATCGCTCCGCCCGACAACACCACCTCTTTGCCAACCTGTACTGAATGGTCTTTGCCGCCCTGGGAGAACGCCACAGCAACGGCACGCTTATCCTGCAGGACCACGCGCTTGACCTGCGCCTGGGTGATCAGCGTCAGGTTTTTGCGATGCAGCGCCGGATGCAGAAAGGCCACTGCCGCGCTGCATCGTTTGCCGTCACGGCGGGTAGAATCAAACCGCGCGATGCCTTCCGGCTTATAGCCGTTGAGATCGTCAGAATGGCCCTGCCCCGCCTGTTCCCCCGCCTGCAAAAATGCATCATATAACGGGTTATCGTAACCGGCCTGGCTGACGCCGAGTTCGCCTGAACCGCCGCGCCATTGATCGCTGCCCCGGTCGCTGGTCTCTCCTGCGCGAAAATACGGCAAACAATGCTCATAGCGCCATTGTTTCAACGACAGTTCGTCCGCCCAATGGTCATAATCGAGGGGATGCCCCCGCATATACACCATCGAATTGATCGACGATGACCCACCGACAACCTTGCCGCGCGGTGTCTCAATGCTGCGGTCAAACAGATGGGGTTCCGCTTCGGTTTGATAGTTCCAGTTAATTTTGGGGTTGCGATAGGCGTAATAAACACCTGCGGGCACATGAATCATCAAATTGCGATCCATGGGTCCTGCTTCCAGTAAGAGGACTGAGTGTCGCCCATCGGCAGACAGTTTGTTGGCCAGGACGCACCCTGCGGATCCGGCACCAATGATTACATAGTCATAGGTGGTGTCACCAAATTTGCCTTGCTTTGACACCGCCGATTACATTTCCATGGCATGATTGTTCGTGCTGTGAGAAGTTATGGCAAAAATTTCAGCAGATTGCTAAGCTTCAGTTGAGCGTCGTGACCCAAGCAGTCAGCACGCAAAAAAAATGAGGGCCGACCAAACCGGTTTGACGGTTTCTGCGTATCTAACAGGTGAGCTGTTTGACGAAATGCACGAGACAAACGGGTTAAGCAGTTCAGGGAATGAAACACGAAGCGATTGGGCAACGAACAATGACAGATAAAAACAAAACTGAAGTCTCACGCCGCGACGTGGCGAAGGGCATAATGCTGACCGGTGCCATGTTTTTGCCAGGCATGGCTGCAGCACGGCAGGTTGAAAAGGAAATCCACGAGCTGAAGCCCGGTGAATTTACCTGGAATCCAGGCCGTTCGCCCAAAGGTCCCGTGGCGATTGTAGTATCGATTCCCGAACAGCGGGTTCATGTCTATCGCAATGGCATTCGCATCGCTGTATCGACCTGTTCAACCGGCAAAAAGGGCCATGAAACCCCAACCGGTGTGTTCACGATTCTGCAAAAGGATCAAAATCACCGCTCATCGACCTATAACAACGCGCCTATGCCGAACATGAACCGCCTCACCTGGTCCGGTATTGCCATGCATGCGGGCCGCTTGCCCGGGTACCCGGCGTCCCACGGATGTGTTCGACTGCCGCTGAAATTTTCTGCCAAATTGTTCACCGTCACCCATCTTGGAACACCGGTCATCCTGTCCGGCTCGCACACCGATCCCTATGAACTGATTCACCCCGGCATGGTGTTGGGCGATGTTTCGCAGGACGAATTGGCGGGAGCCGTTGACAAATTGAAGGGTAGAAAACACCCCAGCGACTGGAGCCGCGGCGACAGCCATCCGATCACCACCATGATCGTATCCTCAAGCGATATGAAACTGGAACTGTTGGAAAATGGCCAGCGCCTGGCGCAAGGCGCGTTGACCATCAAGGGCGAACGGACACTGGGAGAACATGTATTTGTCCTGAAGGGCGCGGGTAGAAACCGTCGTTCGATGGCCTGGGCGGGGATCAGCCATCATGTCGATCCGTCTCACCCCCACGCACGCGAAGAAGCACTGGTTGACCGGATATTGGGCGATCGTGCCTTTGTGGACGTCATGCAAAGACATATGCATCCGGGAATGATGCTGATCGTGACCGATTTGCCGTTGCATCCTGATCGTCGTTCCGGAGAAGACTTTGTTATCATGACCACCGGGTAGCGCAGACAGTGTGCAGGTGAAACGCGGATCTACAGTTGCGACTTGAGTGTAAGAAAATCAACGGAAGGCCGACGGCATGTTTTGCAAGATTGTGACGTCGGTCTTTGCTATCGCTTACGCCGTGGCGTTGCTGGTCTTTCTGACGGGAACATTCGGTTGGTTTGGCGAGGAAACGGATCCCCTGTCCGGCATATTTCTGGTGCCGCTGGGGCTGCCGTGGATTTTGATCGAAGTGCCGGATCCGGCCCGAATGGTGGTTGCCATTCTGGCTCCGGTATTGAACCTGATACTCATTATGGTTCTATGCAGGATGCGACGTCGAACGTCCGATTAGAAGGACAGCTCGTTCCGGCGAGCAAGATCACGCGTCGGGGGCTGCATTGCTGCTGATTGGTTGGGACGAGGCTATGGTGCGCTTGCTGTCGTGCAACTGCCAGACCTGCTGTTTTGAAAAGCCGCGAATGTCCCGTTCACCCAGACTTGTCACTTCAAATTCATCGCGCAGGTTTTTGGCAACATCATCGTGAACGCTGATCTGCATGGGATCGGAGAATTCCTGTAAGCGGGTCGCCAGATTAACGGCGGGTCCAAAGATGTCGTAGACATATTTTTGAATGCCAACCACCGATCCGACAACCGCGCCCGAGGCCAGGCCGATGCGGCAGCGCCACTGGTGCGGATGGCTGGTGTTGCGGCGTTCTAGATAGCGAATAAAGCGGATCGCGGCATTGGCGACCGCCTTTGCGTGGTCGGGCATTGGATCTGGCAAGCCGGCGACGGTGATATAGGCATCGCCGATGGTCTTGATGCGTTCGCAGCCAAATTGCTCGCCGATGCGATCGAAAGCGCTGTAAATATCGTTGAGCTCGGTGACGGTAACACTGGGGTCGGCAGAGGCCACCATGTCGGTAAAGCCGACGAAATCCAGCATCAGCACCGAGATCGGATCATAAAGCTGTGGCGTCACCACACCAAAGGCCTTGAACTCTTCGTAGACAGACCGGGGCATGATGTTGAGCAGCAGCTTTTCAACCTGTTCCTTTTCCCGTTTGATCTCGCGGGTGTTGCGCTCAACCATCATCGAATAGGAATCGATCATCGATTCCAGTTCACGTATCCGGGTGATGTTCTGACAGACCAGGACGACCAGTTCCTGGTCACCTTCGCTGGCGGCGGTGAAATCAAAAGCGATGACCATGGTGCGCCGCTTTTTCTTGTGTCTGATTTCTGCAGTGTAACGGCCGTTCTGGTCGAGCCCATCGCCCAGCGCCTTCACATCCAGCGCTTCGAACAGATCAGTCAGTGTATTGGTGCCAACCTGGGTGCCAAACCATTCTTCAAAAGTATCGTTGTGAAAATAAAACCCGAAATTGCTGCGATCAAGCAGGGCCACGCCGACACCAATCGCCCGCAGAAGTTGTTCATTGATGGCTTCGATGGTCATACGGTTATCCTACGATCTGACTGCGACGATTTTCAAATTCAGACAACACGGCATTGATGTCGTCCCGGTCCATGCCGTGATCGCTCAATGTCTGCTCCAACACCCCTTTAAGTTCGTCAAAATGGGAATCATGAATGTCCAGGTGATTGTGCATCTGTTGCAGCTGGCGGTCGGTGTAGGATGCGGGCCCCCCGAGCAGCGAGGCCATGAACTTGGTCTGATGATCGACCATCTTCGTCATGTCGATATCGTCGAAAAACGGACCAATTTCATCGCTGTCCAAAAGGGTGTCGTAGAAGGCCAGCACAATTTTGCTAATCTTTGAAAAACCGCCGTATTTCTCAAAAAGTGTTTGCTGCGCCATGTCGTTTCCTTTTTGGGCCGAAACAGGTGGAATAGAGATTCTGAATATCGGAAAGTTAGTGCATTGAATTGAACTGTAAAGGCATGACGTTGCTTCGAGTTCGCCATTGTTGATGTATGTTGCCATTCATCCAGCCTTTCGAATGACGATCTGGGCGTATTCTGACGGCACAATCATCGTTCCATCCATGGCCATGTTGAACTGGTCTATGGTGGACAACACCTCCTTCTCCAATTGGATTTTCCCTTCGTCCTCAAGGTTTTCGAACGCTGTTTTAACGGGACCGTAAAATGCCCGAAAAAACTCCAGAAACTGGATTGGTGAGGAATAGCGGAAGTAAAATCTCTTCAATCTAAATTCGATGCTTTCTGCAGCGGGTGAAAACTGTTGGTTTATCCAGGACTGATCACCCCAGCGCGTGGGTGATTCCGCCCCGAAGGGCAGCGCGCTATGCTGATTGAGCACATCAAAAAGGGTG
>CAJQPW010000057.1 GCA_905480295.1 uncultured Rhizobiaceae group bacterium | reverse complement strand
CTTGGCGTCCAGACCCGCATATCGGTTGGCGATGTCGAAAAAACCCATCTGTCCCATTTCTTATTCCCCTAATCACTGCGTCGCGCTATCGTGATTCTACCCGATAAAGGCTCAGGTGTGGGTATTTTTAGAGGCGCCCATGAGCAATTGGATTCAGGGATTCCTGGCAATCATGAGGAGCAACGAACAGGTGGTGGACCACAGCAGTCCGCATACGCTTGCAGCGCTGGAACGACACAAAACTCAGGGGATTTTATTGGCCTTCCGTGCCAGAGTCCTAGCGCTGATCGTCATTGCTGTACTGTTGCTTGTACTCAATCCACGCCTTGATACGTTTTACTATATTTTCTTTGCCAGTCTGTTTGTCCTTAACGGCTGGGCGCAGTTGAGAACGGCCAAAGTGGGGCGCAACCGTGCCGAAGTGCTGTTGTTAATTTTGGACTTTGTTCTTTTGACATTGGTCATTTTGGTACCCAACCCGTTTCACCAGACCGACTGGCCACTGGAAATGCAGTACCGGTTCGGCGGGCACACCTATTTTTATATATATCTTGCGCTCGGAACCCTTGCTTTTTCCTGGCGCACTGTGCGGGGCATTGGCTCAATGGCCGCCATTGTCTGGCTGGTGGGTGTCGCGGTAATCTGGTTGCAGTCGTCAGACCACCCAAGCAGCGTTTTGCTGCGTGGAGCCCTGGCAGATTTTCCCTTGATGGCGAACATTATTGACCCGTCTGCCTTACGTTTCGACCTGCGCATTCAGGAAGTTGTTTTGTTTTCCACCGTGGCCTTCATCCTGTCGTTGATGGCCAAACGGTTTAATGACCTGCTGTTTGAAAATGCTGCCGTCGAGCGGGAACGCACCAATCTTGCGCGTTATTTTTCCCCCAATATGGTGGCTGAGCTTTCTGGCAATGATGAACCGCTGAAGCAGACCAAGACGCAAAATGTTGCCGTGATGTTTGTGGACATTGTCGGCTTTACCTCCTTTGCAAACAAGCATGATCCGCAGGAAGTGATCGAAACTCTACGTGCGTTTCAGGCGATGATGGAAAAATGCGTATTTGATAACAGCGGCACGCTGGACAAGTTTCTCGGTGACGGATTGATGGCCACATTTGGCACTCCGATCGAAGGCGAGAATGATGCAAATAATTGTTATGAATGTGCCAAGGCGATGGCCGCGGCTGTAAAGGACTGGAATACCAGACGGGCCCGGGAAGGCAAGCAGGAGATACAAATAGGGATTGGTATTCACTACGGACCCTGCGTGATGGGGGACATAGGCGGGGAAACACGAATGGAGTTTGCGGTCATTGGTGACACCGTAAACATTGCCAGTCGCGTTGAAGCCAAGACCCGTGAACTGGGTATTGAAATTGCCGCCACCCAATCACTGGTCGACAGGATCGAAGCCGAATCAGTCCCTGTTTCAGGCGGGACCTTTCAACGATTTGACGACCAGAGCATCAGGGGGCTCGCCAAGTCGATTACCATTTATGGCCGAAACGTTCTTCATTAACGCCACCCAATCGCTTCGGCGTTTCCCGTCTGTCTGCATGTTCGAGCAGCGGATTTGCGCATTGAAGTTTGCTGGTTCAAAGTGTCTGGCATCTGGGGGAAGCGACTTTTAGTAAACGGGGCAAATCCAAATGCATGATCATCCAGCAATATTCGTCGGAGCACTGCTCCTGTTTTGCTTCGGGCTTTTGTCCAAACTGTCTGAGCGATCGGTGGTTACCGGTCCGATGGTATTTCTTGCAGCCGGTGTTCTGATCAGTCCGGTCGGATTTGACTTGATCCATATGAAATTCAATGCGGGATCCACGCAACTGATAGCGGAAATCACTCTGATCATTATACTTTTTGTCGATGCGTCGCTGATTCCAGTAAACCGGCTGCGTGAAACTCTGTCCGGCATTCCAACCCGTTTGCTGGGGATCGGTTTGCCTTTGACGATGGTGTTTGGCACGCTTGTGGGCCTCGTCATGTTTCCGCAAATAAATATCTGGTTGATTGCAATGATTGCTCTGATCCTTGCACCGACGGATGCGGCACTTGGTCAGGCCGTTGTTAAAAGTGACGCCGTGCCCGCACGAATAAGGGAATCAATCAGCATCGAGAGCGGGCTAAACGACGGCATCGCTCTGCCGCTGATCCTGGTCTGCATTGCGGTGTTGGCGGATGGAACAGGGGTCATCGGATCCGGTCACTGGATTTCCTTTATGGCGTTGCAGCTTGCATTGGGTCCTGTCGTTGGCGGCCTAGTCGGTCTGGTTGGGGGCAAGCTGGTCGACAAAGCCGTCGCCAGAGGCTGGATGGAACCCGTATTTCAGAGTCTGGCTGCGATATCTCTTGCGCTGATGGCCTATGCTTTTGCAGAAATCGTTCATGGTAACGGTTTCATAGCAGCCTTTTTTGCCGGGCTTTTGTTGGGTGTGCGTGATTTGAAGGTTCGCCACCGGATACAGGAATTTGCCGAGGCCGAAGGGCAGATGTTCGCGTTGTTTGTTTTCCTCATCCTGGGTTTGGTCGGCGTTCCATTTGCCGTCGCCCATTTCAGTGGGGCGACTCTTCTCTATGCTGTACTCAGTTTGACCATTATCAGAATGGTGCCGGTTGCAATCGCACTCATCGGGTCTGGATTGGATCAGCGCACCAAGATATTCGTTGGCTGGTTTGGCCCCCGGGGCATTGCGTCAATTCTTTATCTTCTTATTGCTGTAGGAAAGTTGGACGCTGATAAGTTCGGGCCTGCGGTCGCTGTTATTGTTACAACGATCGTTTTGAGTACCGTGTTGCATGGCCTCACAGCGGTGCCGTTCAGCTCGACGTTCTTTCGTCAGGTCAAATGATCAAAGGTCGTGGCTGATATGGAATCCGAACAGGGCAAACTCGGAGCCGCCGGCCGGGATAGGCATGGCTTTCGTGCGCTGTTGATTTGCCTCTTGGCGCTTGTGGTTTTGCCAGCCCATTTTCCAGCTGAGGACAGGCACCTGTTCTGGGTTGTTGTTGTCACTTTGTGCCTGCTGGTTTGTCTTTACATGGCGGCCAATAACCGGGTCGAATTCGTTTCAGGGGCTGTGGTCGCAGCCTGTGCGATGATTTTGAGCTGGCTGGCGGCGTTTCTGTCAAATTCGGTACCGTTGGCATTGCCCGTACTGTTTTACGTCCTGTTTTTCCTGATGGTGGCGGCTTACCTGGTCCGGTATCTTTTCAAATCAGACAAAATTTCTGAAGAGATGATTTTCGCCTCAGTTTGTCTGTACATCATCCTGGGTTTGAACTGGGGATTCGTATATTTCCTGATCGAGGCGTTTGCATCAGGATCCTTTGCCAACATACAAGCCATTGAAGCTGGTACGGCCGCTCCCTTCGCCGCTCTGACAGATCTCATCTATTATAGCTTTGTAACGCTTTCGACATTGGGGTATGGCGATATTCTGCCGATATCACGAGCGGCGCGGTCTTGGGCGATCATTGAAGCGCTGGTCGGCCAATTCTATCTGGCAATTGTCGTGGCCCGATTGGTCGGATTGCATATTACCGCTCCCAGACCGTGATGTAGAGCGGTTCCCGTCGACAGATCGACAGCTATGCCACAGTAACGGGCAATCCTGTTGATAGGGATTCAGCGGCCGCATCAGCCAGAAGTTGAGCCGCCAAACCATCGTGTACGCCCGGAGACATTGTGCCTTTGCCCGAAATGGCATCTACGAAATGCACCATCTCGGCGCGATAGGCAGCCTCATAGCGCTCCAGAAAGAAATGACGGGTCGGAGCTGATGAAAAACCTGACCCGGTGGCGATCTCAACGGTGTTTTCCAGAATATTGCCAGCCCGTAACATGCCTGCAGCGCCGTGCACTTCCACCCGCTGATCATATCCGTAAACGGATCGGCGGGAATTGTTGATCTGGCAAATTGCACCGCTTGATGTGGTCAGGGTGACGACTGCGGTGTCGACATCACCTGCTGCTCCGATTTCCGGGTCAATGAGGTTCGACCCGACTGCAAACACCTGCACGAACTCTTCCCCAAGCAGAAACCGCGCCATATCGAAATCATGGATCATCATATCGCGGAAGATGCCGCCCGACCGTTTGACGTAATCGATCGGTGGTGGAGACGGATCACGCGACGTAATGCTCAACAGTTCCACCTGTCCAATTTCTCCGTCGCGGATGCGGGTCTGCAACGTGGCGAAATTTGGGTCGAACCGGCGATTGAAGGCAGTTAAAAACAGTACTCCGGTTTTTTCGACCACATCGATACATTGCCGAATTCGGTCGGATGACATGTCTACGGGTTTTTCACAGAAGATGGCCTTGCCTGCTTGAGCTGCCGTGTGGATCAGGTCGAAATGGGTGTCGGTAGGCGTGGCAATGATAACTGCATCCACGTCTGCGCTGTTGATCACCGCATCGGTTTCCATAACCTGTGCACCGCACCGTTCCGCCAGGGCGTGCGCTGATTCCGGAAACGCGTCGGAAACAGCCGTGATGCGCACATCATCCATCTGTCTGATCGTCTGGGCATGGACCTGCCCGATCCGGCCACAGCCCAATAAACCGATATTTAGCATTCTAACTTCCCTTCAAGCCCTTAAGAACCCGGCGCGTAGCCGCCACCAGTGGATCGTGTGTCTCTTTTAAGATCAACACCCGGTCAAACCGATCCGGGTCAATGTCCACCGCTTGTCGCAACGCTTGTCCGAATGCCATGCGCAGTTCTGTTCCGATGTTGAACTTGCAAATGTTTGAACCGCGGGCGAGTGCCGTTCGCTGCGCAAGAGGTACGCCTGAACCACCATGAATGACCAGAGGCACGTCGGTGACAGCTTCGATGGCGCGAATCCGCGCTTCGTCCAATCCGCCTTCTTTGTTCTGCTGAAGATGAACATTTCCAACCGATATAGCCATGGCGTCGACGCCGGATTGTTTTGCAAATGCAGTGGCTTCTTCGGGGTCAGTGCCAGCGGAATTTTCTCCACCCGAATATCCGACGAATCCAACTTCTCCTTCGCAGGATATCCCGGCTGCATGGGCCATTTCCGCAATAGCCGCGGTTTGATCAATATTCTCGTTCAAAGGCAGGCGAGAGCCATCAAACATCAAAGAGGTGAACCCTGAATCAAGGGCCTCCCTGCATTCATCAAACGTGTAGCCATGGTCGAGATGAGCGACGACCGGAACCGACGCAGATTCGGCGAGGTGGCGAAACATTTTCCCCAACACCGGCAGCGGCGTATGTTCACGGCAAGAGGGGCCAGCCTGCAAAATCACGGGCACATTTTCAGTTTCTGCAGCAGCCACAAAAGCCCGCATGTCTTCCCAACCCAAGGTCACCAGTCCGGCTACGGCATGTCCGTTTTTCAGCGCGGGCTGAAGCACATCGGACAGGGTTGCCAGCGTCATTTGAATTTCGCAATCATATCCTTGATGCCCGGGATCGTTTCGATCTGCGCTGCATGGGTTGGCTGGAAATATTGCACAAGGGAACGCTGGCTCAACCCACCCAGAATCGTGAAATAATACATCTCATATCCCGGCAATACCGCGCATGGGTGATAGCCCTTGTCCAGACAAATCGTTGATCCGTCCATGATGTGATAGGCGTCGCCTGGCTTGTTGTCTTCGCGCTGCAGCATTTGTACGCCGGAACCGTAATTGGGTTTGAAGCGGAAATTATAGGTTTCATCGTGCCGGGTTTCGTCGGGCAGGCGGTCGGTGTCATGTTTATGGTTGGGAAAGCCGGACCAGCCGCCCTGACCCACGGTGAACAATTCGCTCACCAATAGGCGGCCCACCTTGTCGTGTTGTTTCTGCCCCAGAATATGTTTGATCTTGCGGTGAGTCTTGGTGTCGTCTGATCCATACTGAACCAGGTCAATATCGTCACCACGCACGTCAAAGGGTTCGAGCACTTTGTCATATTTGGCTCCGGCGACGAAAATCTCCGCTTCGTCCGACTTGCATACCATCGTCACCTTCGCACCTACGGGCACATATGCCCCCTCGGGTTCTCCGCCCCAGACGTCGCCTGTCCGGTTGCCAAGATTTTTGTAATGCACGCCTTCGATGTCCACATCCACCGTGCCCGTTGCCGGGGCGATGCATGTTTCATAGCCCGGCACGCAATAGTCGAAGGCGTCGCCCTTCTTCAGCTTGACGATGTTGAAATAATTCAGCGGGACGAGAGAGTCTTCCGCATCGACAATCGGTTGGTTGTGATTGTCATGGGGTGGAATATGCATTGCTCAGTCCTTTCAGGAGCAGGTGGGGCCGGGATGAGACGACAGAAAGTCCTCCAGCTCGGCCGCATTGGGCATGGCCGGGGCACAACCGGGCTTTGCCACAACGATTGAGGCGCAGGCCGAACCCCGCAAAATTGCTTCTTTCATCGGGTAGTCAGCGGCTAGCGAGGCCATCAAACCGGCCATAAAACTATCGCCGGCTCCGGTCGGTTTAACCGCTTCGACAGGGTAGATGCCGGTTCGGATTTCTTCGCCATTGGCGAATGTGACAGCCCCTTCTGGTCCCAGTTTATAGACCACGATTGCGACCCCGGATTCGGCCAGTTCGCGGGCCTTGTCCAGACCTTTGTCGATGCTCCCAGCCATAAAACCAAATTCTTCGTCATTGCCCACGATCACATCAGACAGCGCGCCTGCGCGGGACAGCACGTCCTTGGCAACCTGCGGTGACGGCCAGGAATAGGGACGATAGTCAACATCGAAAATGATTGGCAGTCCGGCAGCGCGGGCCAGCTCAAAAGCCCGAAATGCTGCAGAGCGTGAGGGCTCTGCTGCAAACACGGTTCCGGCGGTGATCAGGGCGCCGAACTGGCTGTAATCCACCGCTTCCACATCATCAATGTTCATTTGAAAATCTGCTGCGTCATTGCGATAGATGACCGACTGGTGCTCGTCGACGCGCGTCTCATAAACCGCCAGCGAGGTGCGGCATTCGCCGGTCACTTTGTTCACGTGGGTACGGTCAATGCCATAGTGGTCAAGCTGGTTCAGACAATACCAGCCGACAGCGTCATCTGAAACGGATGTCACCAAAGCTGCATTGCAGCCGAACTTCACCAGCCCGGCGGCAATATTAGCGCTGCTGCCACCCATGCCGACAACCATTGTTGTTGCATCTTTGGTTCGTGTGTTGACCGGATCTGGTGACAGATCCATGCCGACCCGGCCGATGACAACAAAATTCTTCTTTGCAATGCCTTCCAGTACCATCACACGCCCTTCCGTTGTTTTGGGCGTGAAGATTCCCAGTCTTCGTGCGCGGCGCGAACCTTTTCGTTTTCCGAAATCTGCGGTGTGCCACATTCCCACCAGGTGTGCCCCTCTGTCGTCCAACCCTCATAGGGGTCGACCTGCATGCAGATGACCGTGGTTCTGGCCGCTTTTTTTGCTCGTTTGAAAGCTTCACCGAGTTCAGCCGGATTGGATACGGTTTCGGAAATTGCGCCCTGCGCCCGCGCGTGGGATTCAAAATCCACAGCAAAGGGTTCGGCGATTGTCGGACAATCGGCGATCAGATTGTTGAAGCTTTCATTGCCGGTATTGTTCTGCAGTTTGTTGATTACAGCAAACCCGCCATTGTCCAGCACCAGGATGATCAGCTTTTTCTGACTGAGAACCGACGAATAGATGTCCGAATTGAGCATCATGTAAGAGCCGTCGCCGATAAATACGATCGTATCCTGATCCGGTTCGCGTTCGGACTGGGCGATGCGGGCGCCCCATGCCCCGGAAATTTCATAGCCCATACAGGAGAATCCGAATTCAACATCCACCGTTCCCCGTTCCAGCGTGCGCCAGTTGGCGGTAACTTCAGCGGGCAAGCCCCCCGCTGCGGCGACCACACGGTCCCGTTTGTCGCACAGCTCATTGACGACGCCGATTGCCATCGCATAGGAATTCGGTCGATTTCCTGGTGCAACGTTGTCTGCAACATAAGCATCCCAGTCTGCCCGATGCCTTTTCGCTTCGGCGACCCAATTATCGGGCGTTGCATAGCCTGTGGTTTTCTGGGCCAGGGCGGTGAGCGACAATTTTGCGTCGCCAACCACCGGCAGAGACATATGTTTGCCTGCATCATGGCGCCCGGCATTTATTGAGATGAAGCGTGCATCCTTGGCGAATGCTGTCCAAGAACCGGTTGTAAAGTCCTGCAATCGGGTTCCCACCGCAACGATCACGTCGGCCTGTTCGGCTATCGCATTGGCAGAATTGGAGCCGGTCACGCCAATGGGTCCAATGTTCAACGGATGGGTCGCGATCATGTTGGCGCGGCCAGCGATGGTTTCGACCACGGGGATCTGATGGGTTTCGGCAAAGTTTGTGAGCTCTTCTACGGCACGGGAGTATTGCACGCCACCACCGGCAATGATCATCGGCCGTTCGGCTGATGCGAGCAGCGCCGCAGCATCGGCAATTTCAGTTTCGTCCGGTGTTTGGCGGCGAATGCGATGCACCTTTTTTTCAAACCAGACAGTGGGATAATCATAAACCCACCCTTGAATGTCCTGCGGCAGACCAAGAAACGCAGGGCCACAATCGGCAGGGTCCAGCATGGTCGCCACGGCATTAGGCAAGGATTGAATGATCTGAGCCGGATGGGTAATCCGATCCCAATAACGCACCACCGATCTGAATGCGTCATTGACGCCCAGTGTCGGGTCTCCAAAATGCTCAAGCTGTTGCAGCACGGGATCCGGAAGGCGGGTCACATAGGTGTCGCCGCACAACATCAGCATTGGCAGGCGGTTGGCATGGGCCAGGGCCGCGCTGGTGAGAAGGTTCGATGTGCCCGGGCCGGCGCTTGCGGTGCAGAACATGAATCGCTGACGCAGCCATTGTTTTGAATAGCCCGCAGCAGCAAATCCCATGCTTTGTTCGTTCTGCCCGCGATACAGGGGCAGTTCATTGCGGGCAATATGCAAGGCTTCACCCAAACAGGTGACATTGCCGTGACCAAAAATGCCGAATCCGCCGCCGCACAGGCGCAGCTCCTGTCCGTCAATTTCGATGAACTGATTGGACAACCACCTGATGATGGCCTGTGCCGTGGTCAGCCGGATCGTTTTATCTGCCGTACTCATGATAATGGGTCCCCATGGGAAATTTTGATGTCGCGCTGATTGCCGCTTGCGGGTGTTTGAATTTCACGATACTGATTTCGCAACCGGTTGCAAAGCAATTTTCACATGGTGAGGTCTAGAATTGACTGAGATTGGAATTGGCATTCTCGGTGGGGGCTATATGGGCAAAGCCCATTCGGTCGCCATGGCCGCGGTCGGGGCTGTGTTCAACACGGCCCTGCGACCGCGTCTGGAAATGATTTGCTCCAGCACTGCACAAAGCGCTGACAGATACCGGCAGGCCTATGGTTTCCATCGTTGCACGGATGACTGGAAAGCGCTGGTCAATGATCCAAGAGTAGAAGCCGTGGTGATTGCCACACCACAACATACGCACCGCGATGCAGCGCTTGCAGCCTTCGCGCTTAACAAACCGGTTTTCTGTGAAAAGCCTCTAGGTGCAACCCCTGAAGACAGCCGTGCAATGGTGGCCGCTGCTGAAGCCAGTGGTTGTGTCAACATGGTTGGGTTCAACTATATTCGCACGCCTGCCAGTCAATATGCCCGGCAGTTGATCGAGGCCGGTGAAATTGGCGAACTGACCTGGTTTCGGGGCGAACACACCGAAGATTTCTATTCTGACCCACAAACCCCTGCCACATGGCGCACGACCGGCATGTCCAACGGAACGATGGGCGATCTGTCCCCGCACATGATCAATGGTGCACTGGCGCTGGTCGGCCCCATTTCCAAGGTCATAGCGGAAGTTGAGACGGTGCATGGTGAGCGACCGGGGGGAACAGTCGACAATGATGACCATGCCCAGATGATGTGCCGCTTTGAGAATGGTGTCATGGGACAGATGTATTTCAGCCGCATCTCGACCGGGCGCAAAATGGGTTATTGTTACGAAATTTCCGGCACCAAAGGGGCCCTGCGGTTTGATCAGGAAGATCAAAATGCATTGTGGTTGTACCGTGCTGATGGTCCCGATGCGATGCGGGGTTTCACAAAGATCTTGATGGGTCCTGAACACCCGGACTACGAGCCCTTTTGTCAGGGTCCGGGGCACGGCACCGGCTACCAGGACCAAATCATTATCGAAGCCAAAGACTTTTTAACAGCGATCGATGCCGGCAAATCAATGTGGCCTACATTCCGTGATGGGATGGTGGTTAATCAGGTGGTGGCCGCGGCAATCGCATCTTCTGAATCAAAATCCTGGCAGGACGTGGCCGCGTTCTGAGTATCTGAAAGGTATCGCAAGATGAGTATTCGAATTGGCAATGCGCCCTGTTCCTGGGGTGTCGAATTTGCTGATGACCCGCGTAATCCCAGCTGGCAAACCGTTCTCAAAGATTGCGCAGAAGCGGGTTACAAGGGCATTGAACTGGGACCTGTGGGCTTCATGCCGGAGGACCCTGCTGTCCTGGCAGATGGGTTGGCAGAGAACGATCTGACCTTGATTGGCGGGGTTGTCTTCCGCGCTTTTCATGAACCTGATCAATGGGATGACGTGCTGGACGGAGCTGTACGTACCTGCAAAGCGTTGAAGGCGCATGGCGCAGAACATTTTGTTTTGATCGATTCGATCTCACCGCGCCGGGCACCAACAGCCGGTCGTGCCGCTGAGGCCGAACAGATGGACAAGGCAGAGTGGGAAGCCTATCGCGACCGCATTGTCACCGTGGCAAAAATTGGTGCGGAGGAATATGGCTTGATTCCGGAGCTTCATCCCCATGCTGGTGGGTTCATGGATTTTGAACCAGAAGTTGAACGGATTTTGCAGGAGGTCGACGGCGATACGCTGAAACTGTGTCTTGATACCGGCCATTGCACCTATGCGGGTTTTGACCCTGTTGCGTTCATGAAACGGCATATGGAACGGATCACCTACGTTCATTTCAAGGACACCGATGCCAAGGTAAAGGCTGATGTCATCGCTAACAGAACAGGATTTTATGATGCCTGTGGGCAGGGTATTTTCTGCAATCTGGGCGACGGGGAAGTTGATTTTCCAGCGGTTCGGCAATTGCTGCTGGATTCCGGATTTGAAGGGTGGTGCACGGTCGAACAGGATTGTGACCCGTTGCTGGATCCGGATCCCGTGGGAGATGCAACCGTGAACCGCACCTATCTGCAAAGCATCGGATTTTAGAACAATCGATATCGAGCGTGACTCGGAACCCTCGATTTCATGGCATGGCTGAATTTGGTTGGCTTGAGATCGGGAGATGGAGAGACTTATGAGCAAATTAAAGTGGGGCATGATCGGCGGCGGAGAAGGCAGTCAGATTGGACCGGCACACCGGCTTGGGGCGGGTTTGGATGGCTTGTTTGAGTTTACAGCGGGCGCATTGGACCATCGACCGGAGGAAGGACGCGCTTATGGTCAGCGTCTGGGATTGGATGCGGATCGCTCCTATGGAGACTGGCGTGAAATGCTGCAGGGTGAAAAGTCCCGCGATGACCGCATTGATCTGGTCACCGTTGCGACACCCAACGCGACCCATTTTGAAATCACCAAGGCGTTTCTCGAATCAGGATTCCACGTCTTGTGCGAAAAGCCGATGACGATGACCGTGGAGGAAGGTGAAGAGATTGTCCGGGTTTCTGAAAGGACCGGCAAGATCTGTGCTGTGAACTATGGCTATTCGGGCTATTCGCTGGTGCGGCATATGAAAGCGATGGTGGTCCGAGGTGATCTTGGGGCCATTCGCCTGGTTAATACCGAATTTGCCCATGGACATCATGCTGATGCGGCTGATGCCGACAATCCAAGGGTGCGCTGGCGCTATGATCCTTCGCAGATTGGGGTCTCTGCTCAATTTGCAGACTGCGGCATTCACGCGCTGCATATGGCATCATTTGTGACCGGGCAGGAAGTGGAGAAACTGTCTGCAGATATCGTTTCATGCATTGCCAGCCGGGCGCTTGAAGACGACGCCATGGTCAATTTCCGCATGGATGGCGGGACGGTTGGCCGGCTTTGGACCTCGTCTGTCGCAATTGGTCGTCAGCATGGATTGGGCATTCAGGTCTTCGGTGAAAAGGGGGGCTTGCGCTGGTCGCAGGAACACCCGAATCAATTATTCTGGATGCCGCTCAATGGTCGCCTACAGGTGATTGAGCGCGGCGAGGCAGGCCTGTCGCCTGAAGCTGACCGAACCACACGCGTCACGATCGGCCATGCCGAAGGCATGCCCTTGGCCTTCGCCAATATTTACAAAGATCTTGAAGAGGCGATCCGTGCCAAGAGCGAGGGTCGGGCGATTGATGCTGCTGCAGATCACTATCCCCGCGCGACCGATGGATTGCGATCAATGGCTGCGGTTGTTGCCGTTGCCGAAAGCGGAAATGCAGACGGCAAATGGACTGATGCGCGCCCACCAATGTTTCGGTGACGTTCTGATCAGGACTCAGCCCTTGATATTCGTCACCACGCGTGGGGTATGAGGTCTAGTTTTCCAGCGGCCTCAACGTACCGCGCTCGATGATCTTGCAGGCAAATATCCTGGCCTCCGGGTAGCGATCGGGATCGCTCAGCATTGCCAGAATCAACTCGATCGAAGAGGATACGATTTGCTCAATCGGTTGCCGGATCGTCGTCAAATTGACGCTTTCCCACCCAGCCATTTCCATATCGTTCAATCCGATAATGCCGATATCACCGGGCACGGAAAGATTGCCTTCCTGGACCGCGGAAAGGGCCCCAATGGACAGTACATCATCCCCGCAAAAATAGGCTTCGGCGGGATCACCCTGCAATAGACGCTGCATCTCACGTCGGCCTGCTTCAAATGAATAGGCCGTGGCAAAGGAATGGGTAACTTCTATCTCGGGGTGAGAAGACAGTTCATCCACAAATCCCCGATATCGATCCTGGGTCGATGTCGCCACTTCCGGTCCGCCAAGAAATCCAACTTTTTTATAGCCGCGCTGCATCAGGCTGCGGGCTGCCATGCGCCCACATTCGACGTTGTCGATGCCGACAATATGCACCTGCGGCGCACTGGACGTTCGGCCAAAGGCATGGACAACCGGTACGCCGGCATCGCGAAAGGCCCGGGCAAATCCCGGCGGTAGGGTGGAAGAGGCGACCACAACACCATCGACGGAATATTGCCGCAGCATGCGTACCGAATTCGCCGGATCAGTTTCATCTGTCAGATTGACCAGCAGGGGGCGCAGGCCCTGGTCCTGAAGCGCACGGGTAAAGCGATCAAAAACTTCGAGAAAAATGGGGTTGTGGAAGTTGTTGGATACCAGACCGATCAGCTTGGTACGACCCGTTGTCAGGCTGGAGGCAAGGGCATTCGGGCTATAACCGAGTTCGGTGGCAGCCTTTTCCACACGCCGTCGCATCTTGTCCGACACCGATGCGCCGTCTGTGAATGTGCGGGAGACGGCGGAACGCGAAACGCCCGCGCGTGCTGCAACATCCTTCAGTGTCGTTGCCATTAAGAGTTTCGCCCTTTTTCGTTGTGCGGTGCTTGTATCGCAATTAACCCGTTGGGGCAGCATGAATTATAGAGAAAAATATTGCAACCGGTTGCAATGATATGCTTTCTATGATTATCTTTCAACACAGACCTATTCTGTAACCCTGACAACATGTGTCAAAGATATCTATTGGGAGGAACTTAGATGATAAACTTACTCAAAAGGTTCGCGCTTGCAGCGGCCTTGGCTACGGCATCTTTCGGCTTTGTGGCTGGAACAGCCAGTGCCGAGAAATATGTTTTGGTCAGCCATGCGCCAGACTCTGACAGCTGGTGGAATACAATTAAAAACGGTATCGCGCTTGCTGGTAAGCATGTTGGTGCTGATGTGGAATACCGCAATCCGCCAACCGGTGATATTGCCGACATGGCCCGTATCATTGACCAGGCAGCCGCTTCTAATCCTGACGGCATTATTACAACCCTTGCTGATTTTGATGTGCTGAAAGGCCCGATCCGCGCTGCGGTTGATCAGGGCATCGACGTCATCATCATGAACACCGGTACACCGGATCAGGCCCGCGAAGTGGGTGCATTGATGTATGTCGGACAGCCTGAATATGATGCAGGTAAAGCTGCCGGTATTCGCGCCAAAGGTGAAGGTGTTACCAAGTTCCTGTGCGTGAACCACGCCATTCAGCAACCAACTGTTGGCGAACGCTGCCGCGGTTATGCAGACGGACTCGGCATTGATCTTGGCGATGCAATGATGGATTCGGGAACGGACCCTTCAGAGATCAAGAACAAAGTGCTGGCCTATCTGTCTGCAAATCCAGATACCAATGGTATTTTGACCCTTGGACCGGTATCTGCTGATCCAACGATCGCTGCATTGCAGGAAAACGGCATGGCCGGATCAATCCACTTTGGTACCTTCGACCTCGGCGCTGAGATTGTTAAAGGCATCAAGGACGGCACCATCAAATGGGGTATCGACCAACAGCCATTCCTGCAGGCCTATATGCCTGTCGTGATCCTGGCCAACTGGGACCGCTATGGTGTTCTGCCTGGCAACAACATCAACTCCGGCCCTGGCTTCGTCACAAAAGACGGCCTGAAAAAGGTTGAAGAGTTCGCTGGCGAATACCGCTAGACACAAAAAATTCAGGGGCGCCCTCCAACAGGACGGGCGCCCCTTTTTTTTAAAAAATTTGGAGGATATGTGATGTCGGATTCGGCAAATGTCGACGCCAATGTGGATGAACGTGTCAAGGAGATGTCGTCGTTCCGAAAGTCGCTAATCCGGCCGGAGTTGGGCGGAATTTGCGGCACGGTGGCTGTATTCGTCTTCTTCGCTCTGTTTGCTTTTGACAGTGGCATGTTCAACAGTCAGGGCATCTTAAACTGGTCGATCGTCTCAGCCCAGTTCATGATCATTGCTGTTGGAGCCTGCCTGCTGATGATTGCCGGCGAATTTGATCTGTCTGTCGGATCAATGATCGGCTTTGCCGGAATGATGATCGCGATTTTCTCGGTGACACTGGGGTGGCCAGTTTGGCTCTCTATTCTCATTGCCTTTGTCATGTGCGTGGCGATCGGCGCGCTCAACGGCATTATCGTCGTGCGAACCGGACTGCCCAGTTTCATCGTGACCCTGGCGTCGTTGTTTATTCTCCGCGGATTTACCATCTATCTGCCGCAGACCGTCGAACGCAAAACCATTATTGGTGGTGTCCGTGACGCGGCAGAAGGAGATTGGCTGGGTGCGATTTTCGGCAGTAAAATTTTCACAGGCCTGTTTCAATGGTTCGGTGATATTGGCCTGTTGGCCACGTTCGCACGGGGAAACCGAGCCGGCCAACCCGTCGTAGACGGTATTCCGATGCTGATCGTGTGGGCCCTGATCCTGGTGGTGTTCGGGCATATCCTCTTGACCCGTACCAAGTTCGGGAACTGGATTTTTGCATCTGGTGGTGACGCCCAGGCTGCACGATATGTTGGTGTCCCGGTCAACCGGGTCAAGATATTGATGTTCATGTTTACTGCGTTCTGCGCCTGCATCTTTGCAACCTGCCAGGTGATGGAATTTGGATCGGCCGGGGCTGACCGCGGTCTGCTGAAAGAGTTTGAAGCAATCATCGCCGTGGTTATCGGTGGTGCGCTGCTGACCGGAGGATACGGTTCGGTTATCGGTGCGGCACTCGGTGCGCTTATCTTTGGTGTTGTGCAACAGGGCTTATTCTTTGCCGGGGTTGAAAGCTCACTGTTTCGGGTGTTCCTGGGTGTGATACTGCTGCTTGCGGTTATCTTGAACACCTATATTCGCCGCATGATTACGGGGGAGAAGTAAGATGACCGCTTCAAAAAAACCTCTTATCGAAATGAAGAATATCGAGAAGCATTTTGGCTCTGTTATCGCGCTCGCCGGTGTGTCGGTGGATGTTTATCCGGGAGAGTGCCACTGCCTGTTGGGTGATAATGGTGCTGGAAAGTCGACATTCATCAAGACCATGTCGGGCGTTCACAAACCGACCAAGGGAGAAATCTTCTTTGAGGGCAAACCGCTGAATTTCGAGCGACCGCGTGATGCCATTCGTGCCGGTATTGCGACAGTCTACCAGGACCTCGCGATGATCCCGCTCATGTCGGTCAGCCGAAATTTCTTCATGGGCAATGAGCCGGAACGCAAGGTCGGGCCTTTCTCATTTTTCGATCACGAAAAAGCCAATGAAGTGACCATGTCGGAAATGAAGAAGATGGGCATCAATCTTCGTGGGCCCGATCAGGCTGTCGGAACCCTTTCAGGCGGTGAACGACAAACCGTAGCGATTGCCAGAGCCGTGCATTTCGGTGCGAAGGTTCTCATCCTCGATGAGCCAACATCAGCGCTCGGCGTGCGTCAGACTTCAAATGTGCTGGCGACCGTCGACAAGGTTCGCAAACAGGGAATTGCGGTGGTTTTCATCACCCACAATGTGCGTCATGCCATGGCCGTTGGTGATACATTTACGGTTTTGAACCGGGGCAAGACTCTCGGCACCGCCAAGCGGGGGGAAATTACCCCTGAAGAATTACAGGAGCTGATGGCAGGTGGACAGGAACTTGCCACTTTGGAAGGCAGCCTGGGCGGAACGGTCTGAACCTTTCTTTGCAACAAATTCTGCGCCGCCGTGCCTGGCACGGCGGCGCTACGTTTTTCTAAGCCGGATCCTCAACAATCCGACGTTACGCTGCCAGATCAACCTTGGGCAGATTTCCCTGCGAGGCGTGAACTCTCAGAACAGCGGGATCTGCGGCAAGCTTTCGAATGACCCGGTCGATGTTTTTGTACTGCGCGGTCGATTTTTCAAACCCATAGGCCCATCCGGCCATGGGATACAGAAACGCATCGGCAACCGATTTTGTTTCGCCAACCATCCATTCCCGCCCCTCAAGGTGGTTGTTAATAGTGGTCAGCGCCTTATCAACCAGGATTTGAGACGCGGCTTTGACCGCATCATGGCCTTCCTTGTCGGTGGTGAAACGCATCGGCATGAAATAGGGCCAGAAATAGGGGTGCAGTGTACCGGAAATGTAAACCAGCCATTTATGCAGCTCGACCCGGTCCGGTGAATTTGCGGCTGGGCCTATATTGGCGTTGGGGTTCTGATCAACCAGGTAAAGCAGAATTGCCATTCCCTCAGACAGGTTCATGTCTCCGTCAACCAATGCAGGCACAACTCCTGATGCATTGATTTTCAGATATTCCGGAGATTTCATGCCGGCAAAGTCGAGATGTTCGACTTCAAACGGGTTTCCAATCCATTCCAGGGCGATGTGCATGGCAGTGGCACAGGTGCCGGGGGCTGAATAAAGTTTCATCTTCAGTTTCCTCTTTAGTTTAGTTCTTTGCGTTTTCCTGGACATGTTCCGCAATCAACACCGCCACCGATGGTCCGGGTCCCACCAGTTCCAATACGTTTCCATCGGGATCGCGGATAAAGATGGTTTCCGTTCCTCGAAAGGAACGTTTTTCGGTGATGGTGATGCCCTGCGCTTCGACAAATGAACGGGTGTCTTCGGCAGATTTCACCTTGATCGCCAGATGGGTGATCCCGGGAAATTTTTCTCTTTCATCCATCAGCACGTTGTGACCGGCCCTGCCCGTTGCGGGACCCAGCAGGTTGATGTTGATGCCGCTGGGATGCAGCATCACCAGCGGATGTCCGGCTCCAAATCCCCCATCTGCAAGCAGATCAAATCCCAGCAGCTCATAGAACGGGACTGATTGTGCCGGGTCGCTTATCCGAATACCGATATGATCAATGTTGTTCATTTCAAGCATGCGCCTGTCCTTTTTTCTTCTGCAGTTGAGATTGCACTGGGTGTTTGACTAATATAATTCTTTTCCAAATGATTTATAATAACTCACTTGAAACGACACTGTTTCCACATGAATAATAATATATTTGATGGCATGTTGATCTTTTGCACCGTGGTTGATGAAGGTGGTTTCACCGCAGCGGCCAGGGCAATGCGCCACACCGTCTCGCATGTCAGCAAGGAAGTGGCACGCCTGGAGCAAAGACTGGATACGCGGTTGCTAAATCGCACGACCCGAAAGATCAGTCTGACCGAATCCGGTCGTCTGTTTTACGAGCGCAGCCGCCGGGTGGTAGATGATGCCGAAGCAGCTGTCGCACAGATTGTCAGTTCCAAAGACCACCCCTTTGGTCATCTGAAAGTCAGCACGCCGGTGATGTTTGCGGAGGCCTGTCTGAATTTCTGGCTTCCGGAGTTTGTTGCTCAGTTTCCTGATGTGACCCACGATATTGAAGTCAGCGACCGCTTTGTCGACATCATAGGCGAAGGGTTTGATGTGGTTGTGCGGGCAGGAGACCTGAAAGACACTGACCTGGTTGCAAGAAAACTGATGGAAACGCGGCAGCTTACTGTCGCTTCCCCGAACTATTTGAAGGTCCATGGAACGCCCCATTTGCCGGAAGATTTGAAGCACCACACGCTGATCGACTTTTCCTATCGTGGCATTTCCAACAATTGGCGATATCGCAATCCCGATGGGAAGCCCTTGTCGGTCAAGGTGGAGCCAAAAATCCGTTGTAACAGCGCAAGCATGGAAATCGCCCTCGCCGCATCGGGGTTTGGGATCACCCGAATTCCTCAATTGGCGGCGGAAGAGGATATTCGCTCGGGCAGGCTGCTGCCGGTCCTTGAGACTTACGAAAACGAACAACTTGTGCTGCATGCGGTCTATCCGAGCCGTCAGCACCTGTCGCCAAAAGTGCGAGTGTTCGTGGAATTTCTGGCCCGACGGTGCCAGCAAAGACAGGCTGCCGCCGATCAGGAATTCGTTGGGTGAATTGAGTGACTACACTGGGGACTACTGACGTTGTGTCTTGATCACCAGGCAGGGACCACCGGCTTTTGACAGACGTTTGCAGAACGCTTCAGTTTTTTTCCTGCTGGACTGCCCAACGCGGACTTCGAAGCGTGGCGCACGCCCGCGGCTGTAATTGATCACCCGCAGGATCATCGGTGTTCGTTCGGCCAACAACGAAGGATATTTGCGTTGAAGGGCAGCATAATGTGACAGCGCCTTGCTGGGTGACCAGTCGGCAGTTACATGCGCGCCCCAGGGTTGCCAGCGCGCCGCGGCAAACCGGGTGCGCGGCTTGGATCTACGAACCGGCAATTGGCGACAGGCTTTTTGAAATGATAGTTTGGGATTGAGGGAATAGTCCGGTTTTGGCACCGATGCGGCAATCCAGTCGCGGGGATGAGCACCGGTAATGCCGGAGACAAAGTTCTGCGTTTCGCGGGGAAGCCCGGTTTCGCCGCGCCGCCATCTCTCAACCCGATTTGGCCCGGCATTATAGGCAGCCGCCGCCAGTCCAAGGTTGCCAAACTGATTACGCAGGTCGGACAGGAAATGCGCAGAGGCCGGAATGGCGGCTCGCGGGTCAAAGGGGTTTTCAAGTTTACGATCTTTCGCCGTTCCAGGCATGAATTGCGCGATGCCGGAAGCGCCGACCGGGCTCACAGCATTGGGATCAAATCGGCTTTCGCGCCAGATCAAACGGGCAAAAAATGCTGGAGGCAATTTCCACTTGCGCGCCGCTCCTTCAATGCGTTTGCACACGTCTACGATGAACGACGAATTGCTTTTTACCTTCTGTGTCTGGGCATGTGATGCAACAGGGGATGCAATGCTTATCAGCAGCGACAGCGACGCCACCCGGGCAATAGTCCGAACCGAATTCCAATTCATCGGGGTGGCACCATCAATGTTCGGTTTCCCGGTGTGAGGCATTAATGAACCGTTCCTTGACCCTTGGATGGTTATCAAAGCAGTCGTCCTTTGTGGTTTCAAGACATACTGAACGGGCAGGATCAGATTGGAGTGGGAAGACGATTTAGAGAGCGTGGTAAAATTTATACAGAATTTGACAACAGGCGACGCGCAGCCCGTTCTCCTGCTTCCAGAGCGCCATCAATCAACCCGGGGTGGTCGTTTGCCGTTTCTGCCACGCCGAACTGTAATTGGTTTTGATGGAACCCGTTTTTGATCACGGAAGGCAGAACCTGGGGATGCTGGGCAGATGTTTCGCGATCGAGATTGGAACAGATCAAGGGATCTGCAGACCAGTCCTGAATTTCCATTCGGTCAAAGTTGGAAGCCTGGGCGCCAAAACAGCGCACCAATTGTTCTTCAATGGCTGCCCTCAGTTGATCCTGGTCGGAATACCGATCAGGCCAGCCAACAAATCCAAATAGTGCGGAAAACTCCCCATCGGAGCTGCAATGGTCGTGCACTTCTGAGAGCGGCCCCAGATGACTTGCGATCCGCCCCGACAAGCCCTGCTCACGCCAAAACGGCCGGCCATAGAGAATTGAAACCTTTGTTTGAGCGACCATCCAGGTGGGTGCCGCCCGCATGATGGCCAGCGTCTGCGCGTCCAGCAGGCCGTTCCAGTCAACGTCCTGGGCCATGAGACGTAGGGGCGCGCAAACAATGACGCTGGTGGCCGTGATTTCTACGTCGTCTGGGTCTTCGAGTTTCAGCACAAACTGCCCGCTTTTTCGGCTTACGCTGAGCAGCTTGTGGTGCAGTTTCACCTGCTCTGGCATCAATTGGGTGCTCAACGCGTCAATAAGTGCCCGGGGACCATTTGCAATGCGGGCCATCCCCTGTTGCCCGGGTAACGGTTGGTGGCGCGGTGATACCCCCACTTGCAAATCCAAAACGGCCGGCCCTGTCTCGTATTGGGGAAACAGTTCCAGCCCCAATATTTCCAACCATTTGGAGATGCTGGGCTGATAGGGTGGCCATACCCATGTTGGTCCCAGATCGGCCATGGGTTTACCGGTTTCGGGATGGCTTACGCTGTGAATGCGTCCACCCAGCCGCGGAGCAGCCTCCAACAACAGAACGTCTTTTTTGGTTTCGTTTAGAACCGATGCCGCCGCGAGCCCGGACAGCCCGCCACCGATGACTGCGATTTCGCACGCGCTCTTCATGTCTTGTCCTGTACCCTTTATCCGCGTCACGACAGATCAATTTGGTCTTGGATCTGTGAGAACAGATTTGCAAGCCGGAATCTCAGTGGACCGGTCACGATAATGAGATGGTTCAGATCAAATCGAGATGTGTCGGAAATACTCTTCGCACAGGGTGGAACCTAGGCCTGCTGTTCGAGCTGTTTGTGTTGGCCACGGCGGTGATGCAAAACGACCTCTGATAAAATGGAAAGCGCAATTTCTTCCGGCGTAATGGCCTTCAAATCCAATCCTGCAGGCGCTTTGAGTCGGGCAAGGTCGGCGTCTGGCACATCCGCGGCTTGCAGTTTGGATTTCAAACTGGCCGCCTTCTTTTGACTGCCTACGAAAGCGACATAGTCTGTATCTGCGGCAAGTGCAGCCCGTAAAGCTGCTTCATCCCCTTTGCCCTGGGTAGCAACAACAGCAAAACGCCAGGTCAGTTTTTCTCTCTCGAGGTCAAATCCCATGACACGGGAATCGGCATCTGCAAAATGAATTTGATCGTTTTCGAGGGCACAGATCGTGCGTGAAAATCCAAGTGCTTTGGCCAGGGCAGCAAGAGCCACCGCCACCGGGCTTGAGCCAAAAATGACAAGTTCAGGCCTCGGCACAACGGGCTCAACAAAAATGTCCATTGTGCCCTGACTGGGGCACATGTTGCGGGCGAAACGAATGCCCTCGCGTTCGTCCCCTGCAACCACACCGTTTTCGCTGAGCAGGTCTTCGGGTTGAACTGAGACAAGCTGCGGGCTGCCGTCTTTGATCGCCTGTCGTGCAGCCTTCAAAACAGCTGCCCGGGCACATCCTCCACCAATCCATCCTTCCGCGATTGTACCGTCGGGCATAATAACGGCTTTTGCGCCGGCTTTGGCCGAAGTGACCGAGACCGTTCGAATCACAGTTGCAATGGCAAAGGGTTCTCCCTCAGCCTTCAAGCTGGATACAATGTCATGAATGTCAGTTGGCGCGTTCATCGTTATATCTTTGCCAGATGCGGCTCGAGTGCAGCAAGATCTGCCAAGGTGTTTGCCGGCGCAAAGACGTCGAGATGGGGGAGGGCCGCGGCCATTCCTTTTGCGACAGGTTCGTAATCTTTCCATCCTTTGAGTGGATTCAGCCAGACAATTTTGCATCCCCGCTTCTTCAGGCGGGCCAATTCGTTTGAAATCTTTTCCGGTGGATCGGTGTCATAGCCATCCGACAGGATAATCACCACCGTTCTGCCATTGACCATCTGTGATGCATATTGGCGGTTGAACAATGCCAAATTGGTACCGATCTTCGTTCCACCGCCAAACCCCTGTGCCATCATGGAAAGACGGTTGACCGCTCTGAACGTATCGCCATCACGCAAGGCATCGGAAATGTGAACAAGCTGCGTGTGAAACAAGAACGCATCGGTGCGCTGATCCGCCCCGATCAATCCTTTCAGAAATGACAGGAAGACGCGGGCATAGACTGTCATCGATCCGGAAACATCCAAAAGAGCAACAAGATGCACGGGGCGATCAGGTCGTCGGCGTTTGAGCAGGTGAAGCGGTTCTCCGCCGGTGGGGACACTTTTGCGGGCTATTCGGCGCAGATCCAGTTGCGCCCCTTTCTTTGCTGCTCTCCTGCGACGGGATCGACGGTCCCGTATTGCGCGGGCAAGCTGTAAGGCAACGCGCTCAGCATGGGCGAGGTCGTCGGGTTTCATGAACTCTCGAAGATCCGCTTTATTGACGTTGAAAACGGTTGATGCAATCAGCTTGCCATCACCGTTCTGTTCCGCTTCGTTGTCCTCTCCGTCCCTGCCATCGCTTTCGTCCGGACTATCCAGCGCCCCTGCGCTGGAAGCCTGAATCGACTGTTCCAACAGGCTGCGGTTACTCCAACGATTCTTGTCGTGAGGTTTTTCTTTTGACTTCTGCTGCTGTTGACGCAGGCGCTGTCGGTCCCGGGCAAACCAGTAGGCTTTGAAAAGTTCGTCAAACCGCCCAAACCGGTCCGCGTCGGTTGCACAGATTGCCTTGAGCGCCAAACGTGTCTCGTCAGGATCGACCGCGTCGATTGATGCCAGCGCCTGCAAACTCGTTTCGCTTTCCTTTACGCCAACATTGATTCCGTTCAGCCGCAGGTGAGCCATAAATCCCACCATGCGATCAGCAACACTTTCAGCCCGCGTTGGAAAGCGCGTGACCGGCATTATGCGGCTTTCCCGACCAGGCGCTGTGCGACTTCGGTCGGAACGGATGACTGGTCTGATTGCGTTTTCAACAGACAGACCAAACTGGCTTGCAGGGTTGCCGGATCATCGCTGAGATCATTGATACCCAGACCGGAGAGAGCTGCTGCCCAGTCCAGGGTTTCGGCGATGCCCGGCTTCTTTTCGAGTTCTTCTTTGCGCAATGCCTGCACAAACCCGACAATCTGATCGGCGAGATGGGCGTTCAGGTTTGGCTGACGCTTGTTGAGAATGGAAAGCTCGGTGTGTCTGTCGGGATATTCCACATAGGAGTAGATGCACCGGCGACGCAGGGCATCAGAAAGGTCTCTGGTTCCATTGGCGGTTAAGACTACAAGAGGTCTGGTCACCGCTTTGATGGTGCCGAGTTCAGGGATCGAAATCTGAAAGTCGGACAGTATTTCAAGCAAATAGGCTTCAAATTCCTCATCAGCCCGATCAATTTCGTCAATCAGAAGGACCGGGGATTCGGTTTGCTGAATGGCCTCCAGCAAGGGGCGACGGAGCAGATACGTTTCAGAAAAGATCTTGTCTTCTATCTCTTCGCGGGACGAAAGCTCGCCAGCCGCCCGGATTGAAAGCAATTGGCGTTGGTAGTTCCACTCGTAGATGGCGGACGCGGCATCAAGGCCTTCATAACATTGTAATCGTATGAGTTCTGTTTGCCTGATTTCAGCCAGTGTTTTTGCGATCTGGGTTTTGCCAACACCCGCGGCCCCTTCAAGCAAAAGCGGTCGTCCCAGCGTAATCGACAGGTACAAAGCCATCGCCAGTGCATCGGATGCCACGTATCCCTGGTCTGACAATTCGGATTTTAGATCTGTCCAGCTCATGTTCCTGCCCGTGTCTGCCCCGCAGAATTCACTTCTGCGGGGCTGGGATCGTCCCTGATGGTCCGATTATTCGTGCAGTCCCAGATCATTTGCAATCTTCCAGATGCGCCAATGATCGTGAGGCATGTGCGACTGTGTCAGCCCAAACGTACGGAAAGCGTCATGCACCGCGTTTGAGAATGCCGGGACACCACCCACATTGGGGCTTTCTCCAACGCCCTTGGCACCGATTGGATGGTGTGGGCTTGGCGTTGTTGTGTGATCGGTCTCGTAGTTGGGTGTTTCCCACATGGTTGGAATGAAGAAATCCATCAGCGATCCGGTTTTCACATTGCCCATATCGTCATAGGCAATTTCCTGTCCCAGGGCGATGGCAAGAGCTTCCGTCAATCCCCCATGGACCTGTCCTTCAATGATCATCGGATTGATCCGGGTGCCACAATCGTCCAGCGCATAGAATTTGCGAATTTCGGTTGTGCCGGTAT
>CAJQPW010000056.1 GCA_905480295.1 uncultured Rhizobiaceae group bacterium | reverse complement strand
CACGTATCCAGGCGCGAGTGCCATGTCTTCAGCGACCATCAGAAAATTCCGGGCCTGCAGACTGACCCATGCTGAGTCCGGCTGCACAGTGCTCGGTGAAATCCAGGCGCGACGGCTGCCAAGATGCAGAAACACCAGCAGGTACACGTCGACGAGTCCTTTTGCTGTCCACATCGGTTTGGACAGGAAATCGCACTGCCAGAGCGTATCAGCGTGGATCTTGAGAAACTCATCCCATGATCCTTTGCCTCGTTTCGGGCCAGGGTCGATGCCCACAGCGTACAATTGCGTATTGACCAGTTTAGCGGCGCGGTCCACGAGCCCCTCATGCCGCTACGGCCGCCAGCCCCATGGCGGGCTCATATGCCTTGTCCGGAACCGGCACTGGACATTACCGGCATTCGTTTTGCCCTGGGTGAACTATTTTCCCGCCTTGCCACCCGAATGGAAACGGCGGCCCAGGGCGCGCGCGGATGGCGCTTAACCGCTTTCCACGCCGATGGGGGTTCTTCTGCAGTCATGGTGCGCCTGTCACGCCCATCGCGCGACCGCGCCCATGTGATGCGCCTGTTTGAAGAGAAACTGGAGCAGATTGATCCCGGTTACGGTATTGATGGGTTTTTACTTGAAACGGCTGATTGTGACACAATCGCCCCCCATCAGGCGTCTCTGGTTGCTGATAACCGGGCCAACGCTGCCAATGAAGCATTGGCAACAGAGCTTTCCGGCCTCGTCGATCGCCTTTCCAACCGGTTTGGCGAACGCAACATAACCTATGCAGCCCCGGTTAAGAGTCATGTTCCCGAACGGGCATGGCGCATGATCAGCGCCGCCTCAGCCGGGGCCCGTGTGGCCCAGTGGCAGGAAGTCGAAGCTGAAACTGTCTTTCGCACCAATTCACGGCCGTTTCGCCTGTTTGATACGCCGGAACCGGCTGAAGTAACCGCACAGGTGCCGGATGGGCCGCCCCTGCATTTTCGATGGCGCCGGATACCGCGCCAGATTACCCGCGCCCGTGGCCCTGAGCGCATTGCTCCAGAATGGTGGCGCGAAGGGCCGCGTGGGGTTGCAATCCGCGATTATTATGAGGTCGAAGATACCCAGGGCCGCCGCTACTGGCTGTTTCGTGAAGGCCTGTATGGCGGTGACAACGCTCCTGGCTGGTTCGTCCATGGGGTCTTTGGGATATAATGCCCCGACCGATACCCCCTCCGCCCATCCCCTTCCCCGGCAAAGCCGGTCGGGTTTCGTCACCAAAGTCATCGTCGCTGTTGCCGCCGCCATTGCCGTCGCCCGCTTATGCCGAGCTGCAATGTGTTTCCAATTTCTCTTTTCTGCGCGGGGGCTCCCACCCCGCCGAACTTGTGACACAGGCCAAAGCACTGGGGCTGACTGCAATCGGCATTGCCGACCGAAACACCGTCGCCGGGGTTGTGCGCGCACATGCAGCAGCCAAGGCTGAAGGTCTCCAGCTGATTGTCGGGGCCCGCATTGATACGGTGCCACAGAGCTTTGCCCCGCGGCAAAAGGACGGGCGCAATGAAAAACTGGCCGAAAGCCGATGGGCCGATTTACCTCCGGGTTTTTCCTGTCTGCTGTATCCAACAGACAGGGCCGCATGGGGGCGCCTGTGCCGCCTGCTGAGCGATGGCAAATTACGGGCTCAAAAAGGCGAGTGCCACCTGTGGTTTGAAGACCTTTTGGGCGCTCTTGAAGGCCAAACCGTGATTGTCATTCCCCCCGAAGCCTATGGTTCTGATCGCCAGTCAAGCGACCGGTTACATCAAAAAGCTGACAAAGTGATTCAATTGCCCGTCGATCAACGCGATCGCGAAAACCTCACTCTAAACAAGCGTTTCGAAACCTGTTTACAAAAATTGAATCAGACTGCTCCCGGGCAGGTCTGGCTGGCGGCAAACATGATTTACCGCGGCGATGACCGGCGCCGTCTTAACATATTGAATCAACTGGCGGGAACCGTCGGCCTGCCGCTGATTGCTACCAATGACGTCCATTATCACGAGCAAAACCGTCGCCCACTTCAAGATGTCATCACCTGTATTCGTGAAAAATGCACCTTGCAGACCGCCGGTTTCAAGCTTCTGCAGAACGCCGAACGGCACCTTAAGCCGGCGCAGGAAATGGCCCGCCTGTTTGCCACCTATCCCGATGCGATTGCCGCAACGCAGGAAGTCGCAGCCCGGTGCCAGTTTTCTCTTGATGAACTTTCCTACCATTATCCCAACGAACCTGTGCCGCCAGAAAAAACAGCCCAGCAACATCTCACGGATCTGACCTGGGCAGGAACCAGAACTTTTTATCCCGGCGGACTGCCCGACAGTGTACGCAACGCCATTGAAAATGAACTGGCGCTGATCGAACGGCTTGGCTATGCGCAATATTTTCTGACTGTGCACGACATCGTGGCCTGGGCCCGCAAACATGACATTTTATGTCAGGGACGCGGATCAGCAGCCAATTCCGCAGTATGCTACTGCCTTGGGGTTACCGCTGTTGATCCCTCGAAAATCAGCTTGTTGTTTGAGCGCTTTCTCTCCGAAGAGAGGCGCGAGCCGCCAGATATCGACGTCGACTTTGAACATGAACGGCGCGAAGAGGTCATTCAGTATATTTACCAGCGCTACGGCCGTCACCGCGCTGCCATTGCAGCCACCATCATCACCTATCGCCCCCGTTCCGCCGTTCGCGAGGTTGGCAAGGTGATGGGACTGACAGAGGATGTCACCACAGCACTGGCGTCCACGGTTTGGGGGTCCTGGGGCCAGGACATACCCGAAGATCAGATTCGCCAGGCCGGACTGGACATCACGGATCTTCACCTGGCGCGAACAATCCAACTGACCCAGGAACTGCTGGGTTTTCCCCGCCATCTGTCACAGCATGTCGGTGGCTTCGTTCTGACTGAAGATGCTCTGGTGGAAACCGTGCCGATTGGCAATGCGGCGATGGAAGACCGCACATTCATTGAATGGGATAAGGACGACATCGACGAGTTGAAGATCATGAAAGTCGATGTGCTGGCCCTGGGCATGCTGTCCTGCATCCGCAAATGTTTTGACCTGATCCGTACCCATTACCGGCAGGATTTCACCCTGGCCAACCTGCCACGCGAAGATAAGGCAACCTATGCGATGTTACAGCGCGGCGATTCCCTGGGCACGTTTCAAGTGGAAAGCCGGGCTCAGATGAACATGCTGCCCCGGCTTAAACCGGCACGGTTTTATGATCTTGTAATTCAGGTTGCCATTGTCCGCCCCGGCCCCATTCAGGGGGATATGGTGCACCCCTATCTGCGCCGCCGCGATGGGCTGGAAACCATCGACTATCCCTCCCCCGCCCCACCGGCTGACCCTGATGAACTGCGCAATATTCTTGGCCGCACACTGGGCGTGCCCCTGTTTCAGGAACAGGCAATGCAGATCGCCATTGATGCTGCCAAATTTACCCCTGAAGAGGCCAACCTGCTGCGCAAAGCCATGGCCACATTCCGCCGTGCCGGAACCATTCACACGCTGCAGGAAAAGATGGTCGGCCAAATGATTGAGCGGGGTTATGATGCAGATTTCTCCCGCAGATGCTTTGAACAGATCAAAGGATTTGGCGAATATGGTTTTCCGGAAAGCCATGCCGCCAGCTTTGCCTTGCTGGTCTATGTTTCAAGCTGGATCAAATGCCACTATCCCGACGCTTTCTGTGCCGGACTGCTCAATGCACAACCCATGGGATTTTATGCCCCGGCGCAGATTGTGCGCGATGCAAAGGAACACGGCATCGCGATGCGTGCCATCGACATCAACCATTCCCATTGGGATAATACGCTGGAGGAGAACCATGACGGATCCTTTGCCGTGCGCCTTGGATTTCGCCAGGCCGACGGGTTGCGCGAAGACGTCATGCAACAATTTGTCAACGAACGGAATGACTTAAAGACCAGACGCTTCTCATCGCTTGAACATATCCGCAGGCGCAGTTCGCTGACCGTTGCAACGCTGGAACGGTTGGCAGCCAATGACGCCTTTCGCTCAATCGATATCGACCGGCGGCAGGCATTATGGGCGGTTCGCGGGTTGATGAGTGATGTGCAATTACCACTATTTGCTGCCGCCGACGAAGATTCCACAGGACGCGACGCGCCCGTTGCCCTGCCGGTGATGCGCACCAGTGAACATGTGGTCACCGATTATCAAACCCACCGCCTTTCACTCAAGGCACACCCGCTCTGCTTTCTGCGCGACACCTATCGCAAACGCGGCATGATCGAGGCACGGGACCTTTTGAAGATGCGGCAAAAACAACGCTGCAGCATTGCTGGCGTGGTTTTGGTGAGACAACGACCGGGCACCGCCAAGGGCGTTGTCTTCATGACCATTGAAGACGAGACCGGTGTTGCCAACATCGTTATCTGGAAGAAGATAATGCAGAAATTCCGTAAAACCGTGATGGGGGCCCGGCTGGTGAAAATCGACGGGGAGGTACAGCGGGCAGACGATGTGATCCATGTGGTGGCCCATAGGCTGGCCGATCTGACGGCCGATCTGGACAGGCTGTCCGATGACGAATTGCCCGAGATCGTCGCCCATGCCGATCACATGAAATCACCGCTGACCAAAAGACGGCCTCCGGTGGAGAAACAGGCCGATTTTCTGGCCAATGCCGATGAGGTAAAGCGGGGCAGTCACGGGGAAGAATATTTGCGCAAGAGCCGAAGCGAACGCCACTTGCGACCAGCACCACGCCCGACAGTACCGGCCCGGGGTAGCCATCCGCGCAACGTCCGCCTGATCCCGAAAAGCCGAGATTTTCACTAGCCAGCCGGCAAGAAAGCGTTCACTCCAGCGTCACTGCGCCCGTGGCCTGATTGATGCGAATTGCAACTTCATCCGACGTGGAACGAATGCCATCCACATAACGCTCGACCGGCACACGCAGCAAAAGACCAAGATCAGCACGATAGGATGACGCAACAGCCTGCACATCAATATGCTGGAAGCCTGTCCATTCTTCACCGTCTGACAGGGTCAGGCACTGCCTCAGGCCCAGTTCATCATTCGGGTCCGGTGCCAAAACAATCAGATGAAACGAACAACAGGCGGGTTCTGCAGTATCCACAACGGCAATGCGAATGACACCGTTGGCGAAAAGCCGTGTCGATTCAGACCAGGGTTCAGCAATTGCATCCACCCTGGCCGGACCACCACATTGCAGCAACACCGCTTCAGCAAACGCCGGTGCAGGCAGGCTCAAAAAGGCCAAAAAGAAAGCAATAATTTTCATGGTTCAATCGAGAAGTTGCCATTGATTCCGGCGTCAGAGTGCGACAAAGCTCGCTGCATGACAATCTCGGCCATCCTGTTTGATAAAGACGGCACCCTGCTGGACTTTGATGCCACCTTTGCGCCTGCCACCGCGCGGGTTCTTGCAGACCTCGCTGATGGCGATGACGCGCTCCATGAACACCTCGCTCAAGCTGTCAATTTTGACCGACAGGCCGGAACAATCGCTCCGGGTTCGGTGCTGATTGCCGGTAGCCTTGAAAACATTGCCGACGCCCTGTTGCCACATCTGAATCAAGTCACGCACGCCAGTTTGAACAAAACGGTCGATGCGCTTTACGTCAAATACTCGCTGACCACCCTTTCACCTTTTCCGTTCCTGGAAGCGACACTGGATCAACTGGGTCGGCTTGAACTGTCGCTGGGCATCGCGACAAATGATTCCGAAACCGCAGCCCATTCTCATCTCGACAAGTTAGGGCTGACTGAACGCTTCTGCTTCATCGCGGGATTTGACAGCGGCTATGGCGAGAAGCCCGGCCCGGGCATGGTCACGGCTTTTGCTGATCACTTAAGAGTGGCGGCCAACACGACCATAATGGTGGGGGACTCCACCCATGACTGCAAGGCAGGCAGAGCCGCCGGAGCCATCACGGTGGGTGTATTAAGCGGCGGTGCTGACCGGCAGGAGCTTGAGCCTCACGCGAATTTCATCGTTAATGATATCAGGGCATTGCCGCAGCTCGTGCAGGAATTGAATCAAGGCAAGAAATAGCGTTTCAAATGACCTCGGGCAGACGCTCCTATGTCAAAAGGCCAATCCGGTCTCAATAATCGTTGGGTTCAATAAAGCGTATCAGTCTGACGCGCGGGCAGCGCGGTGTCATATTCTACCGCATCAAACTCCTGCATCACCGATTTCACCAGACGCCCGGCTGTCGGCAGGGTTTTTGGATCAACCTTTGCACTCTCTTCCCAAAGAGCCGCACGCTTCAAAGCCCGCGCACACTGAAAATACATGGTGTCAATCCTGACCACCACGGCGGTCACGGGTCGCTTGCCCTGATGAATGAATGCATCCAGCAAATCCGGATCTGTCGACACATGGGCGGTGCCGTTGATGCGCAAAGTCTCATTCCATCCGGGGATCAGAAAAAGCAAGGCAACGCGGGGATCCGACACAATATTGCGCAGGGTATCGAGCCGGTTATTGCCCCGTCGGTCGGGGAAAGTCACAGTGCAGTCATCGAGTATTTTGACGAAACCGGCACCGTCTCCGCGCGGCGAGCAATCCATGCCGCCCGGCCCGATACTGGCGATCGCAAAAAACGGGGCCGTCTCAATCAATTGTCGATATTCGTCATTGATCCGCGGGGTTTCTTTCCTGGTCGTCGCGGCGCTCAAGGGTCCCGGATAGAGCGCTTCCAGCTGGCCAATGGTTTCGATGCGGTTGCTCATCCCTCATCTTCCCAGCGATAGCGGAAATCGCAATGTTCTGCGCCCTGCATGATCGTCTGCGTGCGATCCAGTTTGATCTTCGGGTCATAGCCGGTGCAAAATGTTCCATCGCGGCCGCAGGACAGTATGTGACCGATTTCTGCAAGCCCCATCTGACGATACATTTCTGCGTATTGGCAGCGGGTGACGTTGTAATGCACCTGGGTATCGCTTTCCTCGAGCATTTCAACCTCGAGCGCACCGTTGGCTTTCCATTGCGGCAACAACGCGTGGAAGCCTTCAAGACTTGTCTCACCGTCCGCATTTTCCGCGTAGGCCTGGCCCTGCTGGATCGAATCCCGAGTGATGGCAGTGCGCAGAATTTCTCCTGCCTGCTGCCGTCCAAGCCGGGTCACCATCTCTTCATAGATCGGCTTGATGATATTGGCCTCAATGCGGCGCTGCTCCAGTATCGGCAAGTCAGTTCTGGCCATGATGATCTCCTAATCTCTATGGTCGTTACCAGCCAGCCCTAAACAATCAATCAGTTTGAGGCCAACACCTCTGTGTTTCCCAGCCACTTGTGCTGGTTGCAAAACCATTCGGCTGTTTGGCAACAGCGTGTTGCTGGTGCGGCCTCGTCCAATCACATGTTCGGATAGACCGGCCCCTCCCCGCCCTGGGGCGGAACCCAGTTGATGTTCTGGTTTGGATCCTTGATGTCACAGGTTTTGCAGTGAACGCAGTTTTGCGCATTAATGACATATTCTGCATCCTTGTCCCCCGGTTGTGCAGGGTCACCCTTGGTATCAACCCATTCATAAACTCCAACGGGGCAATACCGGCGCGACAATCCGGCAAACACATCAAGCTCTGAGGATTTCTGCAACGCAGCATCCTGCAGTTTAAGATGTTTGGGCTGCTCTTCCGAATGGTTGGTGCTGGACAGGAACACCGACGACGACCGATCGAAGGTCAGGGTACCATCGGGACGCGGATAGTCGATTGGCTTGTGCTTTGAAGCCGGCTCCGTGGCCTGATAATCAGCCTTTTGATGTTTCATCGTACCGAAGGGAGACCATCCGCCCAAAAGCGATGTGCACCACATGTCTGCACCGGATATCAGGGTACCAAGAACGGACCCAAATTTTGTCACCAGTGGTTTGACATTGCGAACCGGTTTCAGGTCCTTGCCAACCTCACTGGCCCGCCAGGCAGATTCATAGCTGCTCAACTCATCATTGGCGCGTCCATCCTTCAAGGCATCGGCCACATGTTCTGCGGCCAGCATGCCAGACAACATGGCATTATGGCTTCCCTTGATGCGGGGCACGTTCACAAATCCGGCCGAACATCCCATCAGCGCCCCACCGGGGAAAGACAGGCGAGGTACAGATTGCCATCCGCCCTGGGTGATGGCACGGGCGCCGTAAGAGATGCGCTTGCCCCCTTCCAGAAGAGGTGCCACAGACGTGTGCGTCTTGAACCGCTGAAACTCATCAAAGGGCGACAGATAGGGGTTCTTGTATCCAAGAGCCACCACATAGCCGACATAAACCTGATTGTTCTCAATGTGATAGATGAATGAACCGCCATCCTGATTGTTCTGCAACGGCCAGCTCAGCGTATGCATCACCGTGCCTTCGCTGTGCTTTTCCGGGTCGATTTCCCAAAGTTCCTTGAACCCGAGGCCAAACTTCTGTGGGTTGGAATGTTCATCCAGGTTAAAATTGGCGATGAGGCTTTTGGCCAATGAACCGCGCGCGCCTTCACCGATGAGCACATATTTGCCGTGCAATTCCACGCCGCGTTCAAAATTCGGACCAGGCGTACCGTCGCGCTGCAGTCCCATATCACCCGTGGCTACGCCAATGACGGCACCGGCATCATTGTAAATTACTTCCGATGCGGCAAAACCTGGGAAGACTTCCACGCCGAGAGCCTCGGCCTTTTCCGCCATCCAGCGGCATACATTGCCCAACGAAACAATATAATTTCCGTGGTTGTTCATGAGTTTTGGCATCGCCCATGTTGGCAAAGGAATCTTGCCAGCCGGACCCATCAGATAGAATTTGTCCTTGCGCACGGGCACCTTAAACGGGTGGTCATCTTCATCGCGCCAATCAGGAAACAACCGGTCCACCGCAATGGGATCAATTACCGCACCGGACAGGATATGGGCGCCGATTTCGGCACCTTTTTCCAGCACCACCACGTTCACATCCGGGTCGATCTGTTTCAGCCGTATGGCGGCGGCAAGACCAGACGGGCCACCACCAACAATGACCACATCAAATTCCATGCTCTCGCGAGGCTCTAATTCTTCACTCATGGCTTAATCCTTTGCCGACCTGCGCATCCCAACGCCGTCGCTGTTCGACGGCCTGTCTGTGCCGTTTAGACTAAGGGATGCCTGCAATCAAACATTTTGCAATTCCGTCAGATTCTTGCTGATAACCGCACTTTTTCAAACCGCTGCAAAAGCCCGGTCCGTCAACCGACCTTTTTCAGAACAGCCGACCCGGTCGCCAGCAGATTATCCTGGCCATCATACACTTTGCCTTCGGTGTAAACGACGGACCGCCCGGCCTTTGTGACCCGTGCCACGGCATGAATGTTCTCATCCTTGGCAGCCGCAAGATAATTGGTGTTGAGCGAGAGGGTAACGACCAACTGACTGCCATCATCAGACAGGGCACGGCTGGCCGCAAAACCGCAGGCGCTGTCCAATAAAATTGCATGAATACCACCATGCAAACCACCGTGGCGGTTGGTATGGCGGTCATCGATGACCAGATGCGTTTCGCAGCGATCTGCAAACAGGCGATTTTCGTAACTCAACGTGCGCTGCAATCCGGTTTCACCGATGATAATACGCTCAGGCTGTTGCGATATTTCTGATGTGTCCGAGCCAGAGGTCACGCTGCGCTTCCCAACGTCATAATCCTTTTCAGATGATAGTCCTCATCCCCGAACAGGTGATCAATCATCACAATGCGCTTGGAATAATGGCCAACAGCATATTCCCACGTCATCGCCATGCCGCCATGCATCTGGATTGCTTCTTCGGCGATCTTGCGACCGCTGCGGCCAATCAGATTCTTCAGACAGGACAGGTGCCAGTCGCGCTGGTCGGTATGCAGGTGCCCGGCTGCGTTGATGACGGCAGAGCGGATCTGCTCGCGCTCAGTCATCATGTCGGCCATGCGGTGCTGCAGGGCCTGAAATTTTCCAATCGGCACGCCGAACTGTTTACGCGTCTTCAGATATTCCAAAGTCATATCTATCGCCACCTCAATGGCACCAAGCGCCTCGGCAGACACGGCTAAAGTGCCCGCAGCATTGGCCTTGTCGAGCAACGCCAATCCGTTTCCCTGTTCTCCAACAAGGGAATCGGAACCAATGTGAACATCGTGCAGGGCAATTTCGGCGGCACGGTATCCATCGACGGTTGGATAGCCGCGCACATGGACACCATCTGCGTCCCGCGGCACGATGAACAGAGAGAGGCCCTCCGCATCATCAACGGCACCCGACAGGCGAGCCGAAACCAGCACATGGTCCGCACTGTCACCGGATATCACGACCGCCTTGTTGCCATTTAGGACAAAGCCATCGGCTGACGCAGTCGCGGAGGTCTCCACATGGCTGAGGCTGTAACGACTGCCAGGTTCACCATGGGCCAGAGCTACAACCGACTGGCCGGACAGCAACGCATCCAGCAACTCTTGCTGGTTCTTGTCCTGCGCTAAAATTGTGCCGGCCATCAATCCCGCCAGGAAGGGTTCAACAACCAGACCTCGCCCCAATTGTTCAAACACAACCGCGATATCAAACCCGGTACCACCGAACCCACCATCGGCTTCATCAAACAGCGCACCTATGACACCCAGTTCAGCAAGCTGACCCCAGACCTCCTGGCTGTACCCCACATCGGAAGCCGCATGGTGGTGGCGGGACTCAATGTCGTAATTATCGGTGACAAAACGTCCAACCATGTCGGCCAGCATTTGTCTTTCATCGGTATGATTGAAGTCCATATCAAAGCCCCATCATCATCTTGGAGATGATATTGCGCTGGATCTCGTTTGAGCCACCATAGATGCTGGTTTTACGATGGTTGAAGTAATCAGCAGACACGGGATTGGCATAGTCGGGTCCGATTGGCTCTTCGTTGAAACCAACGTCCAACGCTTCCGAAACAAAGGGCATGGCGTAGGGGCCAAGTGCCCGGCGTGTCAGGTCATTGATCGATTGCCGCAAAACGGTGCCTTTGATTTTCAACATCGAGACTTCCGGCCCTGGGGGCGCACCGTCTGCAGCAGCCTGCATGATGCGCATATTGGTGGTGCGCATGGCGGACAGGTCTATTTCAATTTCGGCCAGACGCGCTGAAAACAGGGGGTCCTCGGCCAGCGGCCTGCCATCTGTTTTCTGGTCGCGGGCAATGTGTTTGAGATGCTCGATACCGGCCAATGCATCGCCGACACCAGCGATACCGGACCGCTCGTGGGCCAGCAGATATTTTGCATAGGTCCAGCCCTTATTCTCTTCGCCGACCAGGTTCTCCACCGGCACTTTCACATCGGTGAACCAGACTTCGTTCACCTCATGGGTTCCCTCCAGCAAGATGATCGGCCGCACTTCAACACCCGGCGTATCCATGTCGACCAGAATGAAACTGATGCCCTGTTGCGGTTTCCCTTCCTTTGCCGTGCGCACCAGACAGAAAATCCAGTTGGCGTACTGGCCCAGTGTCGTCCAGGTCTTTTGTCCGTTGAGAACATAATGATCACCCTCGCGCACCGCACTCATCTTAAGCGATGCCAGATCGGACCCGGACCCCGGCTCCGAATAGCCCTGGCACCACCAGTCGGTGCCATCGAGAATGCGGGGCAGATAATGCTGCTGCTGCTGCTCCGATCCAAATGCCATCAACACGGGTGCCAGCATGTTTACGCCAAACGGCACGACCCTGGGTGCACCAAACGCGCTGCCCTCAACGTCAAAAATATCGCGCTGGATGGCATTCCAGCTTTTGCCACCAAAGGCTTCTGGCCAATGGGCATTCAGGTAGCCGGCATCATTCAAAATTGCGTGCCATGTCTCGCAATCAGCCTTGGTCAGTCGTTTCTTGGATTTGACCTTTGCGCTGAGTGACTCGGGCAGCTTTTCGGCAAAAAATCCGCGTATTTCCTGCTGAAAATCAAGCTCTTCTGACGTATAATTAAGATCCATTTTCGTGTCCCATCTGGTGAGTTCTCATCACATTGCACTTGTGCCGCCGTCCAGGGCAACGGCCTGGCCGGTCATGAAGGAATTGCGCGGATCGCAGATCCACAACATCGAGCGGGTAATTTCTTCCGGCTCAGCCAACCGGCGCATCGGAATGCCGCGGGTTAAAAAGTCCTCCGCCTTCTTATCACCGCCAGCATCCGCAAGCAGACCATCTTCCACCATTGGCGTACGGGCAAAGGCAGGACATAGCGCGTTGATGCGAATGCCGCGACGGGCATATTCCAAAGCGGCCGATTTGGTCAGCCCCACCACCCCATGTTTTGCGGCCGCATACATTGAGATTGTGGGGGCGCCACCAATGCCGGCAAGCGATGCGATGTTCAAAATACTGGCACTGCGACCGTGTTCCCGATAGGCCGCTTCCATCACCGGAATCTGATGTTTCATTCCATAGAACACGCCCATCAGATCAACCTGAACGGTCTCCAGGGCCTGTTTGGAATCGATGTCTGCAGTCTTTGCCGGTGCATGGCTCATGCCCGCATTGTTGATGGCAATATCAAGTCTTCCAAAGCGCTGCATCGCCAGATCAACTGTTTGCCGGCAATGCTCTTCATTCGCCACGCTGCCGGATATGCTGGCAACCTGAACATCGGCCTGCGCCAATTGTTCGGCGAATTCAGCAAGGCCTTTCCCATCGACATCGCTCAGCACCAGACGAGCGCCCCGCTCAGCAAACAGCTGTGACGCAGAGCGACCAAATTCCCCTGCCCCGCCGGTAATCAAAACGGTTTTATCTCGAAATATATCGACGTCTTCCACGCTTAGCTGCTCCTCTTTATTTCGGCCATCGCTGCCTCGGCAAGCAGCGGGATTGCATGCGCCATTTCCTTGGCGCGTTTGGGATTGGATGCATTGCCGTCAAGCGCCCGCTTATAGACACCCTGCAAAATGCCCGTGAGCTTGAAAAAGCAAAAGGCGATATAGAACGGCCAGTCGGGTATCGATTCAATGCCGCGACGGCGGCAGTAACTGGCCACATATTGTTCTTCAGTCGGAATGCCGAGAGCCCCGCGGTCAATCCCACCAAGACCGCGCATGCCGCTTTGATAGGGCAGCCGCCATTGCATGCACTGATAGGCCAGATCGGCAAGCGGGTGGCCGAGGGTGGAGAGCTCCCAATCCAGCACCGCTATTACATCCTGCCGGTCGTGGGCAAAGATCATATTGTCCATGCGGTAGTCGCCATGAACAATTGATACCCGCCCATCATCGGCGGGCATGTGCTGTTCCAGCCAGTCGATGACCGCGTGCACGGTGGGGTTGTGCTCAACTTCGGAAGCCCGGTATTGCTTAGCCCATCGGTCGGTCTGACGCGCAAAATAACTGCCGGGTTTGCCGAAATCACCCAGACCAACCGCGCTCACATCAACAGAGTGTAATTTCGCCAGCGTCTGGTTCATCGCATCATAAATTTCAAACCGCGCCTGATTATCTTGCCCCAGATCGTTAAGTGCAGGATCCCAGAAAATGCGACCGTCAAGATATTCCATCACGAAAAACATACGCCCCACCGGCGAGGCATCTGCTTCGGGAGAAAGAGCAAACATTTTGGGCACAGGAACATCGGTGCCACCAAGCGCAGCCATGACCCTGTATTCGCGGTCCACCGCGTGGGCGGACTTCAGCAGTTCTCCGGGCGGTTTTGCGCGCAATACGTAAGAGCCAGACTCCGCGTCCACCCGATATGTCGGGTTGGACTGTCCATCGCCAAACTTTTCAAGCCGCAGCAAACCTCTAAAGCCGGGGACGTGAGCCTCCAGCCAGGGTGCCAGCGCTGCCTGATCAAGACTGTTACTCATGCGGGGGTCATCCTGCCAGCGCCTTTTGCACCATTTTCATGACATGATCATTGCCCTGCATCATTTCGCGGGCATCGCTCATATCGGTGATCACGTCCCAGTTTTGAGCGATCATTTCCGGTGTGCGATTGGCTTCTGGCAAATAGACGCCTTCAGCTTCCATCAGCTTGGCAACCGTGTACCCACCAGCTCCGGCGAGCAGGATATTGCGGCTCGGCGCATCTGCCGAACCAAGAAACAGAACGGCAGGGGTGACCCATTTCGGATCGAGCAGGGACAGGGCATCGGCAGGAATAACGTCTTCTGTCATTCGCGTTGCGGCGGTGGGAGAGATGCAGTTGATGTGAATATTATTCTTCGCGCCCTCGATATGCAGCGTGTTCATCAAGCCCCAGACACCGGTTTTTGCTGCGCCGTAATTGGCCTGCCCAAAATTTCCGTAAATGCCGGAGGTCGACGTCGTCATGATGATGCGGCCATAATTCTGCGCCTTCATCTGGTTCCACACCGCCAACGAACAATTGGCCGACCCGGTCAGATGAACGGCCACCACCGCATCCCATTCTTCCGCCGACATTTTACCAAAACTGCGGTCTCGCAATATACCGGCATTGTTTACCAGCACATCGACACGGCCATAGGCCTCCATCGTCTGTTCAAAGAGAGCCGCAACCTGGGCACGATCAACAACATTGGCACCATTGGAGATCGCCTCACCCCCACCGGCAGTAATTTCATCAACCACCGCTTGTGCTGCAAGCGAAGAACCGCCGGTCCCGTCACGCGACCCACCGAAATCATTGACCACAACTTTTGCGCCCCGTTTGGCAAATTCCAGCGCATGGGACTTTCCAAGGCCATTGCCGGCACCGGTAACGATGACAACCTGGCCATCATAACGAATTTCACTCACGACTGTTTCTCCAACACGGTATAGCCCAGCCATTCGGCGGTCAGCGCCGGGCGGGTTTCATCTTCAATTTCTACGGTGACTGTTCGGGTGATCAGTACACTGTTTTCGGTTTTCTGATCGACGGCCTTGGTCACGAACTTGGCGCGCACACGGGCTCCGGCCTTTACCGGCGAGGTAAACCTGATCTTGTTGAACCCATAATTGATCCCCATCGCCGTGCCAGAAAGCGGCTTTTCGCTGTCATAACTCATGGTCGACAACATCGAGAGCGACAGAAACCCA
>CAJQPW010000055.1 GCA_905480295.1 uncultured Rhizobiaceae group bacterium | reverse complement strand
GCACCAGCGCTGTGGCTGATGCTGCGTGCCTGCAACCTTCACAAGGGCATTGTGCCGGCTCCGACCCGCAAGGATCCGGGTGAAGATACCCAGATCATGGAACAGGAACTGGCAGGCGCTGATGCCCATGAGCTGATGCTGGACGAGCAGTCAGGTCGGGACTGGGCAGCGTTTTTCACCATGCCGCTGGGCCTGGTCATGCATCTTGTATACCGGCTCACGTCGCGCTGGCGCAACCACAATGTGGACCGGCATGTTGCGCCGGTGGCACCACCACACGTACCGGTGGTCCCAGCTGCAGGGTCTGATGAGTTCTACGATGCACCTGATCATCACGACGCCTATGCCGATGATTATGAAGATGGCAGCGCTGACGCCCATTTTGACGAAGAAGATTTTGTCGGCGATGATGGCACATTGCATCGCAGCGCGACCAACGGATCCGCGGCCGATGCAGAACTGTCGGATGAACCGATCCCCCACACCGATGCTGCACAGGCGACACCATCGGTTTCGCGGGTAGCCAAGAAGGTAAAAGCGAAACGGCGTGGTGCACGCTTTGCCCTGCCGGCGCTCGATCTTTTGTCTGAACAGAAGAGCATCATTGATGATCCGTCCCTGTCCAACGAGGCGCTTGAGGAGAATGCCCGTCTTCTTGAAGGCGTGCTGGAAGATTTCGGCGTCAAGGGCCAGATCCTGAAAGTGAGGCCTGGCCCGGTTGTAACCCTGTACGAACTGGAACCGGCACCGGGTGTGAAGTCATCGCGCGTGATCGGCCTTGCTGAAGACATTGCCCGCTCCATGAGCGCGATTGCTGCCCGTGTGGCGGTGGTTCCGGGACGCAATGCCATTGGTATTGAACTGCCCAACAAGCGACGTGAAACCGTCTATCTGAGAGAACAGTTGTCGAGCGGTGAATTCAAGAAGACCAAGGCCAAACTGGCCATGTGCCTGGGCAAAACCATTGGCGGTGAGCCGGTGATTGCCGATCTGGCAAAAATGCCCCACCTGCTGGTGGCCGGCACCACCGGTTCGGGTAAGTCGGTTGCGATCAATACGATGATCCTGTCCCTGCTCTACCGTCTCGGTCCTGAGAAGTGCAAGCTGATCATGATTGATCCGAAAATGCTGGAACTGTCGATTTATGACGGCATCCCGCATCTGCTGACGCCAGTGGTGGTTGATCCCAAAAAGGCCGTTGTCGCGCTGAAATGGACCGTGCGCGAAATGGAAGAGCGCTACAAGAAAATGTCCAAGGTCGGGGTCCGCAATATTGATGGGTTCAACAACCGGGTTTCTGAAGCAGCTGCCAAGGGCGAAGTGATCACCCGCACCGTGCAAACCGGCTTTGACCGGGATACCGGCGAAGCCATCTATGAGCACGAGGAACTGGATCTTGAGCCAATGCCATTCATCGTCGTGATTATCGACGAAATGGCCGATCTGATGATGGTGGCCGGCAAGGATATTGAAGGCACCGTACAGCGTCTGGCCCAGATGGCCCGCGCCGCCGGCATTCACGTGATCATGGCGACGCAACGGCCGTCCGTGGATGTTATCACCGGAACGATCAAGGCCAACTTTCCCACCCGGATCTCCTTCCAGGTGACATCCAAGATCGATTCCCGCACCATCCTTGGTGAAATGGGTGCAGAACAATTGCTCGGCATGGGCGACATGCTTTACATGGCCGGTGGCGGGCGCATTACCCGTGTTCACGGCCCCTTCGTGGATGATCAGGAAGTCGAAGACGTGGTCAACCATCTGAAAGCCCAGGGCGTTCCGCAATATCTTGAGGCCGTGACCGAAGAAAGTGAAGAAGACGCTGCCAATGAAGAATCCGGTGGCGGCGGCGGTGGCGGTGGTGGCAATCTCAGCGCCTCCGATGATCCCTATGATCAGGCTGTGGCGATCGTGCTGCGTGATCGCAAGGCATCCACATCCTATATTCAAAGACGCCTGTCGGTGGGTTATAACAAGGCGGCCTCGCTGATCGAGCGGATGGAACAGGAAGGCCTGATCAGTCCGGCCAACCATTCCGGAAAGCGGGAAATACTGGTTCCGGCGGAAGATGAAACGATATAATGGGCAGGGGCCTTACTGGCGCCAGAGTCACTGCCCATGCCTAGACGAAATTTTCGCGGTCAAAGGGCTCGAAACATGCAAGCAGCACACAAAGAGAGTGAAGCAAAAATGAAGCGTTTACCGGCTGGCTCAAAGCCAAAACCAATCTCGGGCGCATTTTCCCTCTCCACATTCATAGCCGCCGTCGCTGCCTTTGCGGTGGTAACCGCGCTGATCATGATGGTGCTTCCCAAGCCGGCGCTGGCAAAGGTCAGTAAGAAACAGGCGGCGACGGTCAAGAAGATATCCAAACATTTCGCCAGTGTTCCAACCATGATGGGCGAGTTCATTCAGTTCGGCCCCAATGGCGAACAGACCGGTGGCCGGTTCTTCATCAAGCGACCCGGCAAGGTTCGCTTTGACTACACCAAGCCGTCGCCAATTCTGGTCAAGGCGGATGGCAAAACGGTCGGCATTCACAACCGCAAGCTGAAGACATGGGATTTTTTCCCGCTGAAAAAAACACCCCTGCGCCTGTTGCTTGCCGACAAAATCGATGTCAACGACGAGTCGATCAAGAGCGTCAAGCACGAAGCTGACCTGACCACCGTTGTGCTGGGCAACAAATCCATTTTCGGCAACTCCAAGATCACGCTGATGTTTGATCCCGAGAGCTTTGATTTGCGGCAATGGACGATTACCGACAATCAGGGCAAAGACACATCGGTGATGATCTTCAACGTCCAGCACAATGTTGAGCTCTCACAGCGTCTGTTCAGCATGAACCAGCGGCAGATTCTGCAAAATCGCCGAAACTCGGACCGTTAGGCCAAACACTATTTGTTTTTGTGTCCTTATCAGCACTGCCTCGAACCGGGCAGCGCTGCTCCGCGGCCCAATGTGGGGATAGCGGGTAAAATTTTTTCCCCGCTTCTTGTGATCGCCATTCATCACGTCCAATCATGCAGACCTGATACAGCAAACTGACAGGTCAATCCCATGGCATCTCCCAGCTTCAAACTGGCCACCTGGAATATCAATTCCGTGCGCCTGCGAATCGGCCTTGTTGAAGATTTTTTGAACAATCACACACCTGATGTGCTGTGCCTGCAGGAAATCAAATGCCAGAACGACCAGTTTCCGCTCAAAGCGTTCCGTGAACTGGGCTATGAACACTGCGCTGTGCACGGTCAGAAGGGCTATCACGGCGTCGCCACGGTTTCAAAACACCCGCTGCGTGAGGTCTCATCGACTGATTATGTGGCGATGGGTGACACCCGCCACGTGGAATGTGTGCTGGATACCAACGGCGGTCCGATCCGGGTGCACAATTTTTATGTGCCGGCTGGCGGTGATGAAGCTGACCCGGTCAAAAATCCGAAATTCGATCATAAGCTGAAATTCATCGACGAGATGAAACAACTCACCAGTGCTACGGCCAATATTCCAAATATCCTGGTCGGCGATCTGAATATTGCGCCGCTGGAAAACGATGTCTGGTCACACAAGCAATTGTTGAAAGTGGTCAGCCATACACCGGTTGAAACCGCAGGCCTCAACGACGTGATGGCACAGGGGGCATGGACCGACCTGATCCGTCAGCATATTCCACCGGAAGAAAAAATATACACATGGTGGAGCTACCGCGCTCGTGACTGGGATGCGGCAGACAAGGGCCGACGGCTGGACCACGTCTGGTCTGCACCAGAACTGGCGGAAAAGCTGACCGACCTGACAGTGCTGCGCGAGGCCCGGGGCTGGGTGAAACCGTCGGACCATGTTCCGGTAATGGCAACGTTCAGTCTTTAGCAGGCTGGGCAGGCATGGCGCGGACAGGGCGCGGACAGGGCGCAGGTTCAGGATTTTTCCGCGCGTTCGGCCAGGCTGTTGGCGTGATCCAACTTTGCGCGGATCACCTCAAGCTTGCTGGTAAACTCCGCAGCCTCTTCTGCAATGCGCTTCTGCAGCAGCACCGCCAATTCCGGATATTCATTCAGCATGCGATGAAACAGCGCGCGACTGATTTTGAGTATCTCGGTATTTTCCGTGGCGACCGCCGACGCTGCGTTCATGGTTTCTGAAATCAGCGCCATTTCGCCAATGAGCGAGCCGGGACCGTGAGACGAAATCAGGGTGTCATTGAGTCCGGACATCAACTCGATATTGCCACGTACAATGACATAGCCGCCATCAGACAGGCTGCCCTGCCGGTAGAGCCGCGTCCCGACACCAAGGGTTCGGGCTTCGGCACCAAAGGCAAGCAGGCGTAAATGGTCCGGTCCGAAACCGGCAAAAAGGCGCACCTTACCCAGCAATCTGATATCGGCGTCGAGGCTCACGCGCCCTGTTCCCGGTTCGGTCGTGTTGAGGTGAAAAGGGGAGTCATGCGCACCCGTATCATGGCATCAGTTTGTATCCGCCACTTTCTGTCACCAGAAGCGATGCGTTGGAAGGGTCTTTTTCAATTTTCTGTCGGAGCCTGTAGATATGTGTCTCCAACGTGTGCGTCGTAACGCCGGAATTATATCCCCACACCTCTTCAAGCAGGATATCCCGCGTGATCACCTTTTGCTCGGCACGGTACAGATATTTCAGGATGGCAGTTTCTTTTTCGGTCAGCCGAACCTTGCCGCCGTCTTCTTCGACCAGCAGTTTCTGGGCCGGGCGAAACGAATAATGGCCAATCGTGAACACGGCGTCTTCGCTCTGCTCGTGCTGACGCAATTGGGCGCGAATGCGCGCCAGCAACACGGCGAATTTGAACGGTTTGGCAATATAGTCATTGGCCCCGGCTTCCAGACCGAGAATTGTATCGCTGTCGGTGTCATGGCCGGTGAGCATGATGATGGGTGACTTGAAACCGCCCTTGCGCAGCAGTTTCACGGCTTCGCGCCCGTCCATGTCCGGCAGACCGACATCCATAATCAGCAGGTCGGTATGGCTGTCCCGGGCGGACTTGATACCCGCAGCGGCCGATTCCTCCTGGGTGATGGCAAATTCGTCATACAGACTAAGCTGTTCGGTCAGGGCTTCGCGCAGGTCATTGTCATCATCAACCAGCAAGATAGCGCGTTCTGTCATTGTATTCCTCACAATCATTAGGCCCTTCGTATGCGGGGCGATAACCCCATCTAGTAACAATTTTCGCGGCGTAAACTTGCGCCGCCCGGAATCACACGCGATTGTGAAACGATCGACAATATTGTGAGCCAAAAGGGCCAAAAGTGCAAAATTATAACGGTCCTTCCCTGGGAATTATTCATGTGCGTACCCGCCCCGGTTACCGCAGCAAAGGCCTGTTGCAGGCTGGAGGGCGGATTTTGAACTGTGCGCTTGGACGCAGCGGCATCGGCACCAAAACCGGTGAAGGAGACGGCATTACACCGCGCGGCCGTTTTTTGCTGTTGGCGGCACTGATTCGCACCGACAAATGCCCGTTGCGCCGGGGGCGCATCGACTATCACACAATTCGACCGGAGGATGGCTGGTGCGATGCGACGGGTGACCGCAATTACAACTGTCCCGTTGATCTGCCCTATGCGGCAAGCCACGAGAAATTGTGGCGTGACGACCATCTTTATGATGTGGCGCTGGTGATGGATTTCAATGTTTCACAGCGCATGAGTGTTGGTGGAAGCGCGATATTTTTTCATCTGGCCCGTGAAGGCTACAGCGCCACCGAAGGCTGCGTTGCGATATCCCGCCAGGACATGTTGTGGCTGTTGCCACGCATTGGCCCGGATACGGTGATGCTGGTGGAATAGGCCTTCCTTCACTGCCGTCTCCACGCTAGGCTTGGTGTCCTTGCAGCGGGAAAGAAAGTTGGTCGATCTTGCCAGAAAAAAAACGATCCAGTCCCGCCGCTCCTGCCGCCACTCCTGCCGCTATCTCTGCTGCTGTTGGCCGTCGGCTCGCTGACTTCTGGATTGACGATGAAGACGGCCGATTGCACCCGGCGGAAAAGCAGTTGCTGGACTGTGTGCGGCGCGGTGCGGTGTGCGACCTGGGGGCGCAACAGCCGTCGGTGTTCACACCTGACAATCTGGTTCGTGCTGAATTTCTCCGCTTTGTCTGTCTCGGTGGGGACGATCAAACGCCGGTCCATGAACACGGGGTGCTGTTGCAGGGGATCTATATTGAAGGCGATTTCGACCTGTTTGGTGCAATAGCCCCGCGCAATATCAGCCTGACGCATTGCAAACTGGCGGGTCAGCTGATCCTCACCGATTGCGAATTGCAGACTCTGGTTCTCTCCGGTTCGTCGATCAGAGCTCTGAAGGGCGACCGCTGTCAGCTGGGCGGCAGTCTGAAACTGGATGAGGGGTTTCTTGCTGAGGAAGATGTGCGGTTGGCCGGTGCCCGCATCGCCGGTGACCTGACCTGTCGGGGTGGTGAATTCCAATCCTCGGATCGGGCGCTGGTCATCGCCAAGGCCCGCATTGATGGAGATTGTCTGCTGGATGGCGGATTTTTCGCCGATGGCACGGTCGATCTTTCCGGCTGCACGATTGTCGGCACCCTGTCCTGTGTCGAAGGCAGGTTCACCTGTCGCGATCAGGCCCTGTTTGGTCCGCGGCTCAGTGTTGGCCACAACATTCAGCTCGGCGCCGGCTGCCAGGTTGCCGGTCAGGTGTCGTTTCAGGGGTCGACGATCGGCGGTGACATGATTTTCACCGGCGGTGAATTCAACCGCTCCGATGATCCCGAAAAGGCGGTTGAAACCACCTGTATCAACCTGCGCGGGGCGACCATTGCCGGTACCCTGTTCTGGCGACAGATCACCCATGCCAATGGCAAGCTGGACCTCGCCGGGGCCAGCTGTCTGACCATCAACATGGATTGGGAAAGCTGGCAATTGCCATCGCAGATCCGGCTCGACAATTTTTCCTACAAGGGTTTCAACCAGCTCGACGAGACCACCAGCACCCGTTTCTGGATCAACTGGATCGAGCGCCAGCCGGAGCGTCACCTGACCCGCAATTTCCGGCCCAAACCCTATCAGCAGCTGGCGGACGTTCTGCAATCCATGGGCCATGAGCAGGAGGCCATCGGCATTCGCGTTGAGCGCAAGCGGCGGCAGGCCGAATATGCCCGCAAGCATGAAAAGCGATCCGGCACGCTGATTTCTCACGGGTTCCGCATCCTCACCAGCATCTGGAACCGGGTGCAGGACCTCACGGTCGGCTACGGCTATCGCCCCGGCAATGCGGTGCTGTATCTGCTCGCCATCTCCGCCATCGGCGCCATCATCTATCAGGCAGCAGCGATCCACGGCATCATGGCCCCGACGCATCCGCTGATCTACAAGGAGGCGATCTGGGAGGAAAAGGCCGGGCCGATTGAAGCGCCTGAAATTCCCGCCAGCTGCCAGCGCAACTGGGTCTATCCCGGCGGCAAGAACGGCGATCTGTGCACCCGCACCATGCCGTCGGAATATTCCACCTTCAACGCACTGATCTATTCCATCGACATCGCCCTGCCGGTGGTGGATTTCCGCATGCAGAGCGACTGGTCACCGCGGGTGGTGGACTGGAAAAGCGGCCGACACGACTGGCCCGGCTGGTGGGTGCGGGTCTGGGAGTGGATCCAGATCGGCCTCGGCTGGACCTTCTCCCTGCTGTTCGTCTCGGCGCTGGGTGGCATCATCCGCCGCGACTAGCGGCA
>CAJQPW010000054.1 GCA_905480295.1 uncultured Rhizobiaceae group bacterium | reverse complement strand
TGGTCGTCTCGTCTTCGGCCCGACGGTTTCCTACAGCCATCAGACATCGGACGGTATGATTGTCGAACCCAGTTTGACCGTTCAGGGATTATGGGATTTTGATCCCGCCGATCTGGTCGACATTGATGATGGGTCCTCCTACGCCTCGGCGGAAGACCTTCGGGCGCGGGTTGAAGCTGGCATGGCGCTGTCGATGGGAACCGGATATAATTTCAACCTGTCGGCCTTCTATGACGGCATCGGCGTGGATGAAGTCGATTCCTATGGTGGTTCGGTGTCTGTGCGTATCCCGCTGAACTGACCGTTCGGCACCGGCCACGGACAAGACGCGCCGCTGCCTGCTGCTGCCGCTTGCCGTTGCCGCCTGCCGTTGTTTGCCACCGCTTGCCGCTGCTAGGGGCGTTCGGCGAAGGGGTGACCGAGACTGGCTTCGTAATCCTCTTCGTCCCAGACCGCGATGATGATGCCGGGCGGTTCTTTTCCTGTCACGGCTTCGATTTGTTCAAACGTCCTTGTGGTTCGGCTGTGGTGCTGGCGGGCCCATTGGAAGATCCGTTCTTCCATCAGCCTGCGGATTTCCACATGGTCGGCCTGTTCGCTGAGGCCCAGGTCGGTCAGTTCCTGAGGATCGTTTTCGAGGTCGAACAGCATCGGGCGGAATTTTTCGGACCGCATGTATTTCCAGCGCGGATCGACACACATCACGAGGCGTGATTCGTCGGGTTCAAGCCCCAGAATGTGGCGGGCTTCGCGGGTTGCATAATCATATTCCGAAATTGCCCAGTCGCGCACTTTGTCGGCGCTTCCGTGCAGCACCGGCATCAGGTTCCTGCCTTCAATAATGTGCGGCTTTTGCCTGCCACCGAAATAGTCGAGCAGGGTCGGTGCGATGTCGACGCCTTCCACCAGCGCTTCAGACACAGTTCCCCGCGTGGCATCGGCGGCGGGGTCGGGGTCGCTGATAATCAGCGGCACCCGCACCGAGCAGTCGTGAAACAGGTCCTTTTCGCCCATCCAGTGATCGCCCAGATAATCGCCGTGATCCGACGACATGATGATCATCGTATTGTCCATCAATCCGGATTTTTCCATGTGCTCAAACAGCAGGCCGAGATTGTCATCGATCTGTTTGATCAGGCCCATATAGGCGCCGAGCATGGCGTTGCGAACCTTGTCCTGGGAAAAGGCGCGGCAGATGCGCGAGTTGATATAGGCATCAAAGACCGGTTGCGCGTTGACCTTTTCCGACTCCGCCCGGTTGATCGGCAGCCATGTTTCCGGCGGGTACATGTCGTGATAGGGGGCCGGCACAATGTAGGGCCAGTGGGGCTTGATGAAAGAAAGGTGGCACATCCAGGGGGTGTCACCGGCACCGTCCATGAAGGTCATGGCGCGGCGGGTCATATAGGCGGTTTCGGAATGTTCTTCGGGAATGCGCGCGGCGGAACCGTTGTTTTGAATCAACCAGCCGGACAGCAATTCGCCGTCATCACCCTCGGCGGAATTGGCAAAATCGTGCCAGGGGTTGTCCGTATCATAGCCGTGTTGACGCAGATAGTCGCTGTAGGCATAGCCCTGCCGTGCGCGGGTGGTGTGGTCGCCATCATCCCGTTCAAACGCTTCAAACCCGCACTGGGCGTGGTTGACGCCAACATCTGAATTGGGGTCGATGCCCAGCCATTCCATGCCCGGCGTATCGGCGACCATGTGGCTTTTTCCAACCAGAACGCTGCGCACGTCGATTTCGCGCAGGTGATCGCCCAGCGTGTATTCACCGATTTTCAGGGGAAAGAAGTTCCAGGTCGCCCCGTGACTGCGGCAGTACCGTCCGGTGTAATAGGACATCCGGGATGCGCCGCAATTGGGTGCGTTGACATAGGCGCGGTTGAACCGCACGCCGCGTTGCGCCAGCCGGTCCAGATGCGGGGTGTGAAGATGGGGGTGGCCGTAGCAGCTGAGGTAATCGAACCGCAACTGGTCGGCCATGATCCATAAGACGTTTTTCTGTGCTGTCATGAAAACGATCCTGTTTTGCCGGTCGTGCTTCTGTCGAACCGACCATCAGCACCTGCTCAATTTCATAGCATTTTGACCAGAGGGGGACAGTGGCAATCGCATTGAATTTTTAAAATTTTGGTGAGGCATTGGATCGGCCGCCGACCGACGTCATGGGATGAACCAACAGAACATTATCAAATTCAACATCATCATGGTATCGAGACTCTATTGGACCGGCACCCGAATGGGGTAAGCAGATTGCGCACTGTTGATATTCTCGAAAAGCTGATCGCCATTGATACGATCAGCCGAAATCCGAACATCTCATTGATCGACTACATTGCCGACCTGCTGGCAACCAAGGGGATTAAATCCACGATTCTGCGGGATGCCACCGGGTCGAAGGCCAATCTCTATGCGACGGTTGGCGACGACAGCGGAAGCGGCGTCATGTTGTCGGGCCACACCGACGTGGTTCCCGTCGATGGGCAGGACTGGACCCGTCCACCTTTCGAACTGACATTCGAAGACGGGCTTTATTACGGCCGTGGAACCGCCGACATGAAGGGGTTCGTGGCGTCGGCGCTCGCCTGTGCGCTGAAGGCGGCGGATCGCCCGCTTAAAACTCCGCTGCATCTGGCGTTTTCCTATGATGAGGAAATTGGCTGTGTCGGTGTGCGTTCGATGATCGACATGCTGGACAAGGCACCGGTGCGCCCGGCCATGTGCATTGTCGGTGAGCCGACCAATCTGACCGTTGCCACCGGACACAAGGGCAAGACCGGATTGCGGGCCGATTGCCGGGGCCGCGAAGGACATTCGGCGCTCGCACCGATGGCGTTTAACGCGCTGCATCTGGGCGCAGACCTGATCAATGTGGTGCGCACAATGCAGGCGGAATTTGCAGCAAGCGGTGCCCGCGATGCTGATTATGACGTGCCCTATACAACGCTTCATGTTGGCAAGATGAACGGTGGCACCGCGCTCAACATCGTGCCCAATCAATGCCAGCTGGATTTTGAGATCCGCAACATCGCGCAGGATGATCCGGCGGCCATCATGGATCGCCTGCAGGGCGAGGTCGATCGGTTGAACGCGGCGGCGCGCCGGGAATTTCCGGAGGCGGGCATCGCCATCGATGTCTTCAACAGCTATCCCGGCCTGAACACATCGCCGGATGCTGCGGTTGTTTCCTTTGTCAAATCCCTGACCGGGGGCAACCAGACCATCAAGGTTGCGTTTGGCACGGAAGGGGGGTTGTTTTCCTCCCAACTGCAGATTCCAACCGTGGTCTGCGGTCCGGGATCCATGGCCCAGGGGCATAAGCCCGACGAGTTTATTGCTGCTGAGCAGCTGGCCCGCTGTGACACCATGCTGGAGCGCCTGCTGGAGACATTGCAATCGGGGTTGTGAACCCTGCCGTCACGGCATGATCAGACCGGGGATCTGATCCTGGCGGATGAAGGTGCGGCAATGTTCGTCAAAGGCGCGAACAATGCGCCGCTTTCTTGCTTCACGACCCGTGACAATGCCGAGCCGCAATGGTCTTGGTCCGCCAATCAGCGGGACGAATTTCAGCGGTTTCCCGTCGGGTGAGAGATTGGTACGGCTGCGGATATTGGCGAGCGAATACCCAAACCCATTGGCCACCATGCTGCGCACAAGCGCCAGATCTTCGGTGCGCTCCGCAATGGTCGGGCGCAATCCGGCCTCGCGATAGGCCGACAGAAAATAGTCGGTGCTCAGGGGCAGGTCGAGCAGCACCATCTTCTCTTTCTGCAATTCTTCAGGCGAAATGCCGGCCTGTCCCGCCAGCGGGTGGGAGGCGGCCAGCATCACGTAGGGTGGCAGTGCGGCTAGGGCGACAAATTCCACATCACCTGGAATGCCCAGATCATAGGTCAGGCAGACATCAAGTTCGGCATTTTGAATGCCCTCAAGTAGCTTCGCCTGATCCCCTTCAACCTGACGGATCTGAACATCGGGATATTCCTGCTGAAACTGCTGGCGCAATTCGGGCAGGATAATCGGTGCAAAGGTCTTGAAACAGCCGATGCCCAGCGGGCCGCTGATCGTCTCTGATATATCACTTGCCAGGTTGCGCAGGCCTTCTGCGGATTCCAGAAAGTCTTTCGCTTCTGCCAGAAAACGCCGCCCGCCATTGGTCAGCGACAGGCCATGGGCATGTTTTCGAATGAACAACTGGACCCCGAATTCAGCTTCCAGTTGAGAAATCGACGTGGAAACCGAGGGCGGGGAAACGTTCATTTTTTCAGCCGCGTGGGAAATGCTGCCAGTTTCCCCCACGGCGACAAAATACTCCAACTGGCGCAGGGTGAATCGAATGGGCATTCCGTATCCGTTGCATCAGGAGTGGTTGGGGGCGTCGGACCAAAATATCATTGATTATCCGCCAATATCAATTGGCGGTCTTATTCGTCTCCCGCCACGCCATAACTGGGCGCTTCACGCGGATCGATGGCGCGCTGCAGATAGGCGTCAAGCTGTGGTTTGTAGACGTCCCACGCCGTGGCCACCGCCTCGATGGGGCAATCTTCGGTCCAGTCGCAGCGCAGGTCGGCGACCGGCCAGGAAACCCGGTCGACAAGCTTCATGCCTGCTGAATGTACCGGACCCGCTTCGCCACCGGCTGCGAGCCCGGCCCGCATGGCGGCAATCAGGCGATCACCGAGATGGCCCTGGCTGGCAAGAAATCCGTCGACAATGGCCTGTGGCACCTGCGCATCGGCGAGCAGGTTGCCACCACTGGCAACATCATTGGCCCGGGCCTCAGACCATATGCCCAGGGCCTGGGAACCTGAATGGATGGCCGTGCCGCCTGTATCATCGACAACCAGCACCTGGCGGAAGTCGATATGGGCACCGGTCCGTTTCAGCACGGCAATTGTCTCACCTGCGCTGGCGCCGTTGGACAGCAGGTCCAGCCCGCGGCTGCCGAGGGTGGGATCGGTGATGTTCTGACTGGCGACCGCACCAACACCGGCGCGGGCATAGGAGCAACGGGCAGCAACTGCCGGTGAAGACGATGATATGGCAACACCGAACATGCCGGTTTCACGGCAGCGGGCAACAAGGGAAAAAGTCATGAATCACCTGCATCGGGAATAACTGCCGTGCCGTCAATTTCCACCAGCCATTCGGGGCGGGCAAGCGCCTGCACCACCAGCCCGGTGGATACGGGGTGAACGCCCTTTATGTATTCACCCATGGTCCGGTACACCGCTTCGCGATGGCGTACGTCGGTGATGTAAACCACCACTTTGACCAGGTGCTCCATGGTGCCGCCACACTCTTCGATCAGCTGTTTGATGTTCTGCATCACCTTGTGGGTCTGCTCGACGGGGTCATGGCTTTCGATATTGGCCGCATCGTCGAGGTTCTGCGGGCATTGGCCGCGCAGGAATATCGTGGTGCCGCGGGCAACCACCGCCTGTGCCAGATCGTTGTCGAGATTCTGTTCCGGATAGGTGTCGCTTGTGTTGAATGTTCTGATGCGCTTGTGAATCATGGAGAGCCGTTTCAATTTGAACTGTGTGCTGTGAAGCCGTGGTTAAGATGAGCGGGTGCCCGGGTGACAGGTATCACGGGCATATGCGTTGCGACAGATATTGAGCAAAGTCGTAATTGGGCCGTTCCAGATGCGAAAGCGGACCGGGTGTGGCCAGACCGGAACACAGGCCGCGATAGACTTTTTCGGTGCAGCCCATGTCTTCGACATTGACGTCATCCAGCAGGGCCTTGAGCTGTTTGAAGCTTTCCTGCGCATTCGGGTCATTGACATATTCCGGCGACATGCCACCACCGAAATATATCTGCACCTTGTTGACGCCTCTCGGGTGCAGCGACAGGTACCAGAAATAGCCGGGGGTGAGCGTGATCAGCAGGCTGGGATAAATCGCCAGCAGATAGGTGGTGCGCCGGCGGTCACCTTTCATGCGTTTGTTGTCGGGGTGGGCGAGGGCTATTTTCAACGTCTCGTCCTTCAGGATCGTATGATAGTTGAAAGCCGGCAGGCCCGGCGGACAAATCATTTCATCCAGCTTTGACAGTCCGCCAATTGTGCCCGCGTGGCAGACCGGCAGGTGATAACTCTCCATGAAATTTTCAGCCAGGATCTTCCAGTTGGTGTCCCAGACATGGGTTTCAAAAAAGGTCTCCGTATAATTTTCCATCTGGTAGTCAGCGACCATGTCTTCGACGCCACCCAGCGACCGGGCCGCGGATGGGGCCTCGGCGTTGAGAGACACCATGATCCAGCCCAGCCATTCCTCACAGCGTACGGTCGGCAGTTTCAACTGGTCCTTGCAGAAGGCATCGTTTTTGCCCATGGCCGGGGCACCGCGTAACGACCCATCCAGATTGTAGGTCCAGGCGTGATAGGGACAGACGATCGATCGCGTGTTGCCGCGTCCCGTCAGCAATGTCGACATGCGGTGCAGGCAGACATTGGACTGGGCGCGCAGATTACCGTCCCGGTCGCGGATTACCATGATCGGCTGACCGGCGAGTTCAAGGGTCGTGTAGTCCCCCGGATTGGGCAGGGAGGATGCGCGTCCGGCACAGAACCAGTCTTTCTTGAAGATGTTTTCAATTTCCTGCTCGAGAAAATCAGTCGATGTGTAGACGCTTTTCGGCATGGCATGGGCCTGCTCGAACGGCACCTTGGCGTTCAACTGCAGTTCCTGAACCGGATTGGGAAAAGTGTCAGACATCGAACGCACTCCGCAGTTTGCTGAAGATCATTATTCCACGTGATGGTGGCACCATCACCGGCTCGGACCCCTGTGGGCTTTGCGATGACCGATACAGTGCCATGATCACCCATGATCCCGCAGAAGAATTGCCGAATAAAGTACCAATAACAAGGCCATTGATTAGCCAAAATCTAATCAAAACCCATCTCGTCCAAGGACAAAGCTTCTCAATGGATCATTGGTCTTGGGATGATCAACATTGACAGGCAGTCGGATTAGGGTTGGGAATTCCCCATTGCTGCCGTCTGGATGTTTCGATGAAACCAATAACCCAAACAGAATTCGATGATGCCCGTTCGATTGTTTACGAAACGCTGCAACCCACGTTGCAGCACCGCTGGCCGCTGCTGTGCCAGGAAATGGGGTGCGAAGTCTGGCTGAAGCACGAAAACCACACGCCGACCGGCGCCTTTAAGGTGCGCGGGGGACTGGTCTATATGCGCCGCCGCGTCCGCGACGGTCACCGCGGTGGGGTCATTACCGCTTCAACCGGCAATCATGGCCAGTCGGTTCCTTTTGCCGCCGGTCGCGAGGGCATTGCGGCAACCGTCGTTGTCCCGACCACCAACGCTCTTGGAAAAAACGCGTCGATGCGGGCGCTGGGTGCCGAACTGGTTGAGACGGGTGATGATTTTAATGTTGCCAAACAGGTGGCTGAACAGATGGCCGCCGAACGCAATCTGCACATGATCGCCTCTTTTCACCGCGACCTGGTGATGGGTGTGGCAACCTATGCCCATGAACTGTTTGATGCAGCCGGTGAACTGGATGCAGTCTATGTGCCCATCGGTCTCGGTTCGGGAATCTGTGGTGTTATCACAGCGCGCGACCTGCTTGGTCTGAAGACGAAGATCATCGGTGTGGTGCCAACCGGTGCCAATTCATACGCGTTGTCATTTGCCCAGGACCGGCCAGTGCCGATCAACCGCATCGATACAATCGCTGAGGGCATTGCCGTCCGTGAACCCAATGCGGAAGCGGTGCAGTTTATCAACACCCGGGTCGAGCGCATGGTGGAGATATCCGACGATGCAATCAAACAGGCGATGCGAACCCTTTACAGCGCAACCCACAACGTCGCCGAACCTTCAGGGGCTGCGGCGCTGGCGGCGTTGATGCAGGAAAAAGAAAAAAATGCGGGCAAACGCGTTGGAGTGATATTAAGTGGCGGCAATGTCGACGCCGACAGGCTGACCAGAATTCTGGCGGCGTGAACGATTAACCGCAAGGAGTGTAATGCATGAAGACCATCGATTTCTGGTACTCCATCGGCAGCACCTATTCCTATCTTACCGTCATGCGACTGAACGATTATGAGCAACAATCCGGCGTGACCTTCAACTGGTGTCCCTTTGATGTGCGCGCGGTAATGATTGAGCAGAAGAATATTCCGTTTGCCAATAAGCCTGAAAAGAGCGCCTATATGTGGCGCGATATCGAACGCCGGGCCGCCAAATATGGACTCCCTGTCACCCTGCCTGCTCCCTATCCGCTGCAGGAACTGGTTCTGGCCAACCAGGTGGCGCTGCTGGGACACCGCGAAGGCTGGGGCAAGACCTACACGATCGAATCCTACCGCCAATGGTTTGTCGATGGCCTGCCTGCAGGCAGTGAACCCAATCTTTCCCAAGCCCTGAGCCGGGCAGGCCAGCAACCGCAACGGGTGCTTGAAATTGCCCGGTCTGCAGAAATTGAAGAAGCACTGGTGCAGCAAACCATTGAGTGCCGTGATCTTGGTGTTTTCGGCGCGCCTGCCTTCGTTGTCGACGGGGAGGTGTTTTGGGGCGATGACCGGCTGGACGATGCGGTGTCCTGGCGGAAATATGGCGTGGTGCGATAGGGGCAGACGAAGAATTCTGGTGCGCGCACGCGATTGCGGATGATACGGCAGGAAGCGCTTCGGGCACCAAAATGCCTCCGCGTTCCGTCAATCAGCGTGCGGCTGCAGATTGTTCCCAGACCGCGCTGTTGACCATGTGCAGCGGCTGGCCGCGATCAAATGCCACGATCTGATCGAAAATGTCGCTGAATTGGGTCTCATATTCCTCGTGGCTGACAAAGCCAATATGCGGTGTGCAGACCACGTTTGGCATCGCCAGAAGCGGATGCTTACCCCCGAGCACCGGTTCTTCTTCGTAGACATCAACCGCTGCCATGCCGGGTCTCCCCTGTTGCAGGGCCGTCACCAGTGCGCCGTCTTCAATCAACCCGGCCCGGCTTGTATTGACCAGCAGGGCGGAAGGTTTCATGCGGCTCAGATCATCACCTCGGACCAGACCGGTGGTGGCTGGATGAAGACGAATATGCAGGGAAATTATATCACATTCTTCAAAAAAAGCCTCGCGGCTTTTGGCAATGGAAAATCCGTCGGCCGCTGCACGGGCGCAGGACTCATCACCACCAAAGACCACAATCTTCATGCCAAAGGCCTCGCCATAACGGGCGACGGCCTCACCAATTCGGCCATAGGAGTAAATGCCCAGCTGCTTGCCCTGAACGGTGTGCCCGACGCCGATCTGCCAGGTGCCGGCCTGCAGCGCCGCCATCTGCTGTGGAATCTGGCGCATGGCCGCCAGAATAAGCGCAAATGTCAGTTCAGCCGCTGCAAAAGATGGCGTTCCCTTGTGCATGTTTGAACAAAGCAGAACCCCGTTGCGGGTGCAGGCCTCAACATCAACATGCGGATAGACGCTGCGTTGGCTGATCAGTTTCAGATTGGGCAAACGGTCGAGAAGCTCACCCTGAATTTTGGTGCGCTCCCGAAACAGGACAAGAGCTTCGGTGTCTTTCAGGCGTTCTGCCAGGGCATCCGTGTTCTGCACATGGTCATTGAATATGGTGACGTCGTGATCCGACAGGCGCGCAAAACACGGCAGGGTTTTCAACGTGTCGAAATAGTCATCCAGGATTGTCACCTTCATGACGGGCGATCTCCTGATGAAGATGGGGCGGGTTTGGCGTGGGAACGCCGGATTACCGGTGAAACGACCTGATCGGAAACCTGGAAATCCCAGACCGTGAGGCCGCCCTGTTCGGCAAAATCGGCAGTCAGTTGATCGAGGTCATCCAGGTCTTTGACCGCCACTCCGGTTGCCCCGAAGCCCCGGGCGATCGCGGCCAGATCGGTTCGGCCAAACGCGGCACCGTCAATCGCCAGACCTTCTGCCCGCAATTTGTGGACTTCAGAACCATAGCCGCCGTCATTCAACACCACGATGAGAATGTTCATGCGGTGACGCAGGATGGTCTCCAACTCCTGCACATGCATCAGCAGACTGCCATCGCCATCAAACAGAACCACCGGGCTGTCCGGACGCGCGGCGGCGACACCCATGGCAAATGATATGCCGTTACCAATGGCACCAAATTCGCGAATGGTGAGAAAGTTCCTATTGGGTCGTGATGGCATCTGCGCGAAAAAATATGAACAATGGCCGGATGAATTGACCAGTTCCCAGTCCTGCGGCAGCACGGTTTCCAACCGTTCGACAACCGCACGGGGATCGAAAAAGGGAGGATCATCGGGATAGTCAAAATCATCAGCCGCTGTGTCGGACAGGGCCTGGGCCAGTTCCGGCGTCCGCCAGCGCGCCGGGCGCGGCGTCAGGTACTCCAGCAGGCCGCTTACACCCAGATGGGCATCCGCCCGCATGTGATGGAACGCAACGACCCGCCCCTGATTGGTTGCAACCGGGTCCACATCAATCTGCAATACATTGGCAGGCTCCCACAGTTTTCCACTGTCGGAATTGTGCTGCGCAAGCGAACAGCCAACCGCGATGATCAGATCCGATTGTTCGAGGCACTGGCGGGCCATCTGTGAAGAAAAGCCCCCGGCAATGCCGATGGAAAACGGATCATCATGAAACAGTCCACGCGCCGGAAGCGAGGTCGCCAGCAACCCGTCACACCGTTCTGCCAGCTGGCGACAGGCGTCACCCGCATCCGCTTCAACAGCGCCCATCCCGGCCATCACCACGATTCGTTCGGCAGCACCGATCAGCAGCGCCGCGTGGGCGAGATCCTGTGCATTGGCAGGCATTGCCGATCTGTGCGGCAGCAGGTCGCGCGACGGTGGGGGCAGATCGGTTGGCGACCATTCAAGTTCCTGCAAATCAAAAGGTATGCCGACTACCACTGGCCGTCGTTCCCGCTGGGCCTGAAGAAAGGCATCGCGGATTGCAACGGGCATGCGTTGAGGCCAGTGTAGGCTGTGATAGGCAGCGCCGGTCGCCTCAACAAACGGTGCCTGTTGTATCGCCTGATTGTACCATCCGCTCTTCAGCGGCGCTTCCCCGGCCAGAACGACCAGGGGCAGGTGAGCGCGAACCGCAGCGGGCAGGGCGGTCATCAACTGGGTCAGTCCCGGGCCACAGGTCACCGTGGCGACCCCGGTCGATCCGGTCTTGCGCGCATAGGCCATCGCCGCGGCAACCGCACAATGTTCGTGGCGCACATAGATCATGCGACAACCGGATTCCGACAGCCGGGTGGCAAAACTCATATTGGCATCGCCCAGCAGGGCAAAGCAGGTGTTGACATCTTCACGGGCAAAAACCTGTGCAAGCATGTCAAATACATGGGTGACCATGGGGACGTCAGTCTCCGCGACGAAAGGTCGAGCTTGGCACGAACACCTCGCCTCGGGCAATCATGCGGGCGGTACGCTCAATCCCGGCAGACCGGAAATCCAGGTCACCGTCGGCGATGGCAAAATTGACCACAACGTCCATGACACCCATCGGGTGTTCAATGCGCATGACGATGGGGGAATCACTAACAGGCGCGACCAGTCCTTCGGCCACTGTTCCCGGTGCCAGGGAACAGGCCGCCAGACATTGAGATCCGGTTACCGCAAGGGTGGGGTGCGCCGTCCAGGGCATGAAATAGCGGGCGCAGAAATGCCCGCCGTGTCTGGCCGCAGCCAGCAATCCGAGTTTCGGTGTAACTGATTTTGTCACATCCCCAAGCCCCATCAATGCACCGGCCTGCAGGCGGACGGCCTCCATGCGGGCAAACAGGTCGCGGTTGGCATCGAGTTCCTTTACGGTTTCGTGTCCCGTCACACCAAAATCCTCGGCGCGGGCGATGACCATGGGCATTGCCACATCGACACAGGAGACGTGGTAACCGTCGATCAGATCGATTGTGTTGCCGGTGGGGAACATTTTTCCCGTTCTCGATCCGACAACATCCAGAAAATTCAGCGCGACCGGGGCCGCCGTGCCTGGCACGCCATCCACAGCCGTTGTGCCTTCATAGTTCACCGATCCATCGGGGGTCTGCACTATTGCTTCGACCAGCGCGCCGGTGTTGACGGCGCGGATCTTCACCCGTGTTTCGTTGCCGTCTGTTGCAACCAGACCCATTTCGATTGCTGCAGGGCCCACACCAACCAGAATGTTGCCACAGGTTGGTCCGTAATCGACCAGCTTTTCTTCAACCGCAACCTGGGCAAAGAAATAGTCCACGTCAGCGGCCGGATCATCAGATTTGCTGAGCATGGCGACCTTGGTTGTCACGGCACTGCCGCCACCGAGTCCATCAATGTTGCGGGGGTTGCCAGCGCCGACGACCCGGACCAACACATCCGATAATGCGTCCTGATCCCGGGGCAGATCCGCCCGGTTGAAATAGGGGCCGCACGACGTGCCGCCACGCATGAATAGAAAGGGTATTGCCGTTTGCATGGAAAGGGTCCGATCAGGGCAAGGCGGGCCTGAACGTCGTTGAAATCAAAGTTAATGTGCCTTGCGTAAAATTATCAAACAAATTTACGATTTTCAATATGATGAAATGCGGTATGAAAGGACCAAGTGGCAAACAAGGCACCGACACGGTCCGATGAAGAAACAATGCGAAGTGCTGATTGTTGGTGGTGGGAATGCAGCCCTGTGTGCCGCCATAACAGCGGCGGAAGCCGGGGCAAAGGTGACCGTTCTGGAAGGTGCACCCAAATCCCATCGCGGCGGCAATTCGCGGCATACCCGTAATTTTCGGTGCATGCATGGCGGGCCGCTCGGGACGTTGACCGATATTTACGAAACCCAGGAATATTATGATGATCTGGTGAAGGTCACCGCTGGCAAGACCGATACCGAACTGGCACGCATGACGATTGAACAATCGGAAGATTGTTACACCTGGATGCACGAACATGGGGTGCGCTTTCAGCCATCCCTGTCGGGCACCCTGTCCCTGTCCCGCACCAATGCGTTTTTCCTTGGTGGGGGAAAAGCGCTGGTCAATGCCTTTTATCGCCATGCCGAGGGCCTGGGTGTTGAAATTTATTACGATACGCAGGTGACCCATCTGGAAAGAAACGGGGGCCGGATAGAGCAGGTGGTGGTCACCCACGAGGACCAGGAGTTTCGCCTGCTGCCGAAAGCCGTGATCGTTGCATCCGGTGGATTTCAGGCCGATCTTGACTGGCTGGCGGATGCGTGGGGCCCGGCTGCGCGCAATTTTCTGATCCGGGGCACACCCTATAACCGCGGTGTGGTGTTGCGGGATCTTCTGGATCAGGACATTCAATCGGTGGGTGATCCCACCCAATGCCATGCGGTTGCGATTGATGGCCGTGCGCCGCAGTTTGACGGTGGCATCGTGACCAGGCTGGACTGTGTTCCCTTTTCAATTGTTGTGAACCGGCAGGGAGACCGGTTTTACGATGAGGGTGAAGATGTCTGGCCAAAACGCTATGCGATCTGGGGTCGCCTTGTTGCCGCCCAGCCTGATCAGGTTGCTTATTCGATTATCGATTCAAAGAGTTTGGACCTGTTCATGCCCTCGGTGTTTCCGCCGGTGAAGGCGGGTACCGTCGAAGAATTGGCAACCCGGCTCGAACTGCCTCCGGCCGCGTTGAAAGACACGGTCGAGGCGTTCAATTCGGCCTGCAAGGACGGTCCCTTTCATCCAACCGAACTCGATGGTCTGGCGACGGATCAGTTGACGCCCAAAAAATCCAACTGGGCGCGGCCGATCAATCAGCCCCCCTATTATGGCTACGCGCTGCGCCCCGGTGTGACCTTCACCTATCTTGGTTTGAAGGTTGACGAGACGGCCCGCGTTCAGGGCCAGGATGGGGCGCTTGAAAATCTCTGGGCTGCCGGCGAGATCATGGCCGGGTCCATTCTCGGGCAGGGATATCTCGCCGGTTTCGGCATGACGATTGGAACCGTATTTGGCCGCATTGCCGGTCGGGAGGCAGCACACCATGTCAATTGATGCGATCGGTGAGGCCCGCCGCCAGGTTGAGATCTGCAATGCCTGCCGGTACTGCGAGGGCTATTGCGCGGTGTTTCCCGCAATCACCAGCCAGCGCAGTTTTCTGGATGGCGACATTCAGCAACTGGCCAACCTGTGCCACGACTGTCGGGGGTGCTATTATGCCTGCCAGTACACGGCACCCCATGAGTTTGACCTGAACCTGCCAAAGGCACTGGGGCAGGTTAGGCGCGACAGCTGGCACCAATACAGTTTCCCAAGTGGTTTTGGGGCCGTGTTCCAAAAAAGCGGGCTGGCGATTTCACTGGCCGTTGTGATCGGGTTTGCATTTGTTTTCTGGATTGCCAGACAGTTCGCCGCCTCTGCAGACGGGCAGGGGTTCTATGCGGTGATGTCGCACGGGCTGATGGTGGCAATTTTTCTGCCGGCATTCCTGTTGCCCTTATTCAGCTTGATGGTGGGGTTGCGCCGCTATTGGAAAGCAGTGGAAGGAGCCCCGGTTTCGGCTTCCCATCTGATGTCGGCAATGCATGCCGCGGCCCGGATGAAGCATTTATCGGGCGGCCACGGCGAGGGCTGCAATTTTGAAGATGAAGACAGATTTTCAAACGCCCGCCGGTGGTGGCATCAGTTGGTGCTGTACGGTTTTCTGCTGTGTTTTGTAGCCACCAGCAGCGCCACGCTGATGCATTACCTGTTGTCGATGCCCGCGCCCTACGCCTGGTATGCTTTGCCAAAACTGCTCGGTGTGCCCGGTGGCATCGCCCTGTCCGTGGGCACCGTTGGCATGCTGGCGGTCAAGATGAAGTCCGATTCCGCATTGTCGGATCAGCGGTTTTATGGCGGAGAGGTCGGTTTTATCGTGTTGTTGTTTCTTGTGTCGACTACCGGGCTGGGGCTCTACTGGTTTGGCGACGGGGACTGGCTGGGCGCATGGCTGGCCGTTCACCTGGGATCGGTTTTGGCGTTCTTCCTGCTCATGCCCTATTCAAAAATGGCGCATGGATTCTACCGCATGGCGGCGCTGACCCGCGATGCGCAAAGAGGCGCCGAGCACAGTTAGCCTGAGAGGCGGTTGCCATTCAGTTGAACGTGACGATGCCGTACCAGATCGGGTTGGCGGGGAACTGCGGAAAATAGCATTGGCACCCACTGTTGATGGGCAGCGGAAACTGCAGATAGCAGGCCAGTTGAGGATTGATGCGGCAAACCTGACCAAACGCCTGGGTGATCCTGGGGCGTGTTGAGAACCGTGGGTGACGCGGGGCGATTTTATCCTGAGACAGCGGGCTGAATTTTATGGACTGGAGCCCACTGCCTGACGCTGGCTGATTGAATATTGAAAGTTCAATCGCGTGGACCGATGGCAAAGACATGCTTGATGCGACAAGAGCGAGCACAATCAGCACGGGCAGTCTGAGGCCTTTTACAAACCGGATTGGCAAGGCGTCCATGATTACATACTCCCAAACTTATGTGGTCCGGCTTTTGCGGTTCCCCGGCCTGCCAATATGCGGCGAACAAAAATCAATTTGTCTGTGACCATTGGCAATCTCCCTTTTGGACTTCTTCTTTGAGCGGCGGATAGACTTTGATCGGATACGGGTAGTCGACCTTGCCTTCACTCGTCCAAACGGTGAGTGAGGTGTCGACAGGTTGGTCCGCCACAAAAAGTCTTTCGGGATCCACCGAGAGCCGGTGATACAGTTTCACCGGCTCAAATGTCGCCACCACCCCCTTCATATTTGGCAGGACTTCAATGCGATCGGCGATCTGACCACCAAGGGTAACCGTGGTGTTGCGCCAAAGCCGGTCACCGGAAATGCTGATGCTGGCGGCGCGACAGGACCGGACCTTGATCTGATCAAGCGTGTCGAGTTCCGATATTTTTGGAACACGGATGGCAGCGTGGTTTTGAAAGTCGCTGACCGAGGCATAATTCTCCGGCAGGGGAACGATATAGCAATGGGTGAATTCGCAATTCGCCACATCACCGCGATGGGGAGACTGTTCGATCAACCGGCGAATGGCTGGGCCGCCCGCCTTTCCATCAGCATTCTGCGGTTTGCCGCGTTCATTGATAAAGAATATTTCACCATATTGATCGATCCAGCCGAGATTGACCCCAAGCTTGAGACTTCCCCACCAGGCCGGCACTGAAAACAGCGCGGACAAGGATTTCTGCACCGGTTCCAGACGCCGGGAATGAATGCCCGACCGGTTGCCGGCACCGGGGAATATGGCCCAACCCACTTTCGGTACTTTCAACTGTGCAAATTCATGCGCTGTCAGGTCGCCGATTTTGGCGTCGATCTGCTCGACACTATATCCGGAATCCTGCAGCCGCTTCACGACGACCGTCTTTTTGAGATCAGAAAGTATTTTGCTCTCCGAGCCATAACCGATGAGAACCGGTTGACCATGCAGGCCGCTCTTTTGCCGGTCCAAACCAACATTGGTATTGGTGTTGGGAATGGCGAGGTTCTTGAGGCTGTTATTGATGGTCAAATCGACAGAATGTTTCAGGGAGGAGTAGGCTGAATTGTGATCACTGCGGGGAAGAGTCGCGTAGCTGAACGCGGTCTGTTTTTTTGAACCATCCATGAATTCATAAAAGCCGGTATTGAGATTGAGCATTTTCGCCTGGATCCCTTTGCAGTTCTCTGAAAGGGATTTGTATTGCTGTTTTGGTGCCGGACGGCCGTTTTCGAAGCTGAATGAATTCGGGATCAGAAAGATCGGTTCGACTTTCAGGCTACGCTCTTCGAAGTTCTTTTGATCGAGAATATATTTCACCAGTTGATCAAGATGCGTATTCCAATATCCGGTGGGGTGGGCATTGAGATCGATAAATTCAACGCTGCCGTTCAGTTTATGCAGCTCACTGCTTTGAATAAACAATTGCGCCGTTTCCTCGCCCGCCTTTTGCGGGTCTTCGCCAGATGGCTCGGAGTCCTTTTTGACGCTTATCCTGTATCGGGCACTGTAGGATTTGCCGACGTCACTGTTGGAGTTCAACGTTTGGGTGAAGGTTTGAAAACACTTCTCCTGTGGCACAACGGCCAACACGACATCCTTCGGTTGCAGCGTCCATTGCGGGGGCTTGTGGGTATTGAGCGACCAGCTGAAAAACAATTTGAAGGGAAGACCCGTCGAGACACTCTCCAGGGCGAATGTCGGATCACGGCGCAGCACTTCAAACAGTGTTTCCGGCGTGAAATTATTCGATTTCTGGGCGGCCAGCTGATAGGGGCAGCTCTGGCCTGCGTCGAATTCCTTATTACCAATCTTCACTTTGCCATAGGCAGTGGTTGTCGCTGCAGCGCAGAGTTTTTCGAGCAGTTGGGTAAAGTAAATCTGTGGGGTGCTCGAACTGTCCGTGATCATTTCAAAAGTGCGGGAAATGACGAACAAATTGACGTAGGGCCTGATCAGCGACCAATGGTCTTCGACCCGTATCCAGTCATCAAACCCCTGCACAAAATCCTGCAGTTTCGAACTGGTTCTGCGATCGGCAAGCGGATTGCCCTGCAAGGCTCCCGGAGCCGAGTCCTGCGACGCCGGCATGTGTGATGGTGCAATCGTGTCGAGTATTTCGGGATAATTCAGGCCCCAGTTTTCGACACTTTGCATATACCAGTAAAAGTCTTTGAGCAGATTGTGGTCGGGTTTTTCGGCGACGAAACGGCCGAACAGGTCCTGGGTGATGGTGTTGAATTTTCGACGTTCATCCTCCAGCCACTTGGTATAAAGCTCCCATCGGGGATTGGTGGAATAGTTACTGGAATAGGGAATATCAATGTAAAGTGGGATGTGGTTGGGAAACGCTCTGAGCGGAAGCGGCGGGTCCTGGGGGTGTAGTTCCACTTCGACAATTGCCGCCCGGCTGTCGCTGCGCGGCAAAACGGAAACATCAAACTTCGCCATGTATAACGTGTTGCCGTTGAGATCATGACGGTCATCCAGCTGGTTTTCGATCACCAATTGCCGGATAAGATCACGCTGGGCGGCCCGGGCGCGAAACGATATTTCCGGGTGCTGCTGCAAACCCGAAAAGTCGATTTGACGATCAGGCTGGCCGGGTTTCGACGCCCTTATTTGGCCCTTTGATGACTCGTTCCCTGCATCCGCCACCACCACGGATTTTGGTTGTTCCGACGTTTTGGAATCGGCCGGCACGATGACGAGACGAAGATCGCTGGAGGTCTTGGACTGCGGAGCGAAAGAAGCGTGGTCCAATCGGTCGAGCTGTTCTCTCAGCCAGGCGTCCTGCAGGAAACGGTCATTGACCAGCCTTTCACGGGTATAGATTTCCGGGCTGTCGATAAAAATATGGCCGTCGGTATGGCAGTATTTGAGAAACTGCGGACACAGGCTTGTGCGTTCCATAAAGCCGGACTGGATGGTCACAAACAGAGCGGCGGCGGTCAGAACCGCGACCGTTGTCAGGCTTTTGGCGGCCCCAAACAGTTTTTGAAAGACGGTGGATATGCTGAATTTGGGAAGGCTTGAAAAAAGCTGATCAATTTTGCTTTTCATCGGCGGGTTTTTTTTGGCTGCCATGGTTCAGGTCCTCACGGTCGACCGGTTTGAAGCCACAGCACAAGCGGAGGAACGACGCGCCCGGGTCACGTCTGGTCTCCATCCGTCTCAGACGTTTCTTCTGTCTGTGTATCGCCTGGCGGGTTTGGCTCGCTGTCGGCATTGCCATCAGTGTCATCATCCGGGTTCGGTTCAGGGTCCGGCGGAGTTTCCGGGCAAATTTCCAGGGCGCTGTCAAAGACACACGTTACCTGTCCGTTGCATATTTGTATGAAGCTTGAATTCGGGCACAGGTCCCTGCGATCGTTTTGTTGGGGCGGTGTGCAACGCGCATGGGCAACCAACTGGCTTCCCATCCAAGCCAGAAAAAATACAGCACCAAAAATATAAGGTTTTCGCATCGTTCAGTGCCCTCCCACTGAATTTCAAGCTAGTCACATCCAAATATAAAAGTCAATAAGCTCAAATATTTTCTCGTCTTTAGGTAAATAAACAATAATATATTCTTGCTTCATTTTATAGAAACATGAATATATGTAAGATTTATATTTATTTCTATCTTTATTTCTCTAAAATATAATCCCTCAGTTGGTGTGTCGACACGGTCACGACAGTTTCTGGGCCGGGTATGGCCATCCGTCGGGTGCGGTTGCATTGGGCAGAATGTGGTTTCGAACCGCATTGTCCGTCGCTGCATATCCCCAGTTGATCAATTGCCCCTGTTCGCGATTGCTGAATTTGTTCAACCGCGTTCGGATCTGGCCAAGTTTGCGTGTGACCTTAAACGGACAGGGCAGGCCGCCGGGGGCCGCGTGGGTGTTGATATCCTGATCAATGCCCCAGAAGGCCAGTTTCCGATCACTGCCGCTGAATTGTAGAAAGATGTGCCGTTTTCGCAGCGCCCGTGCCTGGTCGGTGGCAATGTCCAGCGCCCGCAATGCTTGCTGATGCCACAAAGTATCCCCGTCGGACTGGGTCGAGAAAGGGGCGCCGGCATCGCTGATCAGCAGGGTCTTGAAGGAATCCACCGTCTCCAGCCCAAGATTGTCGTAGGCGCCCCCGTCGGTGAGCAGAAGTTTCTTTGCATATTTTGGCTTGCCGTGCAGGTCGGCCCCCTGAAGGCTGGTCCATGAATTGATGTCGGTCTTGATCTCCACCGGTGACAGCACCGGAGGAAAGGCGCTCGATGCGGCAACCGCAACGGCAACCGGCGTTTGAGGGTTTTGAATGTCGCCCAAACGATAGTCGGCAAGCCGGGCCTTCGACAGGCGAACCGCCCGCCCGGTCTGGAGGTTTGTCGACATGAATATGAATTGCGGAACATCAGGCATGTCCTGCAATGTCATACCGTCGAGACCCAGATGTTCGTCATAGGTGCGGGTCAGCATTTCGCCAATCGACAAACCCGGCAGCAGGCCGCCAAGACCAATGGCCATCATGTCGACATTGCGTTTGCAGAATGTCCTGAGCGGATCAATGACTTCTGATTTCAGATTGGGCGCATGACCGGCGGAGTCAAAGTTCAAATGCTGCCACCGTGCAGCAAGCCGTCCCGAAACGATCGACCCACCTGAAACACTGGCAATGCGTTCCAGTTCAGGTAAAAGTCCCAATTCATTAAGTCGTAAAAGTGCGCCGCAATGAAATAATGTTGCCCGGAATCCGCCACCGGACATGGCGAGCGCAAAACGATCCCTATTGGTAGGAATAGGCATGGGTTGCAGCCTCCTCAATGACTTCAACGATGCCCCAAATATCAGTGGAAGCGAAATCCGTACATGAGTCAAATTAATTTATCTTGGTCCGGATAAGGATATGCTTGTCCATTATTGACCTGTTTGAACGCATGTGAGAGCGTATTGGGGCCGGGGGCTGGCTGAAATGACGTTTTGTTGTGCGGAGACTGCCAACCAGCTCACCGTGCCGGAACTGATCTGAGGGGACAGGGCATGGCAAGTAAATACCAGGACTTTTGCGAAAACGATTCTGAAATTGATCAGTGGCGCGCCGCATTCAGGCAGCTCATTTTGTCGTTTGGTTCTGGTCTGCGACATACCCAGGACAGTCCGGTCCTTTCCGATGTTTGGTTGTTCTATGCCAACAATCCAGGTGAGCCCGCCCCGCTGATCATTGTCCCGGACTACAAGACCGAAAGCGGCGAATTGCTGCGCTATTTCCTCGGCCGCATCAGGACCCTGGGCGGCAAGGGTGCATCGGCGGAACAGCACAGTGACCCTTGGGCAATCCGCAGTGACAAGGATGTGTCCAGCGATCTGAACATGTTTGCCCTGTCAAACGATGTGTCGGCCAATGTGCCGCTTGATACGCTGATCAATATTTTTGTTCCGCGCACCAATTGGTGGTTGTGGGAAGCGCGCGTTGGCAAGCATCTCGACACGATTCTGCAGGAAGCAAATTATTCGCTAACTCTGAACGACAAGGGATTTAGAGAAGCCATCCTGATGGCGTTTCGAAAGAGCAAGGAAAAGGAAATCTGGCGGTTTCTGGCAATCATCGGATTGTTGAACTACGCCGATTCCATGCTGCCCAGAAAACGTGGAAAGCGCTTCAGCAAGGCCAGTTACCGCAAACGCTGGTCGACCATTGGCGAGGTATCGCAGGCCCTGTTGAACATCAGCGAAGGTAAGGAAAACCGTCTCTCCGGTCAGTTGAAGGCCTTTATCAAACACGCTTTGCGAAGCATTGGTGACGGTTGGGTGAAATCCTGGAAATCGGCAGAAGACAGCAAAACCGACGATGATGCAGAAACGCTGGAAGAACTTTCCGGCACGTCGATGAAACGGCAGAGCGATCAGCGGCAATCGATCTGGAAAATCAATCTCAACCGCGATTTCAATCTGTCTCTCACAGAGTCCCGTCGCACGGTGAAAGCAGATGCGGCGGAGCGCGTATTTGAACATTCCACATCGGGTATTGTCTGGGCGATCATCGATTCCGGTGTGGATGCCACGCATCCGGCCTTTGGGGACCGCAGCAAACGCGCCACCCCGGCAGCTACCGGCCAACTTTATGACATCGTTGGGGGCAATGAGTTCACCAAGACAATGGCGTCAGAGCGGGTGAAAAATTCCCGCGTGCTGGCCACTTTTGACTTCAACCGTCTGGATTATTTTCTTAAGGGCCAGTTCGACAAATTGATGTTGGATGTCGACGCCGGGGGATCTTCCACCAACGCCTTTGTCGAAGCTTGTGTCACCGCCCATGGCGTGACGATGGGCAAGGCCATCACCGCCTATCTGGTGGCCCGCCATGCCTTCCCCGACAGGTTGAGATTGATCCTGAGTGCCAGCAAACAGAACGCACAGGATTTTCTCGATTTTGAAGCCGAGGTCGGCCGGCTTCTGGTTAAAATCACACGGTCGCTTGAAGATATCGAGCGCCACGTACTGAACGGACGCGAGATTAACTGGAGCCTGATCGAACCGATCATTTCGGTGCCTCACAGTGAAGACTACCTGGTGCCGGAAAACCCCCACGGTACCCATGTGGCCAGCACGTTGTGTGGTGATATCAGGCGTGGAGATCTGACACTGAAATCAGAGCGTGATGATCCCGATTTTGATGCGGACGACAGTTACCCGTCAAAAGACGTGATCGGGGTTTGCCCGAAGCTGAGCATCTATGATTTGCGGGTCTGTCCGCCGGACGGTTCCGGTCAGGAATTCATCGTGCTGGCTGCGCTGCAGTTCATTCAGCATCTCAATCGTGACCGGGGCAAAATGCGGGTGCAGGGGGTCAATATCAGCCTTTCCCTGCCGCATGATCTGCGCAATTTTGCCTGCGGACGCACCCCGGTCTGCCTGGAGAGCGAACGCTTGATTTCAAACGGCGTGGTGGTGGTTGCGGCGGCCGGAAACGCCGGTGTCAGCAACCGGATGACCGCGGGCGGGTCGCAGGAAGGCTATGATGCAATTTCCATCACCGATCCGGGCAATGCTGAAGGGGTGATCACCGTTGGCGCCACCCACAAGCGGGAACCGCATACCTATGGCATCAGCTATTTTTCAAGCCGCGGACCAACCGGTGACGGTCGGCTGAAGCCGGATATCGTGGCCCCGGGCGAAAAAATTCTAGCAGCGGTGCCCAAATGCAAGGTCGATATCATGGACGGTACCAGCATGGCGGCCCCCCATGTCAGCGGCGCCGCTGCCAGCCTGATGGCGCGCCACCGCGAACTCATCAGACAGCCTGCCAAGGTCAAAAAGATATTATGCGACACGGCCACCGACCTTAACCGGGAAAGGCGGTTTCAGGGGGCCGGTCTGGTCGACATATTGCGTGCCATTCAGTCGGTTTAAGAGGAGGGAATGATCGATGTTTACCATGGAGTGCCTGAATGCGAAGGAAGGTGATTGCATCATCTTTCATTTTGGAAGTCCCGCGCTTCGCCGCCTGGCGATTGTCGATAGCGGATCATCGGGAACCTATAAGCAGGTTTTGAAAAAACGGCTGGAAGAGTTGAAAGTCGAAATCTCTCCCAGCGCCCCGCTCTATTTCGAGCTCGGCATGGTCAGTCATATCGACAATGATCACCTGAAGGGTTTTCTGGATTTTTTCAAACGGGAAAAGGCCGGCAAGAACTTTGAAACTGATCTGCTGGAATTTGGAAAATTCTGGCACAATTCCTTTCACCATCTGACGCGCCATGTCAGCGTTGCCACTGCCGGCAGCATTACAGCCAGCTCGTCGGTCGATCTGAAACAACACCTTGAGACCCTGGATGACCGGGACGGACGGATGGATCTGATCCTGTCGAGCTTCGCCCAGGGGGACAGGCTTGAGCAACACCTTCACCGCTGGAAGATCGCCAGCAATGCCCCCCATCACGGCACGGTCAGCACGGCCTGGAACGATGTGCATCTGGACGGGGGTGTGGCGATCACCATCACAGGCCCCAATGCCAAGCGGCTGAAAGAACTGGGCGACAAATGGCCGGAGCCGGACAAGAAAATTGAAACCGCAGCCTATCTGGATAAGTCGGTATCCAATCTGTCATCGATCACGGCGGTGGTGCGCTGCGAGGGGGCGTCGGTGTTTCTCACCGGTGATGCAAGGGGCGATGATCTGGTCGAGGGGCTTGAGGAAAAGAACCTGCTGAACAATGGGAAGGCGCATTTCACGGTTCTGAAAATGCCGCATCACGGATCCGACCGGAACATGACGCAGGAGTTTCTGGAAAACATAACTGCCGACATTTATGTCTTTTCAGCAAATGGCAAACACGACAATCCAGACGCAGGCACGCTGAAAATGTTGGCGGCGGCGCGGCCCGGTGCAACCTTTACCCTGGCATTCACCAACCCGATTTCGGCGATCAAAACCAAGTTTCACTCCGGCGTCGCAGCACCTTTTGACGCGGCGTTGAAAAAGATCAAACAGGATTGCACCGTCACCCTTGTCGAACGAGATGAAGCCGAACTCTCGGTGAACTTGGAACTGGGGAATTAAGCGGCGGCATCATTCCGTTCAAACCGTCGGGCCCACAGGGCGGCAAGCAGGCTGACCACAACCGCCGTCAGCATCAGCACCATGAGCAACACCGGCGCATTGGCCGGTGTCAGCACAAACCCGGTCAGCAGGGTCAGCAGCGCACCGCAGGTGACGTTGAAGGCACCATTGAGCCCGGCAGCCGTGCCTGCCGATGTTGCACTGACCGACATGACGCCCGAATTGCTGCTGGGCATGGTGATCCCGTTTCCAAACCCGACAAAAATCGTGCAACCAAAGAACAGCAGCGGGCTGAGCCAGCCGGACAGTACCAACGTCAGGCCAAGGATCAGGCCGCCAAAGGCAAACAGCCGTCCGGCGATCATCATTGTTGCCAGCGGGTGATGGGGCGAATAGCGTCCGGCAAAAAACGAACCCAGCATGAAGCCACCCGTTATGCTGCCAATGAAAAGACCAAGCTGGGCGGTTGAAACCTTGAATGTGGTGTCGGCGACCAGCGGGGCACCCGCGATGAATATATAAAATGCACCGGTCGAAAAGGCCGTGCACAGCGCATAGGCCCAGAACCGGGGTTCGCGTGCCACGGTCCAAAAAGTGTCCCCGTTGCCATCGGCGTTATGTGCACGTTCCGGCCGGGTTTCACCGACATCCAGCCAGCACAACACAAACATGCAAAATCCCGCCAATGCATAAAAATGAAATACGGACCGCCAGCCAAAGGCCGCGTCCAGCGTTCCACCCAATATCGGGCCCAGCATCGGTGCCAATGCCATTGCCATGCTGATATAGCCGATCACGCCCGCCGCCTCCCGCTTGGAATGCGTATCCCTGACAATCACCATGGAAAGGGCGGAACCCGATGCCATCCCGGCCTGCAACATTCTGAACAGCAGGAACATCCAGATGTTTTCGGCCAGCGAACAGATGATCGACGCGGCAATGAACAGAACCAGCACCGATAACAAAACCGGCCGTCTGCCATAGCGGTCAGACAGGGGACCAATCACCAGGTGGACAACGGCGGTTATGCCAAGATAGCCCGCAACCGCGAGGCTGACGACCGCATAGCTCGTCTCCAGATCGCGGGCAATATTGGCCAGCGACGGCAGTAACATGTTGAGGGTAAGGATCGCCAGTGCGGTAACCAGTATCAGCGTGATCCGGTGCGGCGGTGATCGGGTCATGGTGATGCCTGTCCTGAAAGGGTCGGTGATCTTCTAACCGGTTTCCCGGCGCAAATACAGCAGTTGATCGCCGCATTTCCAGCGCCGCTGGCAACAAGCGGTGCGAAATCCCGGGCAGCAGTCGAGCGCGAAAAAGAGATAGTTTAATTCTAATCAATATTCAGTTTTTTTGTGCTTTACCTAATCAACGAATCCAACGACCTTAGCCCGACACATTAATTTTGCAGTGGCATTGTGGTGCCCGTCGCGCAATCAGGCGATGACGACAGGCTGCAAAGACTGCATCGCCAAAGCGCGGGACTCGCGCCAATCCAGGACGTGCTGAACGTCGAAAAAGGGGCCGGACATGGCAACGGAAAAAATCGATACACTGATTGTTGGTGGTGGTCAGGCCGGGTTGGCCCTGAGCGAGCATCTCGGCAACAGGAAGATTTCCCACCTTGTTCTGGAGCGGCACCGGATCGCCGAGCGCTGGCGGACGGAGAGGTGGGATTCGCTGGTCGCCAATGGACCTGCCTGGCACGACCGTTTCCCGAGCATGACATTTCCCGACATCAGCCCGGATGCGTTCGCGACCAAGGATCAGGTTGTTGACTATTTCGAAGCCTATGCCCGACAGATTGATTGTCCCATCCGCTGTGGGGTGGACGTCAAGAGCGTGACCAAGCTGGCTGGCAGGCGGGCCTTTCGCATTGAGACCTCTCAGGGTGTGATCGAAGCGACCAATGTGGTTGCGGCAACCGGCCCGTTCCAACGGCCGATCTTCCCGGCGCTGGTGCCCCAGGATGCACCGGTGATGCAAATTCACTCCAACAGCTACCACAACCCACAACAGCTTCCGGCCGGTTCGGTGCTGGTGGTCGGCGCGGGTTCTTCGGGTGGGCAGATTGCCGATGAACTGCTGCGTGCGGGCCGACAGGTCCATCTTTCGGTGGGACCGCATGACCGCCCGCCACGCAGCTATCGGGGACGGGATTTTGTGTGGTGGCTTGGCGTTCTGGGCAAGTGGGAAGCGGGGGCGGTGGATCCCGGTACCGAACATGTGACCATCTCGGTCAGCGGCGCCCACGGTGGCCAGACGGTTGACTTCAGGCGCTACGCAGCGCGCGGCATGAACCTGCTCGGGCTTACGGAATCCTACGCGGATGGTGTGCTGCATTTTTCAGACGATCTTGGCCGCAATATCGCCCAGGGTGACGCCAATTATCTGTCGGTACTGGATGAGGCTGATGCCTATATTGCCCGCAATGGCCTCGACCTGCCGGAGGAACCGGAGGCCCGTATCATCGATCCCGATCCGCATTGCGTGACCAATCCTGTGCTTGAGCTGGATCTGCAAAAGCAGGGCATCAATACGATCATATGGGCAACGGGCTATGCGGTTGACTACAACTGGCTGAATGTTGACGTTCTGGATGAGGCCGGCCGGCCTTTGCATCACCGCGGTGTGACAACCGAACCGGGGATATATTTTCTCGGATTGCCCTGGCAGTCGCGGCGCGGCTCTGCCTTTATCTGGGGTGTGTGGCATGATGCAAAACATATTGCCGATCACATTTCCAACCAGCGCAACTATCTGGAATTCGAAAGAACGCCTGCCTAGACCCTCGGCCGCCAGAATGATTTGACGCCGCAGGCAGGGCCAGCTCGATTTGACTAAACGTCGGGCTTCCCGCTTTTATGAGCGCTGATGTGCGACCCAATTTTTTGACCAACAAGGATCTGGATCGCCGGGTCCTGTTTGCAAAACAGCGCCTGCAGGTTGCAAATTTTGAGGAGACCCCGATGAGCCGCGTCGTAGCAATTCTAATGTGCCTTCTTGTGAGTTTCCCCGCTGCGAGCCAGGAAGCACCGGTTCCTTTTGCGTCCTTTGACCGCGCCAGCGAGGCCATACTCAGTGACCCGCACGATCTGGCGATTGGACCGGACGGGCATCTTTATGTCGCCGATAAATTCGGGTCACGCATCGCGGTTTTGAATGCCCAGACGCTTGAACTGATCGACATGCGGGCTGAAGGCCGACTGGCTGGTGTGCATGATATTTCCTTTGACCCCGAAGGCCGGGCCGTCATAGCGGTGACCGGGTTGAATGCGGTTTTGGTGTTTGACCGCCTTGTCGGTCAGGAACCTGAGCTGAGCATGGCGCTGCCTGCCAGCCGGACCGAAGGCGCGCTGGCCCACAGCAATGGCAGAATCTACGCCATGGCTGGCGGAACCGGTTCGGTTCTGGCTTATGAAGGGGAAAAGGTTGTCGCGGCAGCCGAAGGATATTTTGGTGCCCATGATGTGGCGGAGGCACCCGATGGCAGCATCTGGGTGGCCGACAATTTCAATCGGCGACTGGTCAATCTGTCGCCGGAGCTGAAACCCATTCGGATCATCAATGACCCCAAATATGGCTTCATCGGACCACGTTACCTCGATGTGGATGCATTTGGCCGACTGGTGGTCGCTGATCAGGACGCCCACAGGATCTTGATGATCGATCCCAATGTCGGCGATCAGGGCAGCCTTGTCGGCGTGATCGGATCAGGCTCACCAGGCCTGGGTCCCAACCTGTTTGATGACCCCGAAGGCGTCGCCATTCACGGCACCAGCTATTATTTTTCTGATTCTGACAACAATCGGATCGTGCGTTACAGCGTGGTGATCAACTAGCCGGGCAAGGCGTTGGTGATCACACAATCGTAATTTGCCTGCCAAAAAAGCCGGGGGCAGACTTTCCAACACCCGCCAGAACCGGGACGCACGAAGGGGCAAGGTGCGGCAAGGTGCGGCGAGACCCAGCAAGACCCAGCAAGACACAGCAAGACACAGCAGACACAGCAAGAAGGAGAATGACATGTTGAATTTGATCATCCGAGGCGCCGCATTGACGCTGATGTGCCTGGTGGCAACCACCGGCTTTGCCCAGGAAACCAAACGCAGCATCACCAAGGTAGCTGGTGATGTGTATCGTTTTCAGAACAATTTTCATTTCTCGCTGGTGACGGTGACCGATGCCGGTGTCGTTGTCGTCGATCCTATTAACAAGGAAGCATCGACCTGGCTGAAGGACAATCTTTCCAGCATCTCCGACAAACCGGTTACCCACCTCATTTACAGCCACAGCCACCTCGATCACGCATCGGGTGGCGCGGTTTACGCTGACGCTGGTGCGCGGGTGATTGCCCATGGCAATGCGCCCGAAGCGATTGACGGTGTGGCGATAGATGAGCGGTTTGATGATACCAGGAACATGCAGATTGGTGGCAAAACCTTCGAACTGACCTGGCTTGGAGAAGGCCATGGCAAGGATCTCATCACGGTGGTGGTGAGGCCGGAAAATGTAGCGTTCATCACCGATGCGGCCTCGCCAAAAAGACTGCCCTTTCGCAATATGGGCCGCTCCAATATCGACGGCTGGATCAATCAGATCAAAAAGATCGAGACACTGGATTTTGACATTTTTGCCCCTGCCCACGGTCGAATTGGAGTTAAGTCCGACGCTGCTGATGCGCGTATCTATATGGAAAAACTGCGTGAGCGGGTTCTGGCCGGTCTCAAGGCGGGTAAGTCGGTCGACGAATTGGCCACGTCAGTCCAGATGGAAGAGTACAAGGACTGGCAGCAATATGGCGGTTGGCGTGAACTGAACGTGCGTGGCATGGCCCGTTTCTTAAAGGACAGCGGCCAGGCCGGTTAGGATCACCACCCACTGGTTCGACCCCACAAGACGCAAGCGCCCTTAGGGTTTGGGCTATCGGTTTCGTGGGTGCCGCTTGGCGGTTCGCTCATTGCCCCGCCGGTAATTGCCGGTCAGGCGGGCCATTTCCTGTTGCTGTGAAACGGTGTCCACTCCGTTCATGTCTTCCAGAAACGCCGCTGCCTTGTCACTGCGAAGCGTTGTCGCCCGCTTGCCATGGTGGGAAATCACCACGTCTCCGTTTTTCATTTGCCGAAAGCTGAAGCCGAGATCGTCCATCGCGTAAAACCGTCCTGTGGTGGGTGCCATTGCCAACGCCAATTCTGCAGCAGTATCCTCATCGGCAGTTGAAGGGGAGTCAAATCGGGCCTGGATGGCACGAGCGATCCCAAAACTGTTGATCGGGCACAGGGGACATCAACCATGAAGCGCACTTTACCCGCGATCCTTACCGCTTTGGCGGCCCTGATATCTGGGCCAGCCCTGGCGCAGGACACAGCCGTATCTGAAAATGAAGCAAGGGCGATCCACGACCGCCTCCTGACCATCGACACCCATATCGACATTGGTGGAAATTATGCCACGCGCAAACTTGATCCCGGGCGCTTTACCGGGGCTCAGGTTGATCTGCCGAGCATGCGGATCGGCGGGTTGGATGCGGGTTTTTTCATCATCTATACCGGGCAGGGTGCGCTCGATCCGGCAGGGTTTGAAAAGGCCCGAAATGCAGCCGAGGTTAAGTTCCGCGGCATTGAACGCCTGTTGCAGGGCTATCCCGATCAGGTCGGTCTTGCCCGCACCGCCGACGACGTCATCACCCTTGCGGCAACCGGTCGCCGGGTTGTTCTGATCGGAATGGAAAATGCCTATCCGCTCGGCCAGTCCGTCGAGGATGTCGCCATGTGGGCCGGGCGCGGGGTGCGATATGTCTCGATCACGCATTTCGGCAACAACCAGTTCGGTGGCAGTTCAAACCCCAATGTCCGTCGGGGTGATCCGAAAGAAGATGCGGGGCTGACCGAACTCGGACGAGAGCTGGTGACCACGTTGAATGACAACGGGATCATGATTGATCTCAGCCATGTGGGTAAGCAAACCGGGTTGCAGGCGATTGAATTGTCCCGCGCACCTGTCATTGCCTCCCATTCCGGCGCGCGCAGCGTGTTTGATAATCCGCGCAATCTTGATGACGAGCAGTTGCGGGCCATTCGCGACAGCAACGGAGTGGCACAGATGGTTGCTTTCAGATCCTATGTCGCCAGGCTTGATCCGGCATTGGCAAAGGCACAAAAAGCCCTGCGCGAACGATTGGGCCTGACATCCGGTGCCGCATTTGGTGCTGCCAGCCCTGAACTTATCGAAGAATATCGCAGTGAAACCAGAAACAACCGAAGCCAGTTTACCGACGTCAACATCTCCCAGTTCATCGACCATGTTGACCACGCGGTAAAAATTGCCGGCATTGATCACGTCGGCCTGAGCGGAGATTTTGACGGCGGCGGGGGTGTAAAAGGTTGGGACAATGCATCCCAAACATTCAATGTGACCCGCGAATTGCTGAGGCGTGGATACACCGAGTCGGATCTGGCGAAACTATGGAGTGGCAATATTCTGCGGGTCATGCGGGCGGTGGAAAGTGCAGCAGCCCGCTAGCGACTTCGCCGTTATTTAAGAGCGTAACCAGCCGGAATCTTCTTCCACAATGATCAACGTTGGCCCGTCGGACGACAGCGCCTGCTTGATGTCTTTGGCCAACCTGTCTGCAGAATCTGGTCTGGCCGTCCTGCAGTGCATGGCCTCGGCAAGCCTGGTGAAATCGGGTGCGAGACCATCAACCGCCACCCGGGGATAATTGCCGTCACGCATGTCATCGCGGATCTGTTTGTATCCGTGATTGTGCCAAAGAATATACGGTATCGGCAGTTTCTGTTCAGCTGCCGTGACCAGTTCCTGAATCGTGAACATCGATCCGCCATCGCCGGCAATGGCGATGACACTAAGTTCCGGCTGCGCCAGTTTCGCACCGATCGCATTGGGGAAAGCAAATCCCAGCGCGCAATAGCCGGCAGCATAGTGCCAGCGTCTTGGCTGTTGCACCGGCAAGGCAAAGGAAGCCGAATAGGAGACCTGACAGGCGTCGCCCATGATGATTGCATCGTCGGGCAAACTCTCACGGATCACGGTCAGCAACCGCAGGTGCTGTTGTTCTGAAGGATTGAGCGTTGGTGGAATTGATTGTTTGATTTCGCGGACGATTTGTTCTGCGCCGGATGCGGGGTTCCCTTTGCCCAGCGCTGCCAACAGTGCCACCGCCGCTGGCTTTGCATCGCTGACGATGCCCACGTCGGCTGGATAAAGATCGTTGATCTTATGGGGGTCGATGTCGATCCGCACCAATGGAGCATGCAAGGGAAGTTTTGGAATGTAACTGTCTGTCGGAGACAGTTCTGTGCCAATGGCCAAGACGGCGTCAGCCCTTTCAATGACCCGCTGGCACTCGGGCCGGCAGATCGATCCGCCCAGATTAAGCGCATGGCCGTCAGGAACAATTCCCTTGCCCGCATTGGATGAAATCACAACCGCGCCCAGCCGCTCGGCAAGACGGGTCACATCAGCCTCGCTTGCCCCTCCACCGGTCAGGATTACTGGTCGCTTTCTGCCCTGCAGCAACGCGGCGGCCTTGTCGATTTCAGCGGCTTCGGGCTGCGGGCGCGGTGGTGGAGTTACGGCTTGCCAGTCCTCGTCAACCAGCATTGAAAGAACGTCGATCGGAACAGAGATGTGCACCGGTCGTGGGCGCTGCGACGTAAAGATTTCGAACGCCTTTGCCAGATGCCCTGGCATGTCTTCCGCTGCCCGGCAGCACACGCTGAGTGCCGTCAGGGGACGGGTTACGGCATTGAGATCGGTGACTTCATGCAGCACGCCCCAGCCCTTGCCCAGCGAATCGCTGGATGTTTCCGCCGATTTCATCAGCAGGGGAACTGAATCCGCATAGGATTGGCCAAGCGCGGTCGCTGCATTGGTCACGCCGGGGCCGGATATGGTCAGAACCACGCCGGGTCTGCCGGTAGAACGGGCATAGCCATCGGCCATGAAGCCTGCGCCCAGTTCGTTGCGCGCCTGCACGTGCCGAATTGCGGAACCCTCGGCAAGCCCCCGGTAGAATTCCAGCGTGTGTACACCTGGAATGCCAAAAATCGTATCGACACCATAGCGGGCCAACAGCCGCATTGTCGCTTCACCAACGCTGATCACTTTACTGTTCTCCAATAGGGTAGGGCTGACCAGTCGTACCGATTGATCAGCGCGGAATCGTAGTTCATCTGCTGTGTGTCCCGCAATCAAAATACCTTCGGATTTCGGCTCGATTGTGCGGTGAAGAAAAACAACCGGCAACGGTGATTGCAATGACGTCGGCATGCCGCATAGGATCAACATCCAACTGCACCAGAATAATCGCCCATAGACCCATTCGGACGGTCTACAAACCTGGAAAACGGACATTTCATGCTGAAAAATATCAACCCGCTTCTAAATGCCGACATTTTACAGGCGCTGCGCGCCATGGGTCACGGAGACGACCTGATCATCGCCGATACCAATTTTCCCGGCGAATCCGTCGCCCGGCAGACCACCTATGGAAAACTGCTGCGCATTGATCGTTCGTCGGCGGAAGTGGCGGCGGCGGTGCTGTCGGTCTACCCGCTGGATACTTTCGTCGACGATGCGGCGGCCCGTATGGAAGTTGTCGGGTCAGCCGATGAAATCCTGCCGGTGATGGAAGAAGTGCAGGCGGAAGTGGACGCGGCGCATGGCCAGCCGCTGAAACTGGTGTCGATTGAACGCTATGCTTTCTATGAACGGGCCAAGAAGGCCTTTGCTGTGATCCAGACCCATGAGCGGCGCTTTTATGGCTGTTTTGCCTTCCGCAAAGGCGTCATTCCTCCAGATGGGGAATAACGGACCGTGGTTTCCTCAAAACACATTACTGTGCTTGGTATTTTTGTTGCTGATACAAGTTACCGCGCGGAACGTCCGCCACGCATGGGCGAGACCATTCTCGGTAATTCCTTCGCGCTCGGACCCGGTGGCAAGGGGTCCAATCAGGCGGTTGCGGTGGGACGGCTTGGTGGTGATGTCACCATTTTAACCCGTCTGGGTGATGATGATTTTGCCGATATGGCAGAAAAGATCTGGACCGAATCCAATGTCAAAAGTGCCGCTCTTCGGGACGGCAACAGCTATACCGGCGCGGCCTATATCTTTGTTGAGGAAGCCAGCGGCGACAACGCGATCATTGTCTGTCCGGGTGCAGCCAACCTGATAACCCCCGCAGACATGGATCACAATGCCGACCTCATCCGGCAGTCCAGCGTGTTCATGACCCAGCTCGAACAACCCGTTCCCACAGCCCATCGTGCGTTGCAGATTGCACGGCAGGCGGGGGTGACGACGATCCTGAACCCGGCACCGGCGGCTGAGCTGGACGATGATATTTTCACCCTGTGCGATTATCTTACTCCCAATGAAACCGAAGCCGGGGAATTGACGGGTGTTGCTGTCCAGACCGTTGAGGATGCCCGCAAGGCCGCCGATATCCTTGTCGATAGAGGCGTTGGCAGTGTCGTCATTACGCTTGGTGCGCAGGGCGCATTGCTGCACACCAAAACCCAAAGTGAGCACATCGCTGCCATCGTGGCGGGGCCCGTGGTTGAAACCACCGGTGCCGGTGATGCCTTTAACGGTGGCATGGCAACCGGCCTCGCCCGGGGATTGCACCCGTTGGAAGCCGTGCGGCTGGGCTGCGCCACGGCAGGAATTTCAGTAACGCGACCCGGAACGGCCCCCTCGATGCCGAGCATGGCCGAAGTTCAAGAGCTCTTGGCCAGCTAGAATGATCGCGTTAGGTTGCAACCAAAGAAGTGAATTCTAGGAGTTTGTCATGCTCGACAGTCGGTCTACTGAGGCGCGGTATGCGGAGGATGGATATGTATTTCCTCTTGATGTTCTTGAAAGCCATGAAGCCGCTGAGCTGAGGGCGGATCTTGAAAAGGCAGAATCAGAACTTGCTGATGATCCCGAGCGGCTGGTCCTGCTGCGTGCCTATCCCGATCGTCTGTTGCCTTCCTTTGATCGGCTGATCCGCCATCCCAAACTGCTGGAAGCTGCATCCAGGATTCTCGGGCCAGATCTGATGGTCTGGAGCGCCGGACTGTTCATCAAGGAAGCCAATTCGCCAAAGATTGTTTCCTGGCATCAGGACCTGACCTACTGGGGACTGGACGATGCCGAAGAGACAACCTGTTGGGTGGCGCTGTCCGATGTCAGTGTTGCCAGTGGGGCGATGAAATTCGTGCCGGGCAGTCACACCCAAAGCGCTGTCGATCACATCGATACATTCAGCGACAACAATCTTTTGACCCGCGGACAGGAAATCGCCGTTGATGTGGATGAAGCCGATGCGGTTGCCGTAGAGCTCGCCCCCGGTCAGGCCTCCATGCACCACGGTCACCTGTTTCACGCGTCCGGTCCCAATTCGACCGATGACCGCCGGATCGGATCGGCCATCCGCTATATCAAGGCTTCGATGAAACAGCAGGATGGAACAAAGTCACTGGTGGCCCATGTTCAGGGCGAGGACCGGTGGAACAATTTCAAGATTGCCAGTTCTCCCGCCGATCGCCTGCAGGAAGCCGACTTTGAGCTTTGCCGACAGGATGCCCAGGCGAAGCGGCACATTTTATATGCCGGGGCCGAGCAGCAGTCGGGCAAGCGCTACTAAAAATCGCTGGTTTCTGACCCGGACGGGCCATCGACGCTGGCGCTCAGGCCAAGCGCGTTGTTGCTTGAAAAGGACTTGCCGGTGATCACTGTTCGGCCATAGCCGGCAGCTTTGGCGTCGGTACCGGTCACGGCCTGCGCATCGTGCAGGTGCTGCACTTCAAGCACAGTATAGGGACGCTGGTAGGTCCAGCTGCGGTTGGCGATGGCTTTCAGATCCGCGTCAGGCGGTTCTTCATCCGTAAAGGCATAAAAATACAAGGTGAATCCGTAGGGATTCACCGGCTGCACCGAAAGGGTGCGCATGCCGAGTTGGTCGAGACAAAAGCGGTTGATCGGGTCAATGTCATGGCAGCGCAGGGTCAGCAGATTGAGACAGGGGCCCCCGCCAAGCCGTGACGGGTCAACCGGGCAGGGCGACACGTCTCCTTCGAACACATGCTGGATCAGTTCGATGCTGAAACCTTCCGGGTCTTTGAAATTGGTCAGATAGCCGACATCGCGAAACTGTCGCGGTGGTGCGACCGAAACCCCGGCCGCAACCAGTTGGTTGCAGGCCAGGTCGAGGTCCGGTACGGCAATCGCGATCTTCCAATACAGATCGGCTGGTCCCGGTGCGTAGGGTGATTGAGCGGGCAGAAAGCGGATACCCATTTCTTCGTCGTCATAGCCGATCCGGCCCCGGTCAAGATCCCGCATGCCGATCACGTCCCGGTAAAAGCGCTGTTGGGCAAGAGGATCGCCGACCTGCAATTCTAACGTATCGATCTCAGGCAATTTCAAACTCCCAAAATCCGGCAACCGGCTGGCGATTAGACGGCCTTGCGAAAACCGATATCCCGGTCAGGCTGATTAAACACGGCCGCTGTGCAGGGGTATTTTGCCAGAATGTCTGGCCCGTTCGGCAGGCGTTCAGCGTGGAAGACGCCCTTGTCCCAATAGGTTAT